>JANMQL010000441.1:0-4422 GCA_031370475.1 Hyphomicrobiales bacterium | reverse complement strand
TCCCAGCCCATCATCGGGTTGAGCCAGACGATACGGCGGCAGCGCCGCCGCAGATGGCGGAGTTCCCGGGCCAGCGCCTCCGGCGCGCCGGTGTCGTAGCCGTCCGACAGGATCATCACGCAGCTTCGCGAATTGAGGACGCGCTTGGCATGCCATTGGTTGAAGGTTGCCAGGCATTCGCCGATGCGGGTACCGCCGCCCACGCCCTCGGCCATCAGCGACATGCGCTCCAGCGCCCGGGTGGCGTTCTTCTCGCGCATGGCCGATGAAATTTGGGCAAGCCTGGTGTGAAAGACGAAGGCTT
Organism: Hyphomicrobiales bacterium; assembly: GCA_031370475.1. GTDB lineage: Bacteria > Pseudomonadota > Alphaproteobacteria > Rhizobiales > Aestuariivirgaceae > Aestuariivirga. Next base: position 4,118 of record JANMQL010000441.1, on the reverse strand, counting down.
CGGCCTCGTGGAAATGGTCGAGCACGCCATGGATGAAGCGGGTGAACACCGCCGTGTACATCTGCATGGAGCCCGATGCGTCGAGCAGCACGACGAGCCGCAACGGCTTGGCCTTGCGCTGGCGCAGGCGCAGGTCGAGGAGGGTGCCGCCGGCGGCGATGTTGCGCCGGATCGTCGAGCGCAAATCGATGCGCCGGCCCCTGGCGCGGGCCCGCTCCCTGCGGCTGAGGCGGCTGCGCATGACCCGGGCCAGCCGCTCCGCCGCCGCATGGGCCTTTTCCATCTCCTGCGGATCGGCGATCTTGCGAAAATCCGTCGTCCCATGGACTTCGCTGCGCGAGGCGCCCTCGCTCTTGCCGGTTGTGCCCTCTCGGGACTCCCCATCCGAGGAGCTTGAGACCTGATCGGCAAGCTCGTTGGCGTCGTTGCGGCCGCCGCTTGGCGCGGATGGCAAGGCCAGCGTGGGGCGCACCGGGGCCGCGGCCGAACCGCCCACCTTCGCCAGCCGCTTCATGCCCTTGCCCAGCCAATAAGAATCGAACAGCGCGTCGAAGCGGCTCCAGTCCGAGGGGCGCGAGCAGAACAGCGCCTTGAAGGCCGAGCGCAGCATGGCCGGCCTTTGCACGCCGAGCTCGCCGGCCAGCCGCGCCGCATCGGCGCTTTCGCCGAGGCCCACGGCGAAATCGTGACTGCGGAGCAGCCGGGCGAAACCGGCGATGCGCCCCAGTATGGCCGCATCGAGCGGCGCGAGGTTCTGTGAGGCGGGCGCAAGCCGGCTCATGCCACTTTCCCCAAAATCCGCGCCGCCACTTCGCGGGTGAAACGCGATTTGTCTTCCTGGGTCTTGATCAGGCACATCATGGTGTCGAAGACGGCCTCGGGATCGCTGCGCAGATCGCCGAGTTCGAGCCCGATGAGGGCCGCCGCCCAGTCGAGCGTCTCGGCGATGCCCGGCACCTTGCGCAAGTCCTCGTTGCGGACTTTCTCCACCGCGCGCGCGATCTGCAGAGCGAAGACCGCTCCGATGCCCGGAAGCCGCCGCTGCAGGATGGCGGCCTCGCGCTCGGCATCGGGGAAATCGACATAGTGATAGAGGCAGCGCCTTCTCAGCGCATCGGAAATCTCCCGCGTGGCATTGGAAGTGAGTACCACATGGGGAATGCTGCGGGCCGCGATGGTGCCGAGTTCCGGAACCGTCACCTGAAAATCCGAGAGCAGCTCCAGGAGAAACGCCTCGAACTCCTCGTCGGCGCGGTCGATCTCGTCGACCAGCAGGACCGGCGGCCGCTCCCGGCGGATCGATTGCAGCAGGGGACGCTCAAGCAGATAGCGCTCGGAAAATATATCGTCCTCGCTGACCGTCGAGCCCGAGGCGGTCTTGGCCTGGATGGCCAGAAGCTGGCGCTGGTAATTCCATTCATAGAGCGCGTCTGACCGGTCGAGCCCCTCGTAGCACTGCAACCGGATCAATTCCGTCCCATGCACGGCGGCAAGCGCCTTGGCGACTTCGGTCTTGCCCACGCCCGCCTCGCCCTCGAGCAGCAGCGGACGCCCCAGGAGTTCCATCAGATGCAGCGCCATCGCCAGTTCCCGGTCGGCGACATAACCCGCTTCCGCCAGCTTCGCGGAGAGGAGCGGGAGCTTCATCGGCATGGTGCACCGAGACCGCCAACAGATCCTTTCCCTTCCCCCTCGCGGGGGCGAGCCCTTGCGAGCGCCGCGAAGCGGCCGGGCCAGGTGGATCGCGCCGCAGGCGCGAGACGGAAGAGGGGGTGAGGCCCGTCTTGCGCAAAGGTCCAGTGGACCTTTGCGAGGGCCGAACGCCCGGAGCGCAAGCGAAGGGCCGGGGGGATGCAAACAAGAAGGCCCACCCGGCCGCTCGCTTGGGCTCGCGGCGCTCGCTGCCTTCGAAAGGTCCGCTGGACCTTTCGATGCGCCATGCGCACCGGCCGCTCACCCCCTCATCCGGCGCTGCGCGCCACCTTCCCCCGCGAGGGGGGAAGGGGAAGAAACAAAAGTGCGCCTTCAGCACATCACCCCACCACGCCGAGCTTCTTGGCGGCCTCCCAGTTCCGCCAATAATCGTGCGGCATCTGGATGTGGGTCGAGCCGAGGAAGGAGAAGGCATCGTTGACGGCGTTGGAAAAGGCCGGGACACCGCCGACATTGGGGCTTTCGCCCACCCCCTTGGCGCCGATCGGATGATGCGGCGAAGGGGTGACCGTGTGGTCCGTCTCCCAGTGCGGGGTTTCGACCGCCGTCGGCATGAAGAAATCCATGAACGATCCGGTCAACACATTGCCGCCGGCGTCGTAACGGATTTCCTGGCCCATGGCGATGGCGAAGGCCTCGGTCAGTCCGCCATGCACCTGGCCTTCGATGATCATCGGATTGATCCGCGTACCGCAATCGTCCAACGCATAGAAGCGCCTGACCTTGTAGACGCCGGTATCGACATCGATGTCCATGACGCAGAAATAGGCGCCGAACGGATAGGTCATGTTGGGCGGATCGTAATAGCTCACCGCTTCCAGGCCCGGCTCCATTCCGGGCGGCACCTGGTGGTAGGCCGCCCAGGCGATTTCCTTCATCGACTTGAATTTCTCCGGCAGGCCCTTGACCCGGAAGCCGTCGACGTCCCATTGCAGATCGTCCTCGTGCACTTCCAGCATGAAAGCGGCGATCATCTGGGCCTTGGCCTTGATCTTGCGCGCCGCCATGGCGATCGCCGCACCCGCCACCGGCGTCGAGCGCGAGCCATAGGTGCCGAGACCGTAAGGTGCGGTGTCGGTATTGCCCTCCTCCACCATGATGTCGGCGGAAGGAACGCCGATCTCGCTGGCGATGATCTGGGCCCAGGTCGTCTCGTGGCCCTGGCCCGTCGATTTGGTGCCGACGCGGGCGATGGCGGAGCCCGTGGGATGCACCCTGATTTCGCAGGAATCGAACATCGCGATACCGAGAATGTCGCAATTCTTCGACGGTCCCGCTCCGACGATCTCGGTGAAGAAGGAAACGCCGATCCCCATGAGGTCGCGGGTCTTGCCGGCCTTGAAGTCGGCGCGCTTTTTCTGCTGCTCGGCGCGCAGCGCCTGGTAGCCGATCTTCTCCATGCCCTGCTTCATCGCCGTGTGATAGTCGCCCGAATCGTACTCCCAGCCGAGCGCCGACCGGTAGGGGAACTGCTCGCGGCGGATGAAGTTCTTCATCCTGAGTTCGGCCGGATCCATCTTGAGCTTCTGCGCCAGAATATCCATGGCCCGCTCGATGCAATAGGCGGCTTCGGTGACACGGAACGAGCAGCGGTAGGCAACCCCGCCCGGCGCCTTGTTGGTGTAGACGCCGTCGACGGCGCAATGGGCCACGGGGAAATCATAGGAGCCGGTGACGATATTGAAGAAGCCGGCCGGCCATTTCGACGGATCGGCGCAGGCGTCGAAGGCGCCGTGATCGGCCAGCACATGGACGCGAAGCGCCTGCACCTTGCCGTCGCGGCTGGCGGCGATTTCCGCCGTCATGTGGTAGTCGCGGGCGAAGCTGGTGGCGGTCAGGTTCTCGATGCGGTCCTCGACCCATTTGACCGGCTTGCCGGTGACGATCGAGGCGACGATGGCGCAGATATAGCCGGGATAGGCGCCGACCTTGTTGCCGAAGCCGCCGCCGACATCGGGCGAGATCACATGGATCTTGTGTTCCGGGATGGTCGAGATCAGCGACGCAACGGTGCGGATCACATGCGGGGCCTGGAAGGTTCCCCACACCGTCAATTCGCCCTTGATCTTGTCGAAGGAAGCAACCGCCTGGCAGGTCTCGAGCGGCGAAGGATGGGTGCGGTGATAGGAGATCAGCTCCTTGATGGTGACGTCGGCCTTCTTGAAGGCGGCATCCGTCAGGTCCTTGTCGCCCATCGTCCACTCGAAGATGTGGTTGTGATGCTTGCGGGGCCCATGGGCGCCGCTGGTCTTGCCCTTCAAATCCTCGCGCAGCACCGGCGCATTCTTGGCCATCGACTGGAACGGATCGACGAGAACCGGCAATGCCTCGTAATCGACCGCGACGGCTTCCACGCCGTCGGCCGCCGCATAGCGGTCTGTCGCCACGACGAAAGCCACCTCCTG
>JANMQL010000428.1:0-4514 GCA_031370475.1 Hyphomicrobiales bacterium | reverse complement strand
AGGGCCCAGCGCCTCGGCCTCGACGATGCCGCGGTGCTGCTCGCCACCGAAACCAACGTCTCCGACATTCTCGCCACCCTCAAGGAGGGGGCCGTGCCCTCGGTCGCCGTCATCGATTCGATCCAGACGCTCTGGTCGCCGGTGATCGAGGCGGCCCCCGGCACCGTCTCGCAGCTCAAGGCGGGATCGGAAGCGCTGATCCGCTTCGCCAAGCTGCACGGCACCGCCATGCTGCTGGTCGGCCATGTCACCAAGGAGGGCCAGATCGCCGGCCCCAAGGTGATCGAGCACATGGTCGATACGGTCTTGTATTTCGAGGGCGACCGCGGCCACCAGTTCCGCATCCTGCGCGCGGTGAAAAACCGCTTCGGCCCCACCGACGAGATCGGGGTTTTCGAAATGTCGGACGCAGGGCTCGCCGAGGTCACCAACCCCTCGCGCCTGTTCATGGGCTCGGGCGAAAGGCCGGCCCCCGGCACCGCCGTCTTCGCCGGCATGGAGGGGACGCGGCCGCTGCTGATCGAAGTCCAGGCCCTGGTTTCGCCCTCGCCGCTCGGCACCCCGCGGCGCACCGCGGTGGGCTGGGATACCAACCGGCTGGCCATGATTCTCGCGGTGCTCGAGGCCCGGGCCGGCGTCGTGATCGGCGCCAATGACGTCTATCTCAACGTGGCGGGCGGCTTGAAGGTGCGCGAGCCCGCCGCCGATCTGGCGGTGGCCGCGGCACTTCTCTCCTCGCTCACCGGCACGATCATTCCCCATGGCACGGCGATTTTCGGCGAGATCGCGCTGTCCGGCGCCATCCGCCCGGTCGGCCAGAGCGAGGCCCGTCTTAAGGAAGCCCAGAAGCTCGGACTCAAGGAGGCGGTCATCGCCGTGGCCACCGAATCGGCGGGCGCCAAGGGCATGCGGTTGAAGCCGCTCGAGACCATCATGGACCTCGTCGCCTGGACCGCCGCCCAGGACAAGGGGCAGCGGAGAATCGCCTAGAACGCCCTTGAAAAGCTGCCTATAAGACGCCTTCATTGCGGTTCAGGTACTGCCCATGCCCTTTCAGCTTCTCGATCTCATTCTTTTCGGCATCATGCTGGTGTCGGGACTCCTCGCTTTGATGCGCGGCTTCACCCGCGAAGTGCTCTCGCTCGTGGCCTGGGCGGCGGCGGCGCTGGCCACCTATATCGCCGTCAAGCAACCGGCCCTCCTGGCGCTCGCCACGCCCTATGTGGAAAAACCGATCCTGGCGCAAATCGCCATCGGCGCCGTCATCTTCATCGTCGTGCTGATCGCCTTTTCGCTCGCCAGCATCAAGATTTCCGACAAGGTGGTCGACTCATCCGCCGGCGCCTTCGACCGCAGCCTCGGATTCATCTATGGCCTCGGCCGCGGCTTCATCCTCATTGTCATCGCCTATCTCTTCTATGGCTGGCTCGTGCCTTTCGAGCGCCAGGAGGACTGGGTGAAGAACGCCCGCTCCCTGCCGCTGATCAAGGGGGCGGCCGAAATCATGCTGGCCTTCATGCCGCCCGACATCGCCGAGACCCTGACCAATACCGCGCTGATGAAGAATCCGGACCTTACCGCCCCCAAGACCGAAAATCCGCAAGGCGAACCGGGCTATCAGAGCAACGAGACCCAGGGCCTCGACAATCTCATTCAGGGTACCGGCGAGACGCAGCCGCCGGCCTTCGGCCAGAGTGACAGCCAATGACCGATGACGATTTCGATCTCGACGGCGACCGGCTGCGCGAGGAGTGCGGCGTGTTCGGCATCTACGGCCACCCGGACGCGGCGACCCTCACGGCACTCGGCCTGCACGCCCTGCAGCACCGCGGCCAGGAAGCCGCCGGCATCGTCTCCTTCGACGGCGAGCGCTTCCAGACCGAGCGCCGCCTGGGCCTCGTCGGCGATCATTTCTCAAATGCCAAGGTGATCGACCGGCTGCAGGGCCGCGCGGCACTTGGCCATGTGCGCTATTCGACCACCGGCGAAACCATCCTGCGCAATGTCCAGCCGCTGTTCGCCGAGCTCGCGGCGGGCGGCCTCGCCGTCGCCCATAACGGCAATCTCACCAACGGCCTGACGCTGCGCAAGGAACTGATCGCCCAAGGAGCGATCTGCCAGTCGACCTCCGACACCGAAGTGATCCTGCATCTCGTCGCGCGCTCCCAGAAGACGCGCATTGTCGAGCGCTACATCGACGCGCTGCGCTCGCTGGAAGGCGCCTATGCGCTGGTGGCGCTCACCAACAAGAAGCTGATCGGCGCCCGCGATCCCTTCGGCATCAGACCGCTGATGCTTGGCGAATTGAACGGCGCCTATATCCTCTGTTCCGAGACCTGCGCCCTCGACATCATCGGCGCCAAATTCATCCGCGAGGTGGAGAACGGCGAAGTGGTGGTGATTTCCGAGGACGGCGTCGAATCGCTGCATCCCTTCCCCAGGCAGCAGGCCCGGCCCTGCATCTTCGAATATATCTATTTCTCGCGGCCCGATTCAATTCTCGGTGGCCGCTCGGTCTACGAAGTGCGGAAGCAAATGGGCATGCAATTGGCCCGCGAGGCGCCGGTTTCAGCCGATGTGGTGGTGCCGATCCCCGATTCGGGCGTGCCCGCCGCCTTGGGCTATGCCCGCGAGACCGGCATTCCCTTCGAGCTTGGCATCATCCGCAACCACTATGTGGGGCGCACCTTCATCGAGCCGACCCAGACCATCCGTTCGCTCGGCGTCAAGCTCAAGCACAATGTTAACCGCGCCGCGATCGCGGGCAAGCGCGTCGTGCTGGTCGACGATTCGATCGTACGCGGCACCACTTCGGTGAAGATTGTTCGCATGATGTATGAGGCGGGAGCGCGCGAAGTGCACATGCGGATTTCGAGCCCGCCCATCGCGCACCCGGATTTCTACGGCATCGACACGCCGGAACGCAAATCCCTGCTCGCCGCCACCCACACGCTGGAGGAAATGCGCAGTTTCATCGGCGTCGCCTCGCTGGCGTTCCTGTCGGTCGATGGCATTTATAAATCGGTGGGCTTCGAGGGCCGCGATCCGCACCGGCCGCAATTCACCGACCATTGCTTCACCGGCGATTATCCAACACCCCTCACCGACCTCACCGGCGAGCGCGGCAAGCAGCAGCTTTCGCTTTTGGCCGAGGCCGGCTGAACCAACGATGACCGGAAAGCTCGCCAACCGCGTCGCCGTGGTGACTGGCGCCTCGCGCGGGCTCGGCCGCGCCACTGCTCTGGCATTGGCCAAGGAGGGCGCCCATGTCATCGCCATGGCCCGCACCCAGGGCGGGCTTGAGGAACTCGACGACGAGATCAAGAAACTCGGCGGTTCCGCCACCCTGGTTCCCGCCGATCTCAAGGATTTTGCCGCCATCGACCGGCTGGGCGCCGCCATTTTCGAGCGCTGGAAGAAACTCGATATTCTGGTGGGCAATGCCGGAGTCCTCGGCAAGCTGACGCCGCTCGCCCATGCCGACCAGAAAATGTGGGACGAGGTGATGGCGGTCAATGTCACCGCCAACTGGCGGCTGATCCGCTCGCTCGATCCCCTGCTGCGGGCGTCGGACGCGGGCCGCGCTGTTTTCGTAAGCTCGGGTGCGGCGCAGAAATGCCTGGCCTATTGGGGTCCCTATTCGATTTCCAAGGCGGCGCTTGAAGCCATGGTCAAGACCTATGCCGCCGAGATCGTCACGACCGCAATCCGCGCCAATTGCTTCAACCCTGGTCCGACCCGCACCAAGATGCGGGCCCAGGCCATGCCCGGCGAAGATCCGATGCGCTTGCCCTCGGCCGAAGACGTCGCCGCCCAGATCGTTCCCATGTGCATGGCGTCGTTCGCCGATAATGGCGCGGTGTATAAATACGCTGCCAGCGGATTGGTGAAGTGCGATTAGTGCCGAACTTCAACCATACGTCATCCCGGCGCAAGCCGGGACCCACTGAGCGATCGCCGAAATCAGTGTGCCAGCAGAAAGAATTCAATGGGTCCCGGCTTGCGCCGGGATGACGGGAAGGTATTGGGGGCCACATAGATCTTCGAAAAGATCGCGCCAGATCGGATTGAGTTTCTCGATCAATTCGATTTTCCAGCCGCGTCGCCATTCTTTCAATTGCTTCTCGCGCCGGATCGCTTCCTCCATCGACCCAAGATATTCGTACCGGACGAGCAGATCGACTCCGTACTTCTTGGTGAAGCCCGCAATGCTCCTGTTTTTGTGAGCAGCAATTCTGCTGCAGAGGTCGCTGGTTACCCCAATATAGAGCGTGCCATGGCGCCTGCTTGCGAGGATATAGACAGCGGGAACCTTTTCATCGCGCATGACCAACCATAACAGAACGTCATCCCGGCGAAAGCCGGGACCCATTGAAGAGTTTCATGCGGCATACTGCCACTTGAAATCGCTCAGGGGGTCCCCGCTTTGGCCGGGACGCCGGAAGGAAAGGGAGCGATCCAAAAAGGCGGCGCAGCGCCCAACCGGTCCGTGTAGAACGGATTATTTCCCCCCC
>JANMQL010000419.1:0-21026 GCA_031370475.1 Hyphomicrobiales bacterium | reverse complement strand
CTGCCGCGCGGCACCTTCGTGCACCGCAACCGCCGCATCGATCCGGCGAAGATCACCGCAACCGCGCTGATGACCATCGAAGGCGAGCGCGATGACATTTCCGGCGTCGGGCAGACGCAAGCCGCGCACGATCTGTGCACGGCACTGCCGCCCGAAAAGAAGCTGCACCATCTCCAGGAGCATGTGGGCCATTACGGCGTGTTCAATGGTTCGCGCTTCCGCAACGAGGTAGTGCCGAGAATCGTCAAATTCGTGAACGCCAACGCCTGATGCCGAAACCACTGCGAGCCCTGCGGCGGTTCCTGTCGCCAAAACCGCTTGAGCCGGCACGGCTCGAAATCGGGGGCGCCGGGTTGGAAGTGTTTTTCCGGCGCAACGGGCAGGCGCGGCGGCTGGTGTTGCGGCTCGACAGCGAGGGAACGGCGGCGATCGTCACGGTTCCCAAAGGCATATCGCGGGCCAGGGCCTTGGATTTTGTCGAGCGCTCGGCCGCCTGGCTCGAGGCGCGGCTGGCCCAGAGGGGCGAGCGCGTGGTTCTGGCGCCCGGCAGTTCCATTCCGCTGCGCGGCGTTCCCCATGAGATCCGCCACATCCCGGTGCGGCGCGGCGCGGTCACCGCCGATCCGCTGGCGCAACTGATCCATGTGCCGGGCGAGCTGCCGCATTTGGCGCGGCGGCTTACCGACTGGCTGAAGATCGCCGCCCGGCAGGAATTGACGGCGGCCTCGCAACGCTACGCCGCGGCGATGGGCGTCGGCTTCCGGCGGATCACAATCCGCGACCAGAAGAGCCGCTGGGGTTCGTGTTCGGCGGCGGGGGAATTATCCTATTCGTGGCGGCTGATTCTGACGCCAGCACATGTGCTCGACTATGTCGCGGCCCATGAAGTGGCGCATCTCAAGCACTTGGATCACGGACCGCAATTCTGGCGACTGGTGCTCAGGCATTGCTCGGAGGCATCGCGGGCCAAGAAATGGCTGAAAGCCCACGGCCAGGACGTTCACCGCATCGCAATGCGGTGATTACTGGTCGCGCTTGCCTTCCCACCATTTCTTCTTGCGCTTCTTGTAATTCGGCGGAGGCAGAATGTCGTCATTGCCGCCGAAGAAGCCGCCGATGGTGTCGAGGAAACCGCCGTTCGACGGTTGGGAATCATCGAGACCGGCCAGATCCTGCTCGCCCGGCAGCATGGCAATGCCGTCAAGAGTGCCTGCCGCATCGGCGCCGGGTAGCGGCTGCGGCAAGAGGCCTCGATGGGCCTGTTCCATGACATCCTTCCAGATGGCGGCGGGGATCGAGCCGCCGGTCACTTTACGGGTCGGCGAATTGTCGTCATTGCCGGCCCAGACGCCGGCGACAAAATAGCTGGAGAAGCCGATGAACCAGGCATCCCGGTAATCCTGGCTGGTGCCGGTCTTACCGCCGAGATCGAAGCCGCCGAACTGGGCGCTGCGGCCGGTGCCTTCGGTGACGACGGCGCGCAGCAGGCGGTTCATGGAGCCAAGATCGTAGATCGACACCGCCTGGCCGAGACCGTCGCCGTTGCGCTCGTAGAGCACCACGCCGTCGCGGTTGAGGACGCGGCGCACCGCGAAGGGCGCCACTGGCGCACCGCCATTGGCGAAGGGGGCGAAGGCTGCGGTCATTTCGAGGAGCGTCACCTCCGAAGTGCCGAGCGCGATCGAGGCATCGCGGCCGAGCGGCGAGGTAATGCCGAGGCGATGGGCGACGGCGACGACGGTGTCGGGGCCCACGTAACTGGTGAGCTTGGCGGCAATGGTGTTGAGCGACAGGGCGAAGGCCGTCTCGAGCGTCACCGGCCCCAGATATCTGCGCTTGTAGTTTTCCGGCTCCCAGTTGCCGATCCGCACCGGCTCGTCGATCTCGACCGAATCCGGCGTATAGCCCTGCTCGATGGCAGCGAGATAAACGAAGGGCTTGAAGGCCGAGCCCGGCTGGCGCTTAGCCTTGGTGGCGCGGTTGAACTGGCTCTTCTTGTAGGAGCGCCCGCCAACCATGGCCTTGATGGCGCCCGATGTGTCGAGCATCACGAAGGCGGCCTGACTGACATCGAGCTTGGCGCCCTCCTCGGTCAAATGGCGGCGCAGCGATTTCTCGGCGGTGAACTGCAACGCGGGATCGATGGTGGTTTCGACGACGATCGACTGGTCATAGTCGCGGACGAATTCCGGCAGCTGCTCAATCACCCAGTCGGCGACATATTGCTTGGCGGGAACATAATTGGAGGCCAAGACCTCGGCCGGATTGTCAATGGCGCGGACCGCTTCGTCGGCTGAAATGGCGCCGGTCTCGGCCATGGAAGCCAGCACCAGCCGGGCCCGCTCGGTGGCGGCTTCCGGGTGGATGGCGGGATTGTAAGTGGCGGGCGCCTTGAGCAGGCCGGCCAGCGTCGCCGCCTCGGCGAGGCTCAGATCACGGGCGGATTTGCGATAATAGGCCTGGGCCGCCTTTTCGATACCGGTGGCGCCGCCGCCGAAATAAACGCGGTTGAGATAGAGCTGGAGGATTTCGTCCTTAGTGAAACGCGTTTCCAGCCAGATCGCTAGCACCAATTCCTGGGCCTTGCGCCGGTAGGTGCGGTCGGGCTCGAGGAACAGGTTCTTGGCGAGCTGCTGAGTGATGGTGGAGCCGCCCTGGACAACGCGGCCGGCGCGGAAATTCTCGAAAGCCGCACGGATCAGGCCCTGCGGATCGACGCCAAAATGGGAGCGGAAGCGGCGGTCCTCGATGGCGATTACCGCATTGGGGACATAATCGGGGAGATCGCCGAGGCGGACCTCGTCGCCATAGAAGGCGCCCTGCTCGGCCAGCACGCTGCCATCGGCGGCAAGCAGCATGATGCCGGGCTCGCGGGCCGGAATTTGCAGCAGGCCCTTGGCATCAAGGGTGAGCCAGATGTAGCCGAAGCCCAGTCCTGCCGCGACCGTGCCCCAGAAACCGAAAGCGATAAACAGGGAGAACAGCACGCCAGCGAGCGAACGTCGCTTCTTCCGGCGTTTGCCCGCAGCCTCGGAAACGCGGCTTGCGAACAGATGCGGCTCGATGCGCAGCTTGCGCCTGGGTCTTTTGCGTCTCGTAAAAATGCCCATTCCAGTCCCGGCCTTGGCCCGCCCTGGAATATCTCTAGCGGCTTAGCCTTGCTGGGGAATGAATCCCGGAAAACATGGTCCAATCAAGGCTGGGGCGGGGCTACATGACGGCGCCCACCTGCCAGGGCACGAACTCATTGTCGCCATAGCCCAGTTCCTCGGATCTGGTGCGTTCGCCCGAGGCCACCTTGAGAATGCGGTCGAAAATCTCGCGGCCCTTGTCGTGGATCGGAACGCCTTCCAGGACATCGCCGCAATTGATGTCCATGTCATCGATCATGCGGCGGTAAATATCTGAATTGGTTGCGAGTTTTATGGAAGGCACGGGCTTGCAGCCATAGGCCGAGCCACGCCCCGTGGTGAAGCAGATCAGATTGGCGCCGCCCGCCACCTGGCCGGTGGCGGAGACCGGGTCATAGCCCGGCGTATCCATGTAAACGAAACCCTTGCCGGTCACCGGCTCGGCATAGCGATAGACATGGCGGAGCGTCGTGGTGCCGCCCTTGGCGGCGGCTCCGAGAGATTTTTCAAGAATCGTGGTGAGCCCGCCTAGCTTGTTACCTGGCGACGGATTGTTGTTCATTTCCATGAGGTTACGTTTGGTGTAATCCTCCCACCAGTGGATGATGTCGACGAGTTTCTGGCCGACCTCGGGACTGGCGGCGCGGCGGGTCAAGAGATGCTCGGCGCCGTAGATTTCCGGGGTCTCGGAAAGAATGGCGGTGCCGCCATGGTGGACCAGAATATCGACGGCAGCGCCCAGGGCCGGATTGGCGGTGATGCCGGAATAGCCGTCGGAGCCGCCGCATTGCAGGGCAATAACCAATTCCGAGGCGCGGCAGGCCTCGCGCTTGACCGCATTGACATGGGGCAGCATGGCGGCGACGGCAGCGACCCCCGCCGCCACGGTCTTGCGGGTGCCGCCCGTCTCCTGGATGGTCATAGTGCGGAAGGTGTCGTTTTCGACGATGCCATAGGCCTCCTTGAAGCGGGGAATCTGGAAGCCTTCGCAGCCGAGCCCCACCATCAAGACACCGCCCATGTTCGGGTTCGTCGCATAGCCCCAGGTGGTGCGCTTCAAGATGTCGAAGATGGCGCCGCGATAATCGATGACGCAGCCATTATCCTGACGCAGCGCCACGACGCCGTCGATATGGGGATAGTCCTTGAGAATGCCGGAGCGGGTCATTTCCTCGGCGATAAACCCGGCAACGGTTGCCGAGCAGTTCACGCTGGTCATGATGCCGATGTAATTGCGGGTGCCCACCTTGCCATTGGCGCGGCGATAGCCCTGGAATGTGGCCTGGCGCTCGAGAGGCAGTATATCCTCGGGCCTCGCATCCTCGCAGAAGGCGTAATCGCGGGCGAAATCGGCCATGCCGGTATTGTGCTCATGGACCCAGTCGCCCCTGGCGATATCGGATTTCGCGAAACCGATGATCTGGCCGAATTTACGCACCGGCTCGCCGGTCTTGATGGTGGCGGCGGCCATCTTGTGGCCCTTCATGATGCGGTCGCGGGCGGCGATGTTTTCCGGCGTGGTGGCGCCCTTCTCGGCCACATCGATGGCGACGAGAACATTGTCGGCGGCATTGAGGCGCAGCATGCGGGGCGGGCCGGGGACGATCTGGGTCATGGCGGGAATCTCTCGACGCTTGCGGGCGGGACTGTTGCCCGGTTCCGCTTTCGTATTAACATGACCGCCGTAGACTTGCGAGACAAGGGACAGGCATGAAAAAGCGCCACTTCAAGGCGCCTTCGGGCGCAACTATTTCCTTTACCGAACTAGGCTTCGGCGCGGCACCTCTGGGCAATCTCTACCGCGCTCATTCGGAGAAAGAGGCGCAAGACACTTTTGCGGCGGCGTGGAAGGCGGGGCTTCGCTATTTCGACACGGCGCCGCTTTATGGGCTTGGGCTATCGGAAACGCGGCTCAACCATTTCCTGCGCGGCAAGAAACGCAACGATTATGTGATTTCCACCAAGGTTGGGCGGCTGCTCGAAGTCTGCCCGCCGGGCAAACGCACCGGCATCGGCAAGTTCTTCGACACGCCGTCGCGGCGCGAAATCTACGATTACAGCTATGACGGGGTGATGCGCTCGCTCGAAGCCTCGCTGGAACGGTTGGGGATCGACTTGGTCGACATCCTGTTCGTGCACGACATCGACGTCTTCAACCACAAGACGGAAGCGGCGCGCGATGCCCATGTCAAAACGCTGATGGCGGGCGGCTACAAGGCGCTAGTCAAGCTGCGCGACGAGAAGGTCATCAAGGCTTTCGGCGCCGGCGTCAACGAATGGCCGGTGTGCGAAATGCTGGCGAAGCAGGGCGATTTCGACATTTTCCTGCTGGCTGGGCGCTACACGCTGCTCGAACAGGAGGCGCTCAATTCCTTCCTGCCGCTGGCCTCGCAACGCGGCATCGGCATCGTGCTCGGCGGGCCTTATAATTCCGGAATTCTCGCCACTGGACCCAAAACCGGCGCCTGGTATAATTATGACCCCGCGCCGAAGCACATTCTGGAACAGGTGAAGAAAATCGAGGCGGTGTGCGCACGCCACAAGATCAAGCTGGCGCAGGCGGCGCTGCGTTTTCCGCTCAACCATCCCTCAGTAGTTAGCGTCATTCCAGGCGCGGTGTCGCCCAAAGAAGTGGCGCTCAATGTCAAGACGATGGCTGCGAAAATTCCCAAAGCCCTGTGGCGCGACCTCAAGGCGGAAGGGCTGATGCACAGGGACGCCCCGGTGCCGGAATGATGATCGACGCGCATCAGCATTTCTGGGCGCCGGCGCGCGGCGATTATTTCTGGATGGAGGGGCCCGGCGCGGCACCAATAAGGCGGGATGTGTTTCCCAAGCACTTGGAACCGCATCTGAAGGCGGCGGGCATCGGCAAGACGGTGCTGGTGCAGGCGGCGGCGACGGTGGAAGAAACCGAATATATGCTGGGCATCGCCGATGCCACGGACTTCGTGGCCAAGGTTGTGGGCTGGATCGATTTCGAGAGACCTATGGACGGCAAGCAGCTCAAGCGGCTGGCGAAGCACAAGAAATTTGCAGGCGTCAGGCCGATGATCCAAGACATCGCCGACGTCGACTGGATGCACCGGCCGGACGTGCAATGGGGCTACCAGGCGATAATCGATCTCGATCTGACCTTCGACGCCCTGGGCTATCCCATCCATCTCGACAATTTTCTCAGACTCTTCGAGCGCTACCCGACGATGCGGACCGTGGTCGATCACTGCATGAAGCCGGTCATCCGGGAGGGCGCTTTCGAACCCTGGGCGGCAAAGATCGAAAAGATCGCGCGCCAGACACCGGCTTTCTGCAAGCTCTCGGGGTTGGCCACCGAAGCGAAGTCCGGCTGGAGCGTCGAAACGCTCAGGCCCTATGCGGAACATGTGATTTCCGTCTTCGGTCCCGAGCGGGTCATGTGGGGTTCCGACTGGCCGGTTCTGGAACTGAACGGCTCCTATGGAAGCTGGCGGCAGGCGGCGGAGATGATTGTCGGCGAAGGCCAGGGCCACGACCAGATTTTCGGCGGAACCGCCGTCCGCTTCTACCGGATCGGCTGAGGCGCCCGGTCAGGCGTCGGGTGGGATCACGCCTTTCTTGAGGATAAAGCAGCCGTAGAAACGCCGCTCCCCGGTGACGATCACCGCATAGGCCTGCTTGGCACGCTCGTAGAAGGCGAAGCGCTCGACAGAACCCAGCGGCCAAGTGGCCTTGCCGGTCTGGGCTTTCGCCACCCGATCGAGTTCGGCCTGGACTTCGGCGGCGACGGGGAGCACTTCCTTGGGCTTGCCCATGATTTCCATGCGCGCGGCGGGATGCTCGACGAAACTGTCGAGCGGCATGACCGAGAGGATGGCCTTGATGGCGCGCGCCGCGGTCAGGTTTTCCATGCGCAGGAGCGAGCCGTGGACCGTCGCTTGCGCCACCGAATCGGCGGGGAAATTCGTGTCGCAGACGACGATCTCGTCGCCATGGCCCATGGCGCGCAGCACATAGAGTACTTCGGCATTGAGGGCATTGTCGATGTTGAACAGCATATGGTTATTCTCCGTAGGGGATCCAGATATTCTTCACCTGCACCGCCTGGCGCAGGAAAATTTCGCCCTCGCCCGCAGCAGGATCGAGCCAGTCGATGGCGCGGCCGTGACCGACGAAGGTGCGCTTGAGGTTCGACACCGACTCGCGCTCGGTTATTTCGCATCCCTCGCGGTCGGCGAAGTGCCACATGGCATCGACATCGGCGTGGCCGGCGAGCGTCTTGGCGAGGGCAGCGCGGCGGCCGCTGACGATATTGACGACGCCGGCGGGGACGTCGGAGGTTTCGAGCACCTGATAGAAGTCGGTGGCGGAAAGCGGCGAGGTTTCGCTCGGCACGACAACAATGCGATTACCCATGGCGATGGCCGGCGCCATCGTGGAGACGAAACCGAGCAGCGGGTAATCGTCGGCGCAGACGATGCCGATGACGCCCATCGGTTCATGGACGGCGAGCGCTAGACCGCGGATCGGCGGGGCATGGATGCGGCCTTCGAACTTGTCGGCCCATGCGCCATAGGCAAAGAGGCGGTCGATGGCGGTTTCAACTTCGCGCTTTGCGTCACCGCGGGAGACGCTGCACTGATCGACAATGCGTTGCATGAACTCGTCGCGGCGGACAGAAAGGTTCTCAGCGACGTAATAAAGAATTTGCGCGCGCGTATGTTGCGAGGCGGCACTCCATCCTTCCGCCTTGCGGGCGGCTTCGACGGCATCGCGTATATCCTTGCGGTTGCCGTCGCCCGTTTCGCCGATAAGATGACCTGCCGGATTTCTGACCTCGAGTGAATAACCGCCATCGGGGCGGGCCTGCTTGCCGCCGATATAGAGCTTGGCGGTACGATCGACTTCGGGCGGCGCGGGCGGGCGCTTCGGCGGCTTCACCTTGCGTGGGATCGCCTGTTTCTTCCAGGCTTTCGGCTTCAGATATTCGAAGGCGCCTTCGCGGCCGCCTTCGCGGCCGAAGCCCGATTCCCGGTAGCCGCCGAAACCCACGGAAGCATCGAAGAGATTGGTGGAATTGACCCAGACGACGCCGCATTTGAGTTGCGGCGCAACGTCGAGGGCAAGACCGATGGTTTCGCTCCACACGCTCGCCGCCAGGCCATAGCGCGAATTGTTGGCAAGCTGCACGGCTTCATCGGGGGTGCGAAAAGTATGAGTGACAAGGACGGGACCGAAGATTTCCTCGCGCGCCACGATCGATGACGGCTGCACATTGGTAAAGAGCGACGGCGGATAGAAGCAGCCCTGCTTCGGCACCGCCCAAGAAGGCTGCCACAGCTCGCCGCCCTCCTCGCGGCCCTTGGCGACCAGGGCTTCGATCCGCGCCAATTGCTGGGGCGAGACGATGGCGCCCATGTCCACCGCCTTGTCGAGAGGCGAGCCGATCCGCAAGGTTTCCATGCGGCGCTTGAGCTTGGCAATGAATTGGGCGGCGATGCTTTCCTGCACGATGAGGCGCGAGCCGGCGCAGCACACCTGACCCTGGTTGAACCAGATGGCATCGACGACGCCTTCCACGGCGCCATCGAGATCGGCATCGTCGAAGACGATGAAGGCCGACTTGCCGCCGAGCTCGAGGGTGAGGGCCTTGCCGGTTCCCGCGGTCTTGTCGCGGATGAAACGGCCCACTTCGGTCGAGCCGGTGAAGGCGATCTTGTCGACATCGGAATGCGCCACCAGGGCGGCGCCGGTTTCGCCGGGACCGGTGACGATATTGACGACGCCCGGCGGCAGGCCCGTCTGGCGGCTGAGTTCGGCAAAAAGCAGCGCGGTGAGCGGCGTATATTCGGCGGGCTTCAGCACCACCGTGTTACCGAGCGCGATGGCCGGGGCGATTTTCCAGGCGAGCATCAGGAGCGGGAAATTCCACGGCACGATCTGGCCGACCACGCCGATGGGATCGTAAGCGGCGAATTCCGTCTCCTGGAGTCTCGCCCAGCCGGCATGGTGATAAAAATGGCGCGCGGCCAGCGGAATATCGATGTCGCGGGTCTCGCGGATCGGCTTGCCGTTGTCGAGGGATTCGACCACGGCGAAGAGCCGGGAATGGCGCTGCACCATGCGCGCCAGGGCATAGAGATGGCGGGCGCGGCCGGCACCGCCGATTTCCTGCCAGGGGCCAAGCGCCTGGCGCGCCGCCTTGACCGCACGATCGACATCGGCCGCGCCGCCATGGGCGACGCGGGCCAGTACCTTGCCGGTGGCGGGATCGATGGTCTCGAAGCTTTCGCCCGATTGGGCCGCCTGCCATTCGCCGCCGATGAAGAGCGGGAAGCCGCCCTCATGGCGCTTGAGCCAAGTCTGCGCTTCAGCATCGGCCTCGGGGGCGGGGCCATAATCCATTTTGTCGAAGATTTCGGCGATGTTCATGACTCAGCCCATGGCGTGCCGGTTATAGGCGGAATAGCGCCCCGTGACATGATGCTCAAGCTGGCGTTCGATGTCGGCCAACAAGCTCGAGGCGCCGATGCGGAACAGGTCGGGTTCGAGCCAGCGGCGGCCTAATTCCTCGTTCATCAGGATCTGGTAATTGAGTACCGTCTTGGCGGTGGAGACTCCGCCCGCCGGCTTGAAGCCGACATAGTGTCCGGTGCGCTCGTGATAGGCGCGGATCATGCGCGCCATGACGAGGCCCACGGGCAGCGTGGCGTTGACGGCTTCCTTGCCGGTCGAGGTCTTGATGAAGTCGGCGCCAGCCATCATGCAGACGAGAGAGGCGCGCGCCACATTGCGTAGCGTGCGCAGATCGCCGGTGGCCAGAATGGCCTTGACGTGGGCCGGCCCGCAGGCGGCGCGAAAATCGCGCATCTCGTCATAAAGGCCCTGCCAGTCCTGATCGAGGACTTTCTCGCGGGTGATGACGATATCGATTTCCGCAGCGCCGTCACGCAGCGAGGCCTCGATCTCGCGGAGCTTCACGTCATGGGGAACGAGGCCCGCGGGAAAGCCGGTGGAGACGGCGGCGACCGGAACGCCGGAACCGTCGAGGGCGGCCACGGCGGTTGCCACCATGGCATGATAGACGCAGACCGCACCCACCCTGATGCCGAGATGGGCGACGCCGAGCGTTTCGAGCAGATCGGGAGCGACCGGATGCATGGCCTTGGCGCAGAGGCGCTTCACCCGCTCTTTGGTGTCGTCGCCCGACAGCGTGGTGAGATCGATGCAGGTGATGGCCTTGAGCAGCCAGGCGGCCTGCCACTCCTTCTTCACGGTGCGGCGGCCAGGCAAGGTGGCGGCGCGGCGCTCGGCGGCCGACAGGTTGACGCGGATATTGCGCACCCAATCGAGCTCCAGCCCCATGCCGGGATTGCGCGCCAAGGCATTGCCATGTTGGCCGGGCGAAGGCGCCAGCATCGTTCATCTCCTTCAAGTGCGAACATTCGACCCCCCCGACCGGCAAAGTCAAGGTGAGGCGTTGTCGTGGGTTGTCGCATTACTTCCGTACATATTCGATGCTGCGTGAAATCCAGCCGTTCAGGAAGTCACGATCATCGATCAGTGGAATTGGCAGCAGAACGTAGTCCTTCTTCACCGGCGCGTTGGGGAAATATTGTAGAGGCTTCGCACCTTGATCGAAAAGCGTCCGGCGGTCATCTTCCGGCAGCTTCAGTGCAAGTCCAACAGTCGTGAGCGTCATAAAGATGCGACCCTCGACATATGCCGCCGCGCCACTGAAAAAATGCCTGCACGAAATCCCATCCCCCTTTTCAATCGGCACAGAAGTTCGCTCGACAATGGTTTTCAATTCTCGCAGATATGGTTCAGCCATGAAACACTTTACCATAGGTTTCCGGCCTTGCGGCATTTCCTCCCGGTCCAAAGCGGAAATTCAAACCGATCCACCGCCCCGGCTAAGCTTGACAGTAGAGCCGAAAGCCAAGCAGCATTGCGGGAGAGGCTAAAAGGATCGCCATGACAGGGAAAATCGCGATTGTGGGAGCGGGGCTGATCGGCCGCTCATGGGCGATCGTCTTTGCGCGCGGCGGGTATGAAGTGGCGCTGTACGATGCCGATGCGGGGCAGACGGCGCGGGCGCTGGAGACCATCGGCGTATCGCTCGCCGACATGGAAGACGCCGGGCTTATCGCCGGGGCGGGGTCGCTGAAGACGCTGATCCGGAAGGCCGCGAACCTTGACGAGGCGGTCGAAGGTGCTGCGCATGTGCAGGAGAATGTGGCCGAGCGGCTTGACGTCAAGCGGCAGGTGTTCGCCGAGATCGACAGACTGGCGGCCAAAGACGCTGTGCTGGCGAGTTCCAGTTCGGCGCTGATGCCGTCGTTCATTTTCGAAAATCTGGCGGGACGGGAACGCTGCATGGTGGCGCATCCGATGAATCCGCCGCATCTGGCACCCATCGTCGAATTATGTGGGGCGCCGTTCACCGCGCCGAAGACCGTCGTGCGGGCGCGCGAGACCTTTGCCCGCTGCGGAATGGCGCCGATCGCGGTCCGGCGCGAGATCGACGGCTTTATCCTGAACCGGTTACAGCATGCGGTGCTGAACGAGGCTTTCCGGCTGATCGCCAATGGCTATGTCTCGGCGGCGGATCTCGACTCAACCCTGAAGGAAGGGCTGGCCCTGCGCTGGAGCTTTATGGGCCCCATCGAGACCATCGATCTCAATGCGCCGGGGGGCGTGGCCGATTACCTGGCGCGTTATGGCGAGACGATCAGGCGGGTGGGGAGCGATATTGCCGCCAGCGGCGACTGGCCGGACGATGTTGCCGCGGTCATGGATGCCGAGCGGCGCAAGGCGGTGCCGCACGAGAATCTCGTTGCCGAGCAGGCCTGGCGCGACCGGCGGCTGATGGCGCTGGCGGTTCACAAAAAAGACGCGGCGAAGCGGTTCGGCAAGTGACCGCGGCGGGTCAAATCGTCAGATCGGCGGCGGCGCTGTTTTCGATCACTTCCATGATGTTCGGCATGTCGTTCGATGCGATCCAGTTCGTCGCATAGGCCATGTCGAAGCCGTGATCGAGCCAGCGCCGGGTCAGGCGGCGTTCGAGCTCGTCACGCGGCACGTTCACAAAAATAGAAAAATCGAATAATTCCCGCAGCCGGTTCCAGGGGGGCTTCTGCAACAGGAGATAGTTTCCTTCGACAAGGACAAGCCGCGCTTGTGCGTCGACGATATCGGCGGCGGCGCGGGAGAGTTCCATCTTGCGGTCGAAAACCGGCATGGCGATATCCGGCTCGCCGGCGCGAATGCGCTTGAGCAATATTTCAAAACCGGAAACGTCGAAGGTGAAGGGCGCGCCTTTGCGCGAACGCTGGCCGCGGGCATTTAAGACGGCGTCGTCGAAATGGAAGCCATCCATGGGCACGACAATTGCGGCCTCACCTTGGGTCGTCAACGCATCGCGCAAGTTTTCCGCGAGCGTCGATTTGCCGGAACCGGGCGCGCCGGCGATGGCAACCATATACCGGCCGGCGCCCGCGGCCCTGCCGCGGATCAGCCGCGCAAGAGCGGGAATATCGGACGGCAAACTCACGCCGCCAGCAATTCCTTCGGCGGCTCCTTGGCGCCGGTCATGAAGGCCACCGCATCCGACATGGTGTATTTCTTCGGATCGATTACGCAGAGCCGCCTGCCGAGACGGTGGATATGGATGCGGTCGGCCACCTCGAAGACATGCGGCATGTTATGGGAGATCAGCACGATGGGAAGGCCGCGCTTCTTCACGTCGAGAATGAGCTCGAGCACGCGGCGCGATTCCTTGACGCCAAGCGCCGCCGTCGGCTCGTCCATGATGACGACCTTGGAACCGAAGGCCGCGGCGCGCGCCACGGCGACGCCCTGGCGCTGGCCGCCGGAAAGGGTTTCCACCGCCTGGCTGATGTTCTGGATGGTCATCAGTCCAAGTTCGGTGAGCTTGTCGCGGGCCCGTTTTTCCATGGCGGAGCGGTCGAGCATGCGGAACAGCGAACCCACAATGCCGGGTTTGCGCACCTCGCGGCCGAGAAACATGTTGTCGGCGATGGAGAGGGCGGGAGACAACGCCAGGTTTTGATAGACGGTCTCGATGCCGGCGTCGCGCGCCTCCATCGGCGATTTGAAGTGCAGCGTCTTGCCGTCAAGCTTGATCTCGCCTTCGTCGGGCATGACAGCGCCGCAGATCGCCTTGATGAGCGTCGATTTGCCGGCACCGTTGTCGCCGATCACGGCGAGGATTTCGCCGGGATAGAGATCGAAGTCGGCGTGATCGAGGGCGGTGACACGGCCAAAACGCTTGACCAGGCCGCGGGTGGTGAGGAGCGGGGCAGAAGACATTAGCCAGCAACCTTTCTGATCCATTGATCGACGGCGACGGCGGCGATGATCAGGACGCCGATGAGGAGATAGGTCCATTGCGCGTCGGCGCCGTAGAGGCGCAGGCCGAGGGAAAAGACGCCGACGATCAGCGCGCCGAAGATCATGCCGAGAATGGAGCCCCTGCCGCCGAACAGCGAGATGCCGCCAATCACCACGGCGGTGATCGACTCGATGTTGGCGAATTCGCCCGAGGTCGGCGACACCGAGCCGATGCGGCCGATGAGCACCCAGCCCGCAATTGCGCAGATCAGCCCGGAAATCGTGTAGACCGTGAGCAGCATCCGCTTCACCGGCACGCCGGAGAGATCGGCGGCTTCGGGATCGTCGCCCACCGCATAGAGCCTACGGCCCCAGGCCGTGTAGTTCAGCACGTACCAGAGAAACACCACCAGCAGCACCATGAAGATGACGCCAAGGGTAAAAACCGCGCCGCCAAGCTTGATTTGGTTGCCGAACAATTGCAGCAGCGGCGCCTGGGCCTCGATATCCTGGCCGCGGATGGTTTCATTGCGGGAATAGATGTATTTCGTGGCGTTGAACACCTGCCAGGATCCGAGCGTCACGATGAAGGGCGGCAATTTCATGTAGGCCACCAGCCAGCCGTTGATGAAACCGCAGAGCGCGCCGGTCGCTAGGCCGCAGAGGATCGCCAGCGGCACCGGTATGTTATAGCGGAACGCGAACTGGCCCATCACCACCGATGACAGAACCATGACGGCGCCCACCGAAAGATCGATGCCCGCGGTGAGAATAACCAGCGTTTGAGCGGCGCCGACGATACCGACGATGGCAACCTGCTGGATGATGAGCGTCAGCGAGAAGGCGTTGAAGAACTTGCCGCCAACGAGAACGCCAAAGATGGCGACCGAAAGGATGAGCACAATGAGCGGCACGGCAGCCTGGTTCGAGTGCAGGACGTGCTGGACGCGCTTCAGGGGCGATCTGTGAGCATCGTCGAAGGATGCGACCGTCTTGTCACTTTGAACGAGCGCTTTCTCGAATTCCTGCGCCTGAGCCATCCCCGTCTCCCCTTGGCGTTTCGAATGCCTCTACTTTATGTAGAAAGAGCGGCCACGCCGGCCGCCCTTTCGTGTTCTAAAGATCATCCACTGGAATCAGCGGAAGATCAACCCCAGCACTTGGCGAGGCCTTCCTTGGTGTCGATCGAGGGAACGCCATCGACCGGATGGTCGGTGATCAGCGCGACGCCGGTGTCGAAGAAGTTCTTGCCTTCGGTGACGCCGGGCTTCTCGCCGGTGTCGGCGAATTTCTTGATGGCTTCGACGCCAAGAGCGGCCATCAGCAGCGGATACTGCTGCGAGGTGCCGCCGATGACGCCTTCAGCGACGTTCTTGACACCAGGGCAGCCGCCGTCGACCGACATGATCAGCACCTGGCCTTCCTTGCCGACGGCCTTCAGCGCCTCATAGGCGCCGGCGGCGGCCGGTTCGTTGATGGTGTGAATCACGTTGATGTCCGGATTGATCTGGAGAAGGTTCTCCATGGCCTTACGGCCGCCTTCCGGGTTGCCGTTGGTGTAGTCGTGGCCGACGATGCGCGCATCGTCCTCGTCGCCGATCACGTTCGGATCCTTCACGTCGATGCCAAAGCCCTTCATGAAGCCCTGGTCGCGCAGCACGTCGACGGTCACCTGCTTGGTGTTGATGTCGAGGAAGCCGATCTTGGCGTCCTTGGCGGCATCGCCGAGCTTGGCCTTGGCATAGGAACCGATCAGGAAACCGGCCTGGAAGTTATCCGTCGCCATGGTCTGGTCGGCAGCGTCGATGGGATCGAGCGGGGTATCGAGCGCGATCACCAGGATGCCCGCCGCACGGGCTTTCTGAACGGTCGGAACGATGGCCTTGGTGTCGGACGGCGTGAGCAGAATGCCCTTGGCGCCGTCGGCGATGCAGGTTTCGATTGCCGCGACCTGGCCTTCATTGTCGCCGTCATCCTTGCCGGCATAGGTCTTGAGATCGACGCCGAGTTCGGCGGCCTTGGCGGTGGCGCCTTCCTTCATCTTGACGAAGAATGGGTTGGTGTCGGTCTTAGTGATAAGGCAGGCGCCGACGCCGGCCTGGGCCTGTGCGGCACCGAAAATGGCCATTGCGGCTGCGCCGAGCAGAGCGGTTTTCAGAATGGACTTCATGTTTGATCCTCCCAAGGAGCGGAACCCGGACAGGGTTCCTGATTACTGGTTTGTACTTCGGTCGGTGTGGGTTCAAGTTAGAGCCGTTCCCCGCACTCCTTTTTATCTCAGCGAAAAATCCGGTAAGAGTCAATAAGTAAATCCGCATGATTTATTATTGACAGATGGGTGAAGCTGCGGGAAGCTTCCGCCCATGGGGTAAAGGTGAAACGTGGCGCGGATTTGAATATCGAGTGGGCCAGCGGCGGGATTCCGGCCGGACGGGCGCCCGGACTGGGGCGTGGCACCACCCAGACGGGCGTGCGCCTGTATAACGAGCGGCTTGCCCTGTCGCTGGTCCGCAAACACGGCAGCCTGCCCAAGGCCGAGATCGCCAAGCTCACCGGCCTGTCGGCCCAGACGGTCTCGGTGATCGTGCGCCAGCTCGAGGCCGACGGCCTGCTTATCCGCCATTCACCGCAGCGCGGCAAGGTGGGCCAGCCGCTCATCCCCTTCTCGCTCAATCCCGATGGCGCATTCGCCATTGGTCTCAAGATCGGCCGCCGTTCAGGCGATCTGATGCTGCTCGATCTCGCCGGAAAGGTGCGCAACACCCGGCACCGGCCCTACCGGTTTCCGGCACCCCGGGAGCTTCTGGGCTTTGTTGCTTCGGAGATCGAAACGCTCATCGCCGATCTCAAGCCCAGACAGCGCGAGCGTATCTCCGGCATCGGTATTGCCGCGCCCTTCGAGCTTTGGAATTGGGAGGAAGAAATCGGCGCGCCGCATGCGGTCATGGAGGCCTGGCGCGGCTTCGACCTGGCGGGCGAGATCGCCAAACTGAGCGACTGGCCGGTGCATTTCTGCAATGACGCTACCGCCGCCTGCGCCGCCGAACTGCTGTTCGGCCGGGGGTATCAATACCGCGACTATGCTTATTTCTATGTCGGCTATTTCATCGGCGGTGGCATTGTCGTCAACGGTTCGCTGTATCAGGGGCGCGCCGGCAATGCCGGGGCGTTGGGATCTTTCCCGATTCCGGCCGCCGACGGCGGTTCGCAGCAGCTGATCCGCAGCGCATCCTTCTATCTGCTCGAGCAGCAACTCCGACAGCAAGGCCGCAATCCAGATCTCCTCTGGCAGGAGGGCGGCGACTGGAGCGAAGCCGGTTCGATTCTCGATGCCTGGATCGAGAAGGCCGCCGCGAGTCTGGCACAGGCGGCGGCTGGGGTTGCAAGCGTTCTCGAATGCGCCGCCGTGGTGATCGACGGCGCCATGCCGGCAAATGTGCGCAGCCGGCTCGCCGAAGCGACGCTGCGCGCCATCCGTCGTGTCAACACACAAGGCATCAGCCGCTTCGACATCGTCGAGGGCACCATCGGTTCGGACGCCCGCGCCATGGGGGCGGCGAGCCTGCCGCTGTTCGCCAATTTCATCATCGACCGGGATGTGCTGTTCAAGGAGTCTTTGTAGTGCTGAAGAACATCGATCCGCTGCTGGGGCCCGAATTGCTGCGGGTGCTGCGCGCCATGGGGCACGGCGACGAGATCGCCGTGGTCGACGCCAATTATCCGGCGGAGGAACACGCCAAGCGCCTCATCCGCATGGACGGGCACAATGCGCCGCACCTTGTCGATGCCATTCTGTCGGTGATGCCGGTCGACGACATGGTGCCGGAAGCGGTGTTCCGGCCTTCGGCTTTCGGGGATCCGAAGCGCATGGAGCCGGTGTTCGGCGATTTCACCGCGATCCTCCTGAAGCACGAGCCGAAACGCAAGATCGTGCCGCTGACGGGGGTGGATTTCTACAATCGCGTCAAGGCGGCCTTCGCCGTCGTCGCGTCGGGCGAAAAGCGGCTCCACGGTAATCTGATTATCCGCAAAGGCGTGATTTATCCGAGGAGCGAATAGCGAGTAGCGAATTGTAGCCCCCTACTCGCCTATTTATTCTTGAATTCCGGTTTCCGCTTCTCGATAAACGCCTGCATGCCTTCCTTCTGGTCCTCGGTGGCAAACATCGACAGGAACAGGCGGCGCTCGAAGCGGATGCCTTCGGCCAGCGTGGTCTCGAAGGCGCGGTTGACCGTCTCCTTGGCCATCATCAAAATGGGCTGCGAATAGGACGCGATTTTTTCCGCCGCGGCCATCGTCTCCGCCATGAGGTTTGCCGCGGGGACAACACGGGCCACGAGACCGGCGCGCTCGGCCTCTTGCGCATCCATCAGGCGGCCGGTCAAGATCAGGTCCATGGCCTTGGCCTTGCCGACGGCGCGCGCCAGGCGCTGGGTGCCGCCCGTCCCCGGCATGATGCCAAGGGTGATTTCCGGCAGGCCGAATTTGGCGGTATCCGCCGCGATGACCAAGTCGCACATCATGGCAAGTTCGCAGCCGCCGCCAAGACAGAAGCCGGAAACCGCCGCGACAACCGGCTTGCGGGCCTGGGTTAGCCCGTCCCATGTCGTCAGAAAATTTCCGAGATAGGCATCGACATAAGTCTTGTCGCGCATTTCCTTGATATCGGCCCCGGCGGCAAAGGCTTTTTCGCTGCCGGCAATGACAATACAGCCGATGGCCGGAGAATTCTCGAATGCCGCCATGGCCGCGATAAGTTCATCGGCCAAGGCGGTGTTGAGGGCGTTGAGCGCCTTCGGCCGGTTGAGGATGATGCGGCCCACCGCACCCAATTCTTCGACGATGACATTTTCGTAAACCATGGAGCAATCCTATTTCTGGCACGACGTACAGTAAAAGGTCGAGCGGCCCGATTGCACGATGCGCTTGATCGTTCCGGGGCAGCCTCGCGTGGCGCAAGCCTCGCCTTCGCGGCCGTAGACGGCAAAACGGTGCTGGAAGGCGCCGTCCGAGCCGTCGGGCCGGGCATAATCGTTCAGCGTCGAGCCACCGGCCGTGATCGCCTCGCGCAGCACGGCGCGGATGTGGTGGACGAGTTCGTCGAGGCGGGGATCGGGTTTGCCGCGCGTTACCAGAGTTCCGGCCCGGCGCTTGGGCGACAGGCGGGCGCGATGCAGGGCCTCGCAGACATAGATATTGCCGAGGCCCGCGACGATGCGCTGATCCAGCAGGGCTGCCTTCAGGGGCGCCCTTTTGCCGGCGAAGGCATGGGCCAGAATGTCGGCGCCGAATTCATTGCCGAGAGGTTCGACGCCGATGTCTCTGAGCAATTTGTGCGGCGCCGCTTCGGGAAACAGGTCCATCATGCCGAAGCGGCGCGGATCGGTGTAGACAACGGACGTGCCGCCTTCGAGGTGGAAGACGATGTGATCGTGCAGGCTCCGGCCGTTTTCGCCCGCCCCCTCCTCGAAATAGAATTGGCCGAGATTGCGGGCGGCGCCGTCCGCGAAAACCGTGAAGCGTCCGGTCATGCCGAGATGGATGAGCAGCGTGTCGCCGCCTTCGATGGCCGCCAGAATATATTTGGCACGCCGGCTCAAGGTCTCGACGCGCCGGCCCTCGAGGCGCGCGGCAAAATTTTTCGGGAAGGGAAAGCGCAAATCCTTGCGGCGTTGCTCGACGGCCAAGATGCGGCGGCCTTCGAGTACGGGCTTCAGGCCCTGCATGACGGTTTCGACCTCGGGGAGCTCGGGCATGGCAGAGGGGTTAGACCGGCGGCGCGCCCGCGGCAAGGCCGGGCCGCGCCCCCTTTTCAGCGCGGCCGATTGCGGGCATAAGCGGCGCGGCTTTCGAGGGGTCTCCCATGTCCGCATTCGTCCCGCGCGTGTTTTCCGGCATGCAGCCGACCGGCAATCTGCATCTCGGCAATTATCTGGGCGCCATGCTGAACTGGATCCGCATGCAGGACACGCACGAGTGCATCTATTGCATCGTCGATCTGCATGCCATCACCGTGTGGCAGGAACCGGGCGAATTGCGCCAGGCGATCCTCGATGTCGCCGCCGCCTATCTCGCCTGCGGCCTCGATCCACGCAAGAGCATCATCTTCAACCAGTCGCAGGTGGCCGAGCATGCCGAGCTTGCCTGGGTTTTGAACTGCGTGGCCCGTCTCGGCTGGCTCAACCGCATGACCCAGTTCAAGGAGAAGGCCGGCAAGGACAAGGAGGCGGCCTCGGTCGGCCTCTACATCTACCCGAACCTCATGGCGGCCGACATACTCGCCTACCAGGCGACGCATGTGCCGGTGGGCGAGGACCAGAAGCAGCACCTGGAACTGGCCCGCGACATCGCCAACAAGTTCAATGCCGACTATGGCGATGCGATCCGGGCGGCGGGCCACGGCGATATTTTCTTCCCGCCGCCGGAACCCTTCATCGCCGGCCCGGGAACGCGCATCATGAGCCTGCGCGACGGCACCAAGAAAATGTCGAAATCCGATCCCTCCGACCTGTCGCGGCTCAATATGACCGACGATGCCGATACCATCGCCAAGAAAATCCGCAAGGCCAAGACCGATCCCGAGCCGCTGCCTTCCGAGGCGGCGGGTCTCAAGGGCCGGCCCGAGGCCGACAATCTGGTGGGCATCTATGCCGCGCTCTCAGATCAAACCGCCGGCCAGGTACTCGCCCAATATGGCGGCGGGCAATTCTCGGTGTTCAAGAATGCGCTGGCCGATCTAGCGGTCGCCAAGCTGAGCCCGATAGGCGATGAGACCAAGCGTCTGCAGGCCGATCCCGCCTATGTCGAAAGCGTGCTGGCGGACGGTTCGGCGCGGGCGCGGGCCATCGCCGCTCCCATTGTTCGCGAAGTTCGCAAGATTGTGGGCTTTATTGTTTCCTGAGATAGGCCTCAAGCTGATCCAGTGTTCCGGTCCAGCCGCCCTTCATGCTGGCGTGACCGGCGGCGAAGACGGCGCGCTCGGCCTCGGTGGCATTGTGCGGCGACCACTTGACGGTGAATTTGGTCTTACCGCCGCCCATATCCTCGAACAGGAATATCGACAGCATTTCGAGTGGCCAGTCGGGGCTCATGGGATGGCGGGTGAGGCCGCCCTTCTCATCGGAGAAAGAATTGATGAAGACGAGACGTTCGGGCGGGACGATCTCGCGGTAGACGAATTTGCCCCACATGACGTGGCCGTCGGGTGTCGTCATGCCATAGTGATAGGTGCCGCCGACGCGCAGATCCATGGCTGACTTGACGATAGTGACGCCCTTCGGCCCCCACCAATACTGCATCCGCTCGGGTTCAGTGAAGCACGCATAGACCAGCGGCCGCGGCGCACCGAATACGCGGCTGATGACGAATTCCTGACCTTGTGTTGCGGACATTTTCTGCTCCCGTTGCCTTCAGCCGAGGCGCGTTACAATTTCGTGGTGGCGAGGTAATTGTCGAGCCGTGCCAGATTTTGCCAGCCGCCCTCGATGGCGCCGAAGGCCAACATGCCCTGGCGCTGCCGGGCGTCGGCGAGAATCATCCTGAGCGTCACGCGGGTTTTGCCAG
>JANMQL010000349.1:0-1751 GCA_031370475.1 Hyphomicrobiales bacterium | reverse complement strand
AACGCCCGCGAGTCCCGCCAGCACCACAATGCGGTCGTGGTTCGCCACCCGCTCGATCAAGGTGCGGGCGGCCGCCGCTTCGCTCAACGCACGACGCCCTGTCCGTTGAGATGGATCATCGCCAGATGGGCGTGCTTGCCGGACGTGTCGAGCTTGATGGGGCCGTCCGACTTGACCGATCCGCTCGCATATTCGGCCTCGGCATATTCAAAGCCGGAGCGGAGCGACACCTTGGCGCGATGCGGATTGCCGGTGACCGGATTGCGGATCGCCTCGGTTTTCGCCTCCACCACGCCCGGCACGCTGAAGTGGCCCTGGCAGGTTTTCATGTCGGATTTGAACTCGATCTTCTTGAACATCGGCGTATGCACCTTGTCGCACATCGATACGAAGACGTTGAAGAAGGTGGCGCCCGGTTCGGTGTCCTGTCCGGACATGATCTTGAGCAGGGCTTCGCGTTGCTGCTCCGTCGCCCGCTCATCGACGATCGGCTGGATTTCGCCGTGGCCCATGTGGATGGCCCCCGGCCAGGCTGCGGTGACGACCCAGTTGAGACCGTCTAGTTTCACCTTGCCGAAGTGGCCCTTGTCGATGTGCATGCCGACAGCCGCCCGGCAGGTTCCGTCGGTGGGCAGTGAGTTGAACTGGCAGGGGCATCCATAGGAGCAATTGCAGGTCGAGATATCGGGACCGCGGATCATCCAGTCGATATGGGCCATGTGCTTCTCCTCTGGCGTGGTGTTGTTTCATCCCTGGTGGACCACGCCTCCACCGGAATGTTTCAGGCGGTTGAACTGGCCGTAACTGTCCTTGAGCGCGAAAGCGATCGTTCCCGCCGCCGTGGCGCTGGCGCTGCCGATCTCGGCCAGCTCGAATTCGATGCCTTTGGGAATGTCGATGCGGACCCGGTGGCCCTGGCCGGTGGCCGGGCTTTTGATCGGCCGTCCCGTCGATTGCAGAATGCCGGGGATTTCGACCCGCGCGGTGCGGGCGGCGATATCCACCTCCAGATCGATAGGCTTGAACAGGGGTGGGTGCCGGGTATCCGCCATGGCATGATAAACCCACCAGTGGGTTGCCGCCTCGTCCGTCTCGCCGCCATGCAGCACGGTGACCAGGGCGGCGCGTTGGGCGGCATTGGCGCGCACGTCGATGATCGCCTGCATCGCTCCCTTGCCCTCGAAGATCGGGCCGGGCCAGGAGTAAAGGAGTGCCACGCGCAGGCCGCCGAGCTTCACATCGCCGAAATGGCCCTTATCGATCCGGAAGGCCTCAAAACCATGGCAGCCGCCATGGGTCGGAAGGCTTTCGAACTGGCAGGGACAGCCGTAATCGCAATTACAGTTGCCGAAGGAATCGCCCTCGATCAGCCAATCGACCCGCACCATGCCGCTCTTCCCTGTACGCCTTCGGAAACGAGCTTATTAGCCGAAATGCTTCCTCCTGTCATTTTCAGTTTTGCGGCGGCCCCTCCTGGTGTATGTGCTCGCGACGGCTCCGGCGGGAACTCCGCCGGGGCCGTTCGCATGTGTGAAAGGGATCGGCAATGGCCAATGTGGCGGTGGTCGGCGCCCAATGGGGCGACGAGGGCAAGGGCAAGCTGGTGGACTGGCTGTCGGAGCGGGCCGATGTGGTGGTGCGCTTCCAGGGCGGCCACAATGCCGGCCACACGCTGGTGATCGATGGCGTCACCTACAAGCTGTCGCTCCTGCCCTCGGGCATCGTCCGCCCCGGCAAGCTGTCGGTCATCG
>JANMQL010000339.1:0-6008 GCA_031370475.1 Hyphomicrobiales bacterium | reverse complement strand
TAAAGCCCGAGACCGGGCAGGCGAAACGTTCCGAGAATATGATGCGCTCGTGGGTCTCGTTCTTCGACTTGTTGGCGCTCTCGCCCGACGTCTCGGAAGCGGGCAGGGGCTTGTCGGTGAATTCGGCGATGGCCAGCCCGTCGGCGAGCTTGAGCGCGGTTTCGAAGCTATCGGCCAGCCTGGTGCCGAGATCGGGTCGCACCGCCAGCCGGTCCACCACCACGTCGATGTCGTGCTTGAATTTCTTGTCCAGCGCCGGCACCGCACCGATCTCATAAAAGACACCATCGACCTTGACCCGCTGGAATCCCTTCTTCTGCAGATCGGCCAGTTCCTTGCGGTATTCGCCCTTGCGGCCGCGCACGATGGGCGCCAGCAGATAGAGCCGCGTGCCTTCCGGCAGTTCCAGCGTGCGGTCGACCATCTGGGTGACCGTCTGGCTCTCGATGGGAAGCCCCGTGGCCGGCGAATAGGCCACGCCGATGCGGGCGAAGAGCAGGCGCATGTAGTCGTAGATTTCGGTGACGGTGCCCACCGTCGAGCGCGGATTGCGGCTGGTGGTTTTCTGCTCGATGGAAATGGCGGGGGAGAGGCCGTCGATTTGATCGACGTCCGGTTTCTGCATCATTTCGAGGAATTGCCGGGCATAGGCCGAGAGGCTTTCGACATAGCGCCGCTGGCCTTCGGCATAGATGGTATCGAAAGCCAGCGACGACTTGCCCGAGCCCGAGAGCCCGGTGAAGACGATGAGCTTGTCGCGTGGCAGTTCGAGGGAGACGTTTTTCAGATTGTGCTCGCGCGCGCCCTGAATGGAGATGACTTTTTTGTGCTCGGCCATGGAATGTGACTAGACCAAATCGTGAACATGGGCAAGGATGGAGACCGATTAACGGCCATGTCCGGGCAGCAGATGTCAGCAGGCGAAACTTATCCACAGACGAACAGGCTGGATGTGCTCCGGGACACCTTCGGCTTCGACGGTTTTCGCCCCGGCCAGGAAGAAATCGTCGAAGACCTGCTGGCCGGCCACCATGTGCTGGCGGTAATGCCGACCGGGTCCGGCAAATCTTTGTGCTACCAGGTGCCGGCCCTGGTCCTGGGCGGGCTCACCGTCGTCGTTTCGCCGCTCATTGCCCTGATGCAGGATCAGGTGGCGGCGCTCAAGCTGGCCGGTGTCGCGGCCGAATCGATCAATTCCTCACTGCCGCGCGCGACCAATGTCGCGGTCTGGAACAGAGTGGCGAAAGGCGAGGTTCGGCTTCTCTATCTGGCGCCGGAGCGGCTGATGACCGAACGCATGATCGCCGCGCTGCAAAAACTCGACCTCAGACTGATCGCCGTCGACGAAGCCCATTGCATATCCCAGTGGGGCGCTTCTTTCCGGCCGGAATATGAGGCCTTGCAGCATCTGCGCGAGGCCTTTCCCGCCGTGCCCATCGGCGCCTTTACCGCCACCGCCGACGAGACGACGCGCCGCGATATCGTAACCAAGCTCTTCGGCGGCAAGGCGCAAATCCATGTCGCCGGCTTCGACCGCCCCAATATCAAACTCGCCGTCGAGGCCAAGCGCGGCACGCCCAAGCAATTGCTCGCCTTCCTCGAAAACTACAAAGGCGAGAGCGGCATTGTCTACGGCCTGTCGCGCAAGAGCGCCGAGCAGTGGGCGGCGTTTCTGGTGGCGGAGGGCCACCGCGCCGTCCCCTATCACGCCGGCATGACGGCGGCGGCGCGCGAAGAGAACCAGAACTTGTTCATGGCCGAAAAGGGGGTGATCGTCTGCGCCACCATCGCCTTCGGCATGGGCATCGACAAGCCCGATGTGCGTTTCGTTTTCCATGCCGATCTGCCGTCGAGCCTCGATGCCTATTATCAGGAGATCGGCCGCGCCGGGCGCGACGGGCTTCCGGCCGAGGCCCACATGGTTTTCGGTCTCGAGGATTTGCGCATGCGCCGCAAATTCATCGACGACGAGGAGGCGGGCGAAGAGCGGCGGCGGCGCGAACATAAGCGCCTCGATGCCCTGGTTTCCTATTGCGAGGCGCCCGCCTGCCGGCGCCAGACCTTGCTCGCCTATTTCGGCGAGACGTCGGACCCATGCGGCAATTGCGATATCTGCCTCGATCCCAAAGAGACGGTCGAGGGCACGGTCGAAGCCCAGAAAATCCTCTCCGCCATCCATCGCACCGGCCAGCGCTTCGGTGCCGCCCACATCGTCGATGTGCTGGAAGGAAAGGCAAGCGAAAAGGCCATAAGCCAAGGCCATGACCGCCTGCCGCTGTTCGGCATCGGCAAGGATCGGGCCCGAGTCGAATGGCAATCGCTGATCCGTCAGCTCGTGGCCGCGCAATTCCTGACCCTCGATGTGGCGGGCCATGGCGGCCTGTCGATCGCCACCAAGGGACGGGCACTTCTCAAGGGCGAGGAAGAATTCCGCTACCGGCGCGACATGATCCGGGCCAGCCCCCGCAAGCAGCGCCGCGAACGCGCCGCGGAAGCCGCCGAGCTCGATCCGCAGCGCGAAACGGTGCTGCAGCGCCTGAAGGCCCTGCGCTGGCAATTGTCGCGCGAGCGCCGGGTGCCGCCCTATGTGATCTTCTCCGACCGCTCACTGATCGACATGGCCTCGCGCCTGCCATTGACAGAAATGGACTTCGCGCAGGTGCATGGCGTCGGCGCCGCCAAGCTTCAGGCTTTTGGCCAAATCTTTCTTGCCGAAATCGCTTCCGGCCTTTCGGCTTCTTGATGCAACAGGCCGACGATTTCTGCGAGTATGACTTGACAAGTTCCGCGATGAGTCCAAGATTAATATGACGCCACAAAGTGATTTGCGTGGCGGGATGAACGGAAACAACGCGTGGAGGGAGCATGACGCCACCTGGCCACCATCGGAGACCGCGGCAGGACTCGCGGTCACAGTCCGGTTAGCGGAGCTGCAGCAGTAATTCGACGCTAGTCCGGATTGCCACACACACATTCTTGCAGACCCTGCGAGTGCGGGGGGCTTATAGCTAGGCTACCCAATTATCTCGCCAATCATCCGGCGTTAGCTGGATTGTATCGAAGCACAGACAAAACTCGAAGGATCGAGGGCCCCGCCGGCGCAATCAAAGTCGCGGCGGGGCTGATCTTTTGGGGCGGTCAATTTCCCGTCAACTTGTCGCGCAAAATCGACACCGCATTGGCGTGGGCGTCGAAGCCCTCATAGGTAGCGAAGGCTTTCGCATGTTTGGCAAGTTCGGGATAGGCGGCCGACGTAACCTGGGCTAGCGACGTGCGCTTCAAAAAATCATGCACCGACAGCGCCGAATGGGTTCTGGCCCAGCCGCCGGTCGGCAGCACATGGCTCGGGCCGATGACGAAATTACCAAGTGTGGATGGCGTGTGTTCGCCGAGCAGCACTTCGCCCGCGTGTTTGACCAGTTCGAGATAAGGCTTCGGATCTTTCGCCAGGATCTGCAGATGCTCGGGCGCGTAATCGTTGATGAAGCCCATGGCCTCCGCCACGTCGTGGGCCAGCAGGATGCCGCCACGCGATGAGCCGAGCACGGCTTGTGTGAACCCGACTCGCTGCGGCCCCATGGCCTTCCAATAATCGGGGATAGCGGCGAGTGCCGCCTTCGCCACATCTTCACTGATGGTAACGAGAAAGGCCGACGAATCCGCGCCATGCTCCGCCTCGATCAATAAGTCGAGGGCGGCAAGCCGGCCGTTGGTCGTGGCATCGGCGAAAACAATCGACTCGCTTGGTCCCGCCGGCGTGCCCGTATCGATCCGGTCGGACAACAGCCGCTGGGCGGCGACAACCCAGGGCGAGCCGGGGCCCACCACCTTGGCATAGCGGGCAATCGTCTTTGTCCCGAAGGCCACGGCGGCGATGCCTTGCGCACCCCCGGCCTTGTAGATCTTGGAGACGCCGGAAGCGGCGGCCGCCGCCAATGTCGCCGCGTCGATGCCGCCGTCCGGTCCGGGTGGCGTAATGATGCAGATATCCGCCACTCCGGCCACGGCGGCCGGAATGCAGGTCATCAGCACCGAGCTTGGAAACGATCCCTTGCCGCGCGGGATGTAACAGGCAACCGACGGGATGGCCGTGGTCTTTTCGCCGGCGAAAACGCCGGAGCGGACTTCCTCGAGCCACTGCGGCTGCGGCATCTGCCGCTCGTGGAAAGCCCGGATGTTACCGGCTGCGAAGGCTATGGCCTCACGGATTTCTCCACCCAGCACTTTCTGCGCCAGGGCGAAGTCGGCCGGCGTCGCGGCGATCTTGTCGGCATCCACCGCCGCCTTGTCGAACTGCCGGGCAAAGCGCGCCAACGCCGCATCGCCTTCGCTGCGCACCGCCTCGACGATCGGCCTCACCTTCTCGATGAAGGACGCCAGATCGCTTTCGGCACGGACAAGCAGTTCCGCGCGCCGGGCCGGAGTGAGTTCGGCAAGACGATGGAAATTTATCGCTTGTGCCATGCCTGCACCCAATCCTGTCAATTTCCGCTGTGATCGGTGGTCGAGATATAGTCCTGGTCTTCCTGGGCGTCGCGCTCGAATTTGAGGAAGTCCCAATAGCCGCAGCGGCCTTCGCCCGGAAAATTCCGGCAGGAGGCCGGCCGTGCCTCGTAGATTGTGCAGCGCCGCGCCTCGATATCGAAAAACTGGCAGGTCTTGCCGAAATGCGGGTCTTTCTTGCGCCGCATCATCCGCTTGTAACCGTGACCGGACTTGAAATACTTCTTCTCCGCCGTCTCGATCGGGATGCCGAAATGCTTGGCGATGCGGATGGCGTCGCGGTCCTTCACCTCGATCACCGGGTAGGAACAGCAATAGCCGGGGCATTTCTTGCAGTCATAGGTCTTGCGGGGCATCGAGGCGTATCCAGTTAGCGCGGCGGGGTCTTCGGCGGCTGTTTGATCCCGGCGAATTTGCGATTGGTCTCCGCCATCTCGGTCATCAGCCATTCGCGGAAGGCGCGGGCCGGGGCCGTTTCCTTCGATCCCTTGGCGCGGACGATCCAATAGCTGCCGTGATCCTTCAAGTCGAGAGCGAAGGGCCGCTTGAGCCAGCCGTCCAGCAGGGCGTCGGTGCACAGGATCTGGTCGCCTAGCGCAAAACCCTGGCCCGCTTCCGCCGCCTCGATGGCCAGATGGTTCTGAAACACGGTACCGCGCCAGTCCTCCACCCCGGCGATGCCGGCCTGACGCAGCCAGTCGGCCCACCATTGCTTGCGGTCCTCATGCAGCAGATTGTAGTTCTTGAGATGCTCGGGCTTCAGTTCCGCCAGACCGGCAATCAGCCCCGGCGCACAGACCGGAAAGATCACCACTTCCGACAGCCGCAGCATTTCCACATTGTCCCATTCGCCGCGCCCATAGCGGATGCCGAGATCGGCTTCGCCGGAGCGGTAATCGACCAGCCGGTTGGTGGGTTCGATGGCCAG
This sequence comes from Hyphomicrobiales bacterium, assembly GCA_031370475.1. Lineage (GTDB taxonomy): Bacteria > Pseudomonadota > Alphaproteobacteria > Rhizobiales > Aestuariivirgaceae > Aestuariivirga. Next base: position 577 of record JANMQL010000339.1, on the reverse strand, counting down.
CTCGATATCGGGATGCAAAGCGTTGAAGCGGCCAAGCCTTGCTACCAGCCACCGCGAGGCGATGGACGGTTCGACCGACACCTTGAGCCGCCTAACCTCGCCCACCGCCGCCGCCTCGCGGGTGGCGTCGGACATGGCATCGAACAGCGGCGTCAGCTTGCCGCCATAGCTGCGGCCCGCCTCGGTCAGCTTGACGCTCCGGCCGGTGCGCAGGAACAGCTCCGTGCCCAGCCAATCCTCAAGGTCGCGGATATGGCGGCTGATGGCGGCATGGGTGACGAACAGCTCGCCCGCCGCCACAGTGAAGCTTTCATGACGGGCGGCGGCCTCGAAGGCCTTGAGAGCGTTTAGGGATGGAAGACGGCGGGCCAAGATACACCTGTAAGTTTTTGTTACAGGCAACGTAGTTTAATGCCGTTTGTATTGCAAGCGCGAAGAGATCATATTTCAAACAACCGAAGGAGATCGCCATGAACTGGATTCTGGACACATATTCAAACCTTTATACAACCGCCATGATGCGGGAGCACAACCATGAGCATCATGCTGCAACTGCGAAATCACGCGACCATGGCCG
>JANMQL010000331.1:0-2307 GCA_031370475.1 Hyphomicrobiales bacterium | reverse complement strand
ATATTCGTCATGGACCGCCTGCGGGCTCAGGTTGCGCAGCTTCGCCTCCCAGAGAATTTCGCGCGACTGCATGCCGGTCTTGACCAATCCCGGACAGACACAATTGACCCTGATGCCCCGCGCCGCCACTTCCCGCGCCAGCGCCTGGGTGAAGCCGAGAACGGCGAATTTGCTCGCCGAATAATGGGCCAGCAGGGGTGCTCCGGCCTTGGCGGCGAGCGAGGCCGTGTTGACGATGACGCCCTTGATGGCCTCCTTGAGGAAGTGCCGGACGGCCCACTGGTTGGTCAGAAACACGCCGCGGATGTTGACGTCGAAATTCAAGTCCCATTCCGCGTCGGTCAGGTCGGCGACCGCGTTCATGGTCGAAACCCCGGCATTGGCGCACAGGATATCGAGGCCGCCCATGGCGGCGGTCAAAGCGGCAAAACTTTTCTCCACGCTGGCCCGGGCGCGTACGTCGATTTCCCCGGCAATTCCATCGATCTTGTCCGCCGCCTGCCGGGCCGCGGGCCCGTCAGTATCGGCGATAGCCACCTTCACGCCAGCTTCCGCGAGCCGGGCCGCGATGGCGAAGCCGATCCCCGCAGCGCCGCCCGTGACGATGGCACGCTTGCCCTTCAAATCGCCGAGCATGAAGTTTTATCCCCGGAACGGCGCGCAATATTCATCAGAAATGGGGCCTTGGCAACTGTCGCCGATGATGGGAGCTCTGAAGATTGATCGCTAAGGTGACGGATTGCTCCTATCCTTCCAAGCTTTCCAATCGATGACGCCGTGATCGTGTTTGACTGAGATGTGAGCCGGGGGGATTCGACCCACGAACAAGACGGCATTCATGCAGTTCGACCTCGCATTCGGGACGATGAGGGCGTCGGAGTCGAGAAAATATGCAGCTTCGCCGATCTTTTGGCTTGTCGTATATTCCTCGTCCTTCCGCGAATAGCCCAAACCGCCGTAATTGCTAACGTCCACGCCTATGGCAGCCAGGCTGTCCTTGTCTGGAAGCTTGATCGCTCGAGAGAGCTTTAGTTCGAGTTCGAACAGGTGGAATTGCATTTGGGAAGGAAATACCGGCTGGCCGCGCATGATGTGGAAATACATCTCGGCCTTTGCTCCGTCAGCTTCGAGCGATGTGTAGAGCACGTCGAATGAACCGTCGTCCCATCTTCCCTTGGGCGAGGAACTTCGCAAGGGATCGCGATCAGCGCGGACGATGCGCCACACCGTTCCTTCAAACGGCTGCTTAGGGATCGACTCCAGAAAATCGAGAATTGCGCTGTCGCGAACTTTTCTGGGCGCATTCATCGGCTAGAGATAGGCTCCGGAATCGAGCCGCTCGATCACCTCGAGAACGGCCTCGGACTTTCCCTGATTGATGAGATCGATTGCCCGCTCACCGCCCAGCTGGGTTGACGGGCAAAGAGCCAAACGCGCACTTCATCGCGCGAATAATAGTCCCGAAGTCGATTCACGACATAGTGGAGATCGGAAAGAACGAGCTGGGTGCGCGGCTGAGGGCTGGCCGTCCCCTTTGACCAGCGCGACACCGTTGCCTCCGAAACATCCGCGATATTGGCAATGTCGGTTCCCTTGAGGCCGCCAGCCTCGCGAAGTTTATCAACATACTGAGCAAATACCGGCTGCGTGGACATTAGAGCGAATTCACCTTGAATTTCCTTTGGCATCGTCTTGGTGACTTACCAAGACCCGCCTCGGGCTACGTTGTTCTTTCAGGACGATAGCTGCTTGAAAGGTATTTGTCAAATTATTGGAACAATTGATGAACTTAAAAATGTGGGTGTCAACAAAAAAGGCCGGAGTTCTCTCCGGCCTTCGAGTTTCAGGGAGCCCTTCGCGGCCGGGGCCTTGAGCCCCGGCGCCTCGGGATGACGCCACTTACACCGAATAATACATGTCGAACTCGATGGGGTGCGGCGCCATTTCGTAGCGCATGTTCTCCTCCATCTTGAGCTCGATGTAGCTGTCGATTAGGTCGTCGGAGAACACGCCGCCCTTCTTGAGGAAGTCGCGGTCCTTGTTGAGGGTGGCAAGCGCCTCGCGCAAGCTGCCGCACACCGTCGGGATGCCCTTGAGCTCCGCCGGCGGCAGGTCGTAGAGGTTCTTGTCCACGGCGTCGCCGGGATGGATCTTGTTCTGGATGCCGTCGAGGCCGGCCATCAGCATGGCGGCGAAGCCGAGATAGGGGTTGGCGGCGGGATCGGGGAACCGCACCTCGACGCGCTTGGCCTTCGGCGAGGTCACGACCGGAATGCGGCAGGACGCGGAGCGGTTGCGCACCGAGTA
>JANMQL010000263.1:0-1906 GCA_031370475.1 Hyphomicrobiales bacterium | reverse complement strand
GGTGGTAGCGACATGGACGGCGGAGGGGGCGTATTTCAGCCCTCCTCGCGCGGCCCGCGCGGGGAGGGTGGCAGTTGCGCAGCAACTGACGGGTGGGGTGCTTGCCACGAGTTCAGACCCCATCCGTCACGCGCTGAAGACAGCGCGCGCCACCTTCCCCGCCCTGCGGGCGCAAATGGAGACGTCTAAGCCGCCTCGGCCTTTCTGGTGGCCACCACCTGGTCGGCGGCGCGCCCCACCAGTTCCGCCATGTGGTCGTGAGTGAAAGTGAACGTGCCGACGCCGGCGGTGGCCGAGCGGAGTTCGATGATGAGCGAGCCGATCTCCGATTCCGGCATATGCGCCTTGACCGTGTCCCAGCCGGGCCAGCCGTCGCGGCCGTCGAAGCCGAGCAATTGCCCGCGGTGCCCGGTGACGATCTGGTTGATGCGCGAGGTGGCATCGCTCGGCACATGGATTTCCACCGCCACGAAGGGCTCGAGCAGCACCGGCGAGCATTGCCCGATGCCTTCCGTCATGGCGATGCGGGCCGCCTGCTTGAACGCCATTTCCGAGGAGTCGACGTCGTGATAGGAGCCTTCCGACAGGTTGACGGTGAAATCGACCACCGGGAAGCCGAGCGGGCCGTGCGCCATCCATTCGCGCACCCCCATTTCGACCGCCGGAATGTATTGCTTCGGCACCACGCCGCCCGAGATCGTGTCGGTGAACACGAAACCTTCGCCGCGCGGCAAAGGCTTGATCTCGACGACGATGTCGCCGTACTGGCCGTGACCGCCCGATTGCTTTTTATGGCGGCCGCGGATCTGGGTCGATTTGCGGATCGTCTCCTTGTAGGCGATGCGCCGCGGCCGCGATTGGGCATGGACGCCGAACTTTCCCTCCAGCCGCTCCAGCGCCACCCGCAGATGCATTTCGCCCTGGCCCCATAGCACGATCTCGTGGGTGTCGAGATTGTGCTCAAGCGCCAGCGACGGGTCTTCCTCGATCAGCTTGGCGATGGCCGCGGTGAGCTTCACCTCGTCCTTGCGGTCGGAAACCGAAATCGCCAGGCCGTAGACACCGGGTGCCCGGGCGATCGTGACGAGCTGCGGCGTCGATCCCTTGGTGGTTGAAATTGTTTCGCCTGTGGCCATGCCTTCAAGCCGGCCCAGCGCCACCGTATCGCCGGCCGAAGCCTTGCCGATCTTGTTGGGCGTCGAGCCCATCAGGCTGAACAGGCCTGCGGTGCGCGCATCTCTGCCACTTCCGCCGTAAAAGACGGCGCCGTCGGCCACCTCGCCTTTAAGAATGCGAGCCAGCGACAGCTTGCCGCCATGGGCCGTGTGGAAAGTCTTGAGCACCTGCGCCACTGCCCCGCCATTGGTCTTGAGGCCCAGGCGCTTGGCCGTCGCCGCCACATCGGGCGCCTCATGGCGGAGCGCCTTCAGCAGGCGGCCCACGCCATTGCCGTGCTCGGCCGAGCCGAACAGCACCGGCGTGATCAGCCCCTCGGCCAGTTCGCGCGACAAATCGGCGAACACCCGGTCGCGCGGCGGCTCCATGTCGGAGAGCAATTGTTCCATTAGCGCATCGTCGTGGTCGGCGAGCTTTTCCAGCATGGCAAAACGCTCGCTCTTCTCAAGTTCGGCGAGTTCGGCCGGCATGTCGGCGATCTGGCTCTCGGCATGCTCGCGGTAGATGAAGGCGCGCTCCAGGGCGAGATCGACGAACCCGGTGACGATACCGTTCTTGAGGATCGGCAATTGCCGGAGAATCAGCGGCTTGGAACTGGCCGGCTGCAGCCAGGCGAGCACGTCGCGCGGGCTCGATTCGCTCTTGTCGATCTTGTTGATGAAGATGAAGCGCGGCAAGTTCAACTCGTCGAGCTGCTTGAGAATGAGCTGCAACGCCGGCGCCTTCTTGT
>JANMQL010000215.1:0-3533 GCA_031370475.1 Hyphomicrobiales bacterium | reverse complement strand
CCGCCTTTGGCCCGCTGGCCGCGCGAATTGCGCCGCCCCGATTTATCCCGGTCGCGGCCGGCGCCAGCTGTCCCCCCTTCCCCCGCCGGCTCCCCCCCACCCCGCGCGGGGGGGCGCGAGGCCGCGGTGGCCCCCCGCTTCGCTGGCTTGCGGCCGCGGGCGGGCGCGGCCTTGTCCAGCGACGGCGCGTTGCCAATGGTTGCCGTCATGATCTTGGGTTTCATCGTGGTACTCCTCTGTGGTTGGTGGTGTTGTTGACGGATTTCGCCGGGCTTCGTGAGCGGCCCGAACCGTTCGGACCTCTTCTGCCTCTGCCCGCCTGCGATGCGTCGTTGATGAACCAGCCGGCCCCTGCCAGCAGCCCGGCGGCAAGGAGTGGATGGCGCTTGACTCCCGATTTCACGCGACCAAGGAATTCCAACTTCGGATCGAGTCCGGCGAGAGCATCCTCGGCAAGCTGCGGAAGGCTGAGCCTGCGGCGCACTTCTCGAAAGCTCTTTGCCAACTGGCTCCGGCTCGCGCGTGCATCGATTACGATCCGGGTCGGTAAGCTCATTGCGGCGACTGCCTTTGATCCAGCGGCGGAGCAAACCACCGGAAAATGAAACTCTCCGCCTGCCAGTTGAAAATTCGGCGAATCGCCAACCCACAGATTGCAGCTAGCACCAGCAGTGACGCCGCAACGGCGAGACCGGCCCACATGTCATTGCCAAGATAGCTCGCCAATGCGCCTACACCCACCTGGGCGAGTATGATGAGCGCCGTCAACAGGACGGCAAACCCACTCGCCGCGAGAATTGCAGCGGCGATGCAAAGACGGTGCAGGACGAGAAGCTCGGAACGCGCCAGTTTCAGTTCGGCATCCGCCCACCGCACGCCATCTCCCGCAAGCTGCCGCAGCAGCGAGCCGATGTCGGGACGCGAGGCGAGACGAGTTTGGTTCGGGTGCCTAAACATTGGCGCGGTTTCGCTGTGGTCCAAGGCTATGGCCGCCGCCCTTGACGTGTTTTCCACCGCCGGTGCGGCGTGCGCCTGGACCCGGACGTGTGGCAGGGGCTGAAGGCGATGTCCGCATCTGTATCATCTGGGTCACGATCACGCCGCCCGCGATGCTGGCCACCAGTGTTGCCAAGGGATGCGCCCGCGCGAATTGCCGGGCATCGCCGGCCATGGTTTCGAGATCGCTGTCCATGACATAATCGGCAAGTCCCTCGAGGCTCTCCGCCGTCACCTTCGCATAGGTCTTTATGTTCGGCATGTCCGGCATGGTGCCGGCGAAATCGCGTGCCGACTGGGCGAGCGACTCCAGCTTTGCGGCGGCGAAAGTCTTACGGCTTTTGGCAAGGCTTCCCGCCATCGCCAGCACGTCGTCGAAAATGCGATGAGAACGGCCGTTGCCGCTCGATTCGCCGTTGCGCCCGCGGTGCCGGGTTCTGGATGACTTAGCCATGGTTCGTTCCTCATGACGTTGACATGGATGGTTCATAAGGAACGGCCCAGCATCCGATAGGTTCCATCGGACAACCGTGGGAACCCTCGCATCAAGAATCGAAACAGCACGGCCTCGCATCGCTGACCGCCCCTGCTCGGGCAATGAAAACCGGCCGGAGCTCAGGGGGCTCAACGCGCCATAGAGGGCCGCACGTATCAGTCGCCGTCGCTTGCACACGCTACGGCCAACCCGGTTCGGCAGACCTAGGTTCGACTCTGCAGCAGCTGCGACAGAGCGTTGATGATCACTTCGGGCCGGTGCGGTTTTATTATGATCGGCACCTCCGGCCAGTCGGAGAACTGGGTGAGGTCTTCGCTATCCGCGGTGCAGAACAGGAAGGGAATTCCCCTGGCCGCCAGCCGCGAAGCGACATCGAAGGCGGTGCCGTCATGAAGGCGAACATCGAGCAATGCCGCGTGGACGTCCGCATGTTCGGCGAGCGTCAAGGCTTCGTGCTGGGACCGGACGGCGGCCGCGACGATGCCGCCTGCCTCCTCGATCGTCTTCGCCATTTCCATGGCGATCAAGGGCTCATTTTCCACCACCAGGATTCGCGCGCCACCAAGCATCGTCGCTCCCAATGGGGCGATATTGCATCAACCGCCCTCAGAGGGCAAGTTCGAGCCGGCAAGACACTCCCGCCGGGTCGAAGCGGCGTGCGACCTTGCTGGCGCTTGAAGCGATAAGCGCCGTACCGAAGCCCTTGTGGGTGGGAGGCGTATCGATGCTGGGACCACCGCGTTCCCGCCAGGTAAGACAGAGTTTGCCCCGCGACACCGTCCATACGATGGAAATCTCGCCCGTAGGCGTCGACAAGGCGCCATATTTTGCCGCATTGGTGCCGAGTTCATGCAACACCAATCCCACTTGCGTCGCGGTTTCGGCCGGGAGCACCACATCGGGCCCGCGCAGCGCTAACCGCTTCGCCATGTCGTCCACCATGGCCCCCAACTGGTTGCGGATCACGTCGGCGAGCTTGACGCCGCTCCAATTGGTCTCCGTCAGGAGAATGTGGGACGAGGCGAGGCTGCGGATACGCCCCTCGAAGGCTTCGGCGAAGGATTTTGGATCGCTGTTGGCCCGCAGTGTCTGGCGCGTCATCGCCTGGATTACCGCCAAGGTGTTCTTGACGCGGTGCGACAGTTCGCGCAGCAACATGGCTTGGCGCTTGTCCCAGTTCTTGCGCTCGGTAATGTCCTGATCGATGCCGCGCGCGCTGACCGGCCGTCCCGCCGCATCCTGGATGACGTCACCCACGATGGCTGTCCAGATTTCCGAGCCGTCCGGCCTGACGATCGGAAATTCGATGACGAACGAACCGCCCTGCGCGAGCGCCTTTTCAAACTCGGTGAGGAAGCGGCCGCGATGCGATGGCTCGATCTGCGCCTCGATATCTTCGCGGGAGGGCACGCCGTTTGCCGGATCCAGCCCGTAAAGGACGAACATTTCCGGCGACCAGCGGAGTTCGTTGCTCACCAGGTCATAGTCCCAGGCGCCGGCACGGGCACTCCTGAGCGCCAGGCGCATGCGCTCTTCATTCTGCCGCAGCATTTCGCTGTGGCGCCGGCGCTCGGTGATGTCGCGCACGATGGTCGAGCCTCCGACTACATGGCCGGCGGCGTTGCGGATCGGCGACACGGTGAGCGAAACGTCAAGCCTGCTGCCGTCCTTCCGCAGCAAGATCGACTCATAGGGGGCAATAAATTCGCCGCTCCGGATGGCGCTCAGTATCCTGAGCTCCTCGCCGGTGCTGTCGGGTGGAATGATGCGGGAGATCGGCTGACCGATCATTTCCTCGGCGCTATAGCCCAATAGGCGCTCGGCGCTGCGATTCCAGTGCGTCACGATGCCGTTGAGGTCCTTGCTGATGATCGCGTCCTGGGAGGCAGCGACAATGGCGGCGAGCAGGGCGGCGGCTTCCTCCGCGGCCCTCCTCTCTGTGATGTCGATCATCACGCCATGAATTTCGATGGCCGTGCCGTCGGAACGGCGCAAGATTTCGCCGCGCGACAGGAACCAACGGAGATTGACCCGCGGCAGA
>JANMQL010000214.1:0-11739 GCA_031370475.1 Hyphomicrobiales bacterium | reverse complement strand
CGCAAGGCGACGCTCGCCGAATACGGCTTCCGCCTCCCCTCGGCCATGGACAACCGCCCGCTCCGTTTCGAGGAGTGGAACGCCATGCGCCCGCAGACCGTCTACGTCAGCGCCACCCCCGGCGCCTGGGAAATGGAGCAGGCGGGCGGCGTCTTCGCCGAGCAGGTGATCCGCCCGACCGGCCTCATCGATCCCCCCGTCATCGTCCGGCCGGTGAAGAACCAAGTGGACGATCTGATCGCCGAATGCCGCGAGGTGGGGCGCGCCGGCTATCGCACCCTGGTGACGGTCTTGACCAAGCGCATGGCCGAGGATTTGACCGAATACATGCACGAGCAGGGCATCCGCGTGCGCTACATGCATTCCGACATCGAAACGCTGGAGAGGATCGAGATCATCCGCGATCTGCGGCTCGGCGCCTTCGACGTCCTCGTCGGCATCAATCTGCTGCGCGAAGGCCTCGACATTCCCGAATGCGCCCTGGTCGCCATTCTCGATGCCGACAAGGAGGGCTTCCTGCGCTCCGAGACCTCGCTGATCCAGACCATCGGCCGGGCGGCGCGCAACGTCGACGGCAAGGTTATTCTGTATGCCGATCGAATGACCGGCTCGATGACCAGGGCCATTGCCGAGACCGGCCGCAGGCGCGACAAGCAGCGCGCCTATAACGAGGCCAACGGCATCACGCCGCAGTCGATCAAGCGCAACATCTCCGACATTCTCCATTCCGTCTACGAGCGGGACCACGTCCGCGTCGACGCCGGCTTAGGCGAAGACGGCGCGCCGCTGGTCGGCCACAATCTCCACAAGGTCCTGGCCGGCATGGAAAAGCGCATGCGCGAGGCCGCCGCCAATCTGGAGTTCGAGGAAGCCGCCCGCCTGCGCGACGAAGTCAAGCGCCTCAAGGCCGTCGAACTCGCGGTAATGGACGACCCCACCGCGCGGCAATCGGCAATCGAGGACGCCACCGCCGCCTGGCCCAAGCGGCAGCAGCGCCCGTCGTCAAAGGGCGGCAAGCCGGGGACACGGGCATGGCGGGGGCCGAAGAGGTAGCGAAATGGGCTGGAATTGTGCTATGGACGCCCTATGACCAAGCTGGAGAAAATCGAGCAGGATATCGTTAGCCTGAGCCGCGACGACTTCAGAAAGCTCGCCGATTGGCTGGCGGCGTATCAGGCGGACCTTTGGGACCGTCAGATTGAGGAAGATGCCAAGGCCGGCCGTCTCGACAAGTTCATCGAAGAAGCGAAGGGCGAATTGGCGGCAGGCAAGACCCGGCCCTTATGAAGCATATAGCCACGGAGTCTTTCTGGATACGCTATCATGCTTTGCCGGCGCAGGTCAGAAGCCTTGCGGACAAGAATTTCGCACTGCTGCGGCAGAATTCCGATCACCCCTCTTTGCACTTCAAGAATGTGAGTGGGGAACTTTGGTCGGCGCGCGTGGGCCTTCACTATCGCGCCCTGGCCATCCCCCATGAAGCCGGCTTCGCCTGGATTTGGATTGGGACCCATACGGAATATGACAAGATCATACGCTGAGATACGCGGCGCCAGACCGGACGATGCCCGTGAGTCGCGGATAGGAAACGGGCGCTTGAATTGGAAAATAGAAAAGAACAGCGGCAATGTCTTTGCCGATATCGGCCTTCCGGACTCCGCTCGGGAACTGATGAAGGCCGGACTCACCCTGCGGATTTACCGGCTGATCAAGGCCCGGGGATTGACCCAGGCCGAGGCGGCGAAACTTCTCGGCACCACCCAGCCGCAAATGCCGGCGCCGATGCGGCTGCGCCCGGCTTCGGTGTCGGTCGGCCGTCTGATGGAATTTCTCACCCTTCTCGGCCAGGACGTCGAAGTCACCGTGAAACCCGCCCGCCGCCGGACCCCCGGCCTGATGACGGTGCATGTCGGTTCGTGACGGGATGAAATCGCCGGCCGCAAGCGCATGCCGGCCCCACCCGCGGCGGCGCCCGTTCCGTTCCAAAGGCGACAGGCCGGGGTCGTGGGCGTATCGAGGCAAGGGGCAATAGTCATGACTCGTTCGCGCCGCAAGACGCCCATCCTGCCGATGACCGCTGCCGAAAGCGAGAAGGACGATAAGCGCATTGCCTCGCGCAAGGAGCGAAGCCGAATCGCGGCGCATCTGACCGTCGCGGCCGCGGCCGACGGCGAATTCGATATCGAGGATTTCGCCGCCCATCCGCGCAGCGGGCAGTGGACATTCAGCAAGGATGGCAGATACCACGCCGGTTCAAAGCCGTCACCGCGGGACCGGAAGCGTTTACGCAAATAGTATCGCGTTAGAGCAAGATGACTTTACGTGGCATCACTGGAATCCCCTCACCCTTGTGGGGAGGGAGATTCTTTGTGGACGATTCAGTCCAAATTCATTCCGCTCTAAGTGGATCGGCACGGCGATAGCAGGTCGAGTGTGACATCACCACCCGCTCCCCCCGCCTCCTCCGCCGCCGCCACCCGATGAGCCGCTGCCGCTTGAACCGGAGAAGGAGCCGGGTGAGGAAAAGGACGACGAGGTCGAACTGCTGCTCGGCGCGTAGCGGCTGTTGTCGAGTTCGCGGGTGAAGTCGCTCAAGTTCCCGGTGTCCCAAGTCTTCCCCGCATACCAGGCCGGCGCCACATAGGCCGCCTGCGCCAGCACGGCGGCGAATTTTTCGCTCCAGGCATTGTCGCAATCGAGCGCCAGGGCATAGGGCAGGAAGCGCTCGAAAAGTTCCGGCGTCTTCTCCGGCGGATTGAGGGCGTCGAGCCGCGCCTCCTCGGCGGTGGCCAGATACATGCGAAAGCCCTCGATGCCGTCGAGCAGCCGGCGGCCGAGCAGCGTCGCCGCCGCCAGCCAGCGGAAGAACATGACATGCAGGCCGATCAGCCCGAAGAGGGCGAGCGTGAATACCGGCAGCGCCGGCCCCTCGGCCGCCGCCAGAAAGATCGCCGGCCAGACCGCCGCCATGAGGAAGAACGGCAGCATGGCGGCGAACAGCACGGCGGCGATAATCTTGCGCACCTTCCCCGGCTTCATGAAGCTCCGCGCATTGAGCGCCGCCAGCCACAGGAGCAGCGCCCAGGCCCCGCCGCACACGAAGGTGAGAATGAGAGCGAGAGCCGTTTCCTCGGAACGCATGAATGCCATGGCCGGGATGACCGCCACGATCGACAGCCCGAGCCCGCCCCAGAACCAGCCGCGATTGGCATGATAGGTGCGGCCGCCGAAATCCCTGGTGAGGGACGACTCGACCGCCTGGCGCAGGGCGCCGATCGTCGAACTGTTCTTATTGTCCAGTTTGAGACTGCCCTTGGGCAGCGCGCCGTAAAGTGCCGACTCGCTCGGCGCCAGCGGCGGCGCACCGACAGCGAGCCTTTCGAGCCTGTAGCGATCGTTGCCGCGAATGCGCAGCCGCCCCTTGGCTGCAAGCCCGATGACGGCGGCGGCAAAGGCAACCGCATCGAACTCGCGCTTCCACACATAGCGCACTCCTGCCGGCCCCAGCCCCGGCGGCGGCGCGAACAGCGGAACGATCGGCCCCCGCGGCGGATCGCGGCCCACCCGGAACCACGCCGCCACATAATAGAGAAGCACCACGGCGAGCCCCAGGCCAAGCGCCTTGAGACTTTCAACCGTCATGTCGCGGGGCGGAACGGGCGGCGGCGGTGGCGCGACGATGCCCTTGCTGAAGCCGACCGCCACGGTGAAGCCTTCGGAGGGCTCGAGCCGCTTCGCCGTTTCGGCGCGAAAGATGCTGCCCTCGCCCATCGTGACGCGGAAATCCTGCCCCTTGCCGCCCTGCAAGCCGGTATAGGTGGCATGCTGGACGATCACGGCACCCGGCGGCAGCCGCACGATCGCCTCGGCCCGGTCGATGGCGAAGTCCCAGCTATTTCCGGTGACATTCCAGTAGAGCTCGTCGAATCCTTCGAAGAAGCCAAGCTGGCGGGTGGTGCGATAGGCGATCTCATAGACATGGGCGCCCGGCTCCAGCAGCACATCGCCGCTGCCGATCCTGATGCGCACGCCATTGTCGAGGTCTTCAAGCCCATAGGCTTCGCCGCGCCCATCGCGCCTCACCGATAGAACTTCGAAGCCCACCTCCACTTCGCCGCCGTCCTTGCCCGGATAGCGCGTCGGAAAATCGCGCAGGATGCCGCGCCGGATGCGCGCGCCCTCGACCGCGAAGGCGATGGTTTCGGTCACGTCGAGCGAGCCGTCGATGTTGATGGCGACATCGCTGACGAAGCTGGTGATGCGCTCCTCGGCCGCTGCCTGAGCGCCGAACCAGCCCACGAGGAAAATCCAGAAGGCGATTGCCGCTGCCTTGCTCATGGCGCGAGGCTAGTGCATCGGCGCGCTTGTGGTAAGATGCGATTAACCGCCCGTTAACGGCCAAGGGCGATGTTCCGGCACCGGTGGGCGGCCATAGTTTCGATGATTTCGCCGCCCACGGTCCCGCCAGTCCGTGTCCGTCGCGTTTCGTCCCGCAACCTTCCGGAGGGCGCACCATGCCCATGACACCCGCCCGCCTTGCCGCGCTCGCCGCCGCGCTCCTGCTCGCCGCCTGCTCGACGGGCGGCGGCCGCTTCGAGGACACGCTCAGCGCCGCCGAAATCCACACCATCCTGGCCGGCAAGAGCTGGCGCTTCGCTGGTCCGAACAATTCCGGTGTCACCCTTTATGCCTCCGACGGCACCTCGCTGGTCGAGGTCGACGGCAAGGGCAAGACCACCGGCACCTGGACCACCAAGGACGGCCAATTATGCCAAAGCTTCGCCCCCGCCCCCTTCCTGCCGGGCGGCGTCGCCATGACCTGCCTGCCGTTCAGCGGCTCCGGCGATAGCTACCGGGCCGGCGAGGCCACATTCCGGCTCGCCTCATAGACACATTATCGCCTTACCGGCTCCTCAGTCCCGCCCATCTCGGAACCGAAAAGCCCCTTGTGGAGTTATACGGGGGCAGGAGGTTCCATGATGACCGAATTACTGACACGCCGCAGGCTGCTCATGACCGGCATCGCCCTCATGGCCGCTCCGGCGCTGGCCCGCGCCCAGACTCCCGTCCTGTTCGACGGACCGACGCCCGATCCCGCGCTGCTGCCGCCGTCCGAATCGCCCATCGATTTCCCCATCGAACCCGCCGATCTTTCGCAAATCCCCGCGCCGTTCCACCGCCAGATCGTCACCTATGACGGTCCCGAATGGCCGGGCACCGTGATCGTCGATCCCGACGCCCGCCACCTGTTCTATATTCTCGAAGGCGGCCAGGCCCTGCGCTATGGCGTCGGTGTCGGCCGCGAGGGCTTTGCCTGGTCGGGCGAGGCCGAGGTCGGCATGAAGCGGCGCTGGCCGCGCTGGGTGCCACCGGTCGAAATGGTGCTGCGCGACAAGAACGCCGCCAAATGGGCCAATGGCCAGCCCGGCGGGCCCGACAATCCGCTCGGCGCCCGCGCCCTCTATCTGTACCAGAACGGCGCCGACACCTTCTACCGCATCCACGGCACCAACCATCCGGAGTCGATCGGCAAGGCCATGTCGTCGGGCTGCATCCGCATGCTGAACCAGGACATCGCCGAGCTCTATCTGCGGGTGCCGGTGGGCTCGCGCGTCACCGTCAGGCCCTCGCTCTCCGCCTGAGGCTTGAAGCGGTGGGCCGGCTGTGGCACATGCGCGGACGACCCCGGAGACACTGACGTGAATCGCATTGCCATCGCATTCCTGCTGCTCGCCGCCGCCGCGCTTTCCGCCTGCAATGGCGGCGGCGCCAAGGGCGTACGCTTTCTCGATGGCAAATCCGGCCAGGCGCAGGCCGAGCCGATCCGCAATCTGACGGCGGCGGAAATCCCGCCCGCCATCGTCGGCAAGACCTTCCAGTATACCAGGCCCGACGGCAACGGCTTCGTCACCTACAATGCCGACGGGACCTTCACCTTCCAGGACGACGCCAAGGGCAAGGGCGCCGGCAAGTGGCTGGTGAACGGCGACCAGTTCTGCGAAGCCTTCGGCGCCGGCGCGGCCACCGACTGCGGCGAGTTCAAGACCACCGGTGACGCCTATTTCGCCGCCAAATCGCGGCTGGTGGAGATGAAGAGCTAACCCGCCAAAAACGGATTGCTCAGCCGCTCCTCGCCGATCTTGCCCGCTCCGCCATGGCCGGGCAGGAATACCACATCGTCGCCCAGCGGCAGCACTTTCTCGCGGATCGATTTGAGCAGCGCGGCATGGTCGCCGCGCGGCAGGTCGGTGCGGCCGATCGAGCCCTGGAACAGCACATCCCCCACCAGCGCGAAGCGGTTTTCGCTGTTGTAGAAGACCACCGATCCCGGCGTGTGGCCCGGCGCCTCGAAAATATCGAACACCAGCCCGCCCACCGTCACCTCGTCGCCTTCCCTGAGCCAGCGGTCCGGCACCACGGCGCGCACGCCCGCCATGCCGTATTTGGCGCCGCTCTCCGGCAAATTGTCGAGCAGGAACAAATCTTCCTTGTTCGGCCCCTCGATCTTGACGCCCAGAGCCTCGCGCAGTTCCGCCGCCCCGCCGGCATGGTCGATATGACCGTGGGTGAGGAGAATCTTTTCGATTTTCACCCCCGACTGTTGCGCCGCCTTGAGAATTTGCGGAACATCGCCGCCGGGATCGACCACGGCGCCGGTCTTCGCCGCCTCGTCATAAACCAGCGAGCAGTTCTGCTGGAAGGGCGTCACTGGAATGATCAGAACCTTGAGTTTTGCCATGGCCCGGCTGCATAGCCTCGCCACGAGCCATGCGCAACAGCCCGCCCGCGCTTGCCCCGTTTCCGGGCACCGGCTAGAGCCTGCCGGACCGTTTCCGCATTGAGGCAACCCGTTCCGATGTCCGCACCCGCCGCCATATCGAGGCGCTACGGCAATCTTGTCGCTGCCATTGCAACGCTTGCCACCTGCGACATCGCCTTGGGCCTCACCTTCCAGCTTCTGCCGCTGCTCATGGAAGCACGCGGCGTGCCGGCCTGGGTGATGGGCCTCAACGCCGCCATGTCGCCGCTCGCCATTCTTCTGGTGGGTCCCTTCCTGCCCGCCGTCGTGGCCCGCTTCGGTTCCAAGATCGTTGTCAACACGGTAATCGCCGTCATCGTCGTGGCGCTTCTGTGCTTCAAGCTATTCGAGAGCCTTGCCGCCTGGTTCGCCATCCGCTTCATTTTCGGCATTGCGGCGGGCACCCTGTTCACGGTCAGCGAAGCCTGGATCCTGAGCTTCGCCGAAACCGGCAATCGCGGTCGCATCATGGCCCTCTACGCCAGCGTCCTGTCGGTCACCTTCGCCGTCGGCCCGATCGTCATTCCCCTGACCGGCATCGAAGGCTGGATGCCCTGGCTTATCGGCATCGCCTGCGTCGGCCTCAGCGCCCTGCCCTTGAGTTTCGTCGAAGTCAGCGAGGCATCGTTTCGCGACGACAAGGGCGGCGGTTTCGCCCGCTTCGTCGGCCGCGCGCCACTGCTGCTTTTCGCGGTCAGCGCCGCCACGATGTTCGACGGCATTCTCCTATCCTTCTTCGCCGTCTTCGGCCTGCGCTCCGGCCTCGACGTACGAACGGCGAGCTGGGTTCTGGCCTCGGGCATACTCGGCAATGTCCTGTTGCAATATCCGCTGGGAATGCTCGCCGACCGCTGGTCGCGTACCGGCGTCATCGCGGTGACCGCCGTCATTACTATGATCCTTTGCCTGGCCATGATCTGGACGGTCGACAGCTGGTTGATCTGGCCGGTGGTGATCGTGGCGGGCTCCACCGCCTTTGCCGTCTATTCGATCGCGCTGACCATTCTCGGCGATAGTTTTACGGGACCGGACCTGATCGCCGGCTCCGCCGCCTTTTCCGCCATGTGGGGGGTGGGCGGGCTGGTCGGTCCGCCCATCGCCGGCGCCGCCATCGATGCCTTCGGCGTCAACGCCATGCCCGTTACCCTCGCCGCCATCTACGCCATTCTGCTGGTGGGCCTGGCCTTGAGCGGCGGCCGCCTGGTGCGGAGTGCGGCCCATGGATAGGCGGCGGCTCGCCAATCTGATCGCGGCGGTCTCCGCCATCACCGTCTTCGGCTTCACCCTCGGCCTGATGTTCCCATTGCTGTCGCTGATCATGGAGGCGCGCGGCGTCGATGCCGGCACCATCGGCTACAACGCCGCCATGCAGCCCTTGGGAATCGTGCTGTCGATCTTCACCATTCCGCCCCTGGTGCGCCGCTTCGGCGCCAAGCGGGTGGTGATCGGCGCGGCCATCCTCACCGCGACCGTCATTCTCGCCTATCCCATGGCGCCGATCTTCTGGTGGTGGTTTGCCTTGCGCATCCTGCACGGCTTCTTCGTCTCGACGCTCTTCGCCATCAGCGAGGCGTGGATCGTGCGCTTCGCCGACGGCCCCTACCGCTCGCGCCTTCTCGCCGTCTATACCAGCATACTGGCGGTCAGTTTCGGCGGCGGTCCGGTGCTGATCCGGTTCACCGGCATCGACACCGCCCTGCCCTTCGTCATCGGCGCCGCCATCCTGCTCGCCGCCGCCATTCCCATCCTCTTTGTGCAAGACGAGGCCGTCGACAGCGAGGATGAAGAACCGCTGTCAATTCTGGGCTTTGCCCGCAAGGCGCCGGTCTTGCTCGCCGCCGTCGGCATGTTCGCGGTGATCGATGCCGCCAATCTCGGCTTCCTGGCGGTCTATGGCGTCAAGAAGGGCATGGCGGTGGAAACCGCCGCCCTGGCGCTGACCGCCTTCGTCGTCGGCAATACGGTGTTGCAATTCCCCATCGGCTGGCTCGCCGATCACTTTCGCAAGCGCCTGGTGATGGCGGGCTGCGGGGTCATCACGGCGATTGCCTCGGCCCTCATTCCGGTCACCTTCGGCACGCCGCTGCTGTGGCCGGTCCTGCTCGTCACCGGGGCAGCATCGGCGGGCATTTATACGGTGGCCCTGGCCGAGCTCGGAGACCGCTTTTCCGGCCATGAACTGGTAACCGGCACGGCGTCCTTTTCCACCGCATGGGGCTCTGGCGCGCTCGCCGGCTCGCTGATCGCCGGCTGGTCCATCGCCGGCTTCGGCCCCGACGGCCTGCCCTATACGATGGCGGCGATTTTCACTCTATTCCTTCTGGTCATGTTTGCCCGCGAGGCGCGCCGCCCATGAGCCCGCGGCCCTTCAGCTATGCGATTGGCGTCGTCTTCACGGCGGCGGGCGCCATGTGCTGGAGCCTCGGCGGCGCCCTGGTGCGTCTCACCCACGGCATCGATGCCTGGCAGATCATTTTCTACCGCTCCCTGACGGTGATCGTCTGCATGGGGATATGGCTCGGCTTCCGTTTCGGCGCCGGGCTGGCCGGCCGCTTCGTCCATGCCGGGGTGAACGGCGTCATCGCCGGCATCGCCATCGGCACCGCCGGCCTCGCCTTCATCGCCTCGCTGTTTTACACGACCGTGGCCCAGTCGATATTCATGGTCGGACTGACCCCCTTCCTGTCGGCCATTCTGGGACTGTGGATCCTGCGCGAGCGCATTCCCGGCATCACCTGGATCGCCATGACCGTGGCGCTTACCGGCATGGCGGTGATTTTCGCCGGCGCCGGTGGCGGCAGCGCCTTCACCGGCACGGCGCTCGCCATCTTTTCCGCCTTCTGTTTTTCCTGCTACGCCGTGCTGCTGCGCTGGGGCCAGAAGACCGAAATGTCGGTGGCGCTCATCTGGAACGCCATCTTTCTCGTCGCCGTCAGCGCCGTGGTGCTCGTGCTGCCGACCGGCCTGCGCCCCGAAACCGGCCTGGCGCAATTCGCCATCGGCTGGACCAATTTCGCCGCCGTCCTGGTCATGGGTGCCGTGCAGTTGACCCTCGGTCTCATCCTCTTCACCATCGGCTCGCGCAGCGTCCCCGCCGCCCAGCTTTCATTGATCGCCCTCGTCGAGCCCACCTTGTCGCCGATCTGGGCCTGGCTGGTGGCCAATGAGCTGCCACCCGTCTGGACATTCGTCGGCGGCGCGGTGATCCTGCTCGCCATCGCCATCCAGGCGCTGTTCAGCGCCACAGGAGAAAGACCCCATGCCGCGCGCCGGCGCACCGCCTGAATTTCTGACCGTCCGCGACATCCTGCGCTTCGCGGTCGGCCGCTTCCGCGCCGCCGGGCTCGCCCATGGCCATGGCGCCACCACGGCCCTCGACGAGGCAGTCTTCCTCATCCTGGAATCGCTTAATCTGCCCGTCGACGACATCAACCCGTGGCTCGACGCCCGGCTAACCCAGGCGGAGCGCGATGCACTTGCGGAGCTTATCGCCCTGCGCATCGAGACCCGCAAGCCCGCCGCCTATCTGCTCAAGCGCACCTATATGCACGGCGTGCCCTTCTATATCGACGAACGCGCCATCGTGCCGCGCTCCTATATCGGCGAATTGCTGTTCTCGGACCTGTTCGGCGGCGGCGAGACTAGCCTGACCGGCGATCCGCGGGATGTGGCGTCGGTTCTCGATCTCTGCACCGGCTCCGGTTGCCTCGCCATTCTCGCCGCCGGCATCTTTCCCAATGCCGAAATCGACGCCAGCGATCTGTCGAAGGAGGCCCTCGACGTCGCCCGGATCAATCTTGAGCAGCACGGATTGTCCGGCCGGATCAATCTGCTGCACGGCGATCTGTTCAAACCGGTTGAGGGCCGGCGCTACGATCTCATCCTGGCCAACCCGCCCTATGTGGCGGCGGCGGAAATGGCCGCCTTCCCGCCCGAATATGCCCGGGAGCCGGCCATCGCCCATGCCGGGGGCAATGACGGGCTGGATATCGTCCGCCGCATCCTCGCCGGAGCGCCGGGCCATCTCAATGACGATGGCGGGCTGCTCTGTGAAATCGGCACCGGACGTGACATTCTCCAGGCCGAATTCGCCCACCTCGATTTTCTCTGGCTCGATACCGAGGAGAGCGAGGGCGAGGTCTTTTGGCTGTCCCGCGAAGCCTTCAGCGCCTGAGCCCCGTCGCCTTCATCAGATTGTCGTAGATGCGCCTTGTCATGGCCGTCATCTCCGGCATTAGCGGATAGGCCTCCGCCAGCAGTTTCGGATAGGCCCCCGCCCCCATGCGCTTCTCCAGCATGGCGATATATTCGGGCAGCGACGACCAGGAAGCCATGGTCTGCGGGCTGAAATCGCAATGGAACTGGGTGCCGATGGCATGGTCGTCGACGGCCGCCGCCTGCACCGCCGAGCGCGCCGAGGCGGCAAGCACCGTGACCCCCTGGGGCGCGCGCTTCACCTCGGCGAGATGCCACTGCATGACCTTGTGGCTCCCGCTCAATCCTTCGAAGAGCTTATGGCGCCGGCCGTCCTCGGTGACGTCCATGTCGCACACGCCAATCTCGCCTTCGCCCGCCGGCGCCACTTCGCCGCCCAGCGCATCGCACAAGAGCTGATGGCCGAGGCACACGCCGATATAGGGTTTGGCCCGGTCCCACACCCATTCGCGGATTGCCTGTTTTTCCGCCGCCAGCCACGGATGCTGGCTCTCCTGCCAGGTGTCCTGGGAGCCGCCCAGCACGAAGAGCAGGTCGTAGGGAGCAAGACTGGGAATGGCTTCGCCCTCCCACAGCCGCACGAATTCCGGAACCATGCGATCCTCGGCGAAGAAATCCAGGAACCGGCCGGGATGGTCGTGGTCCATGTGCTGGAAAATCAGCGCGCGTTTCATCTCCGTCCTATCTCACCGGCGGCATGACCAGTTGCGTCGTCGTACCGTCGC
>JANMQL010000209.1:0-30323 GCA_031370475.1 Hyphomicrobiales bacterium | reverse complement strand
CGCGCCCTACGGCGCGAGGTGCTGCGAAGCGGCAGGCGAAAGGTCGTCCTGCTGCCGCAGGCAGCTACGGCGATACTGCGTCGCGACTCATGTCGCGCGGCAAGCGGGCAATCGGCGGAGCCTATAAGTGGGCAGCCGACGGCGCGGGGCGCGCACTGCCGCGTGCCGCGAGTCACCTGCCGGACCAGCGTGCACTGCAGAGTGTGTTTGACGATCGGCCTATTTTGCTCGGCGTGATTGGACTGGGGGTTGGCGCGATGATCGGCATGATGCTGCCGCGCCATCGGATGAGCGGCTATTCGTCCCCGGCACGGAGACGGGCAGGCGGCTCGCGCCGCAGGCATTGACTGCATGCGCCGGGAGCGGGTTAGCTCCAGCTACCGGCGCAACGGTTTCTAGGTTTTTCCCTCAACTGCCGTCTGCTCCGTGTTGCCATTCGAGGACTCGCTGAGAAATTCGCCGACTCCCGCCAGCGATTCCAGGTGGCCGCAGAACACCCGAAATGTGACCAACACGGGCAAGGCTACGACAACCCCGGCAATGCCCCAGACCCAGGCCCCGAAGGCAAGCGCCAGAAGAATGGCCACGGAATTGAGTTGCAGGCGGCGGCTCAGAAGCTGCGGTCCTACGACTTGCGATTCAATGGCGATACAGACCGCATAGGCGAGCGGCGCCAGCAGCGCATAGCTGAGGGAGTCGAACACCACGATGGAGACGAGTCCCGAAAGGGCCAAGCCCGCGATCGGTCCGACATAGGGAATGAAGTTGAGGACAAAGGCGAGAAGTGCCCAGAGATGGGCGGTGGGCATGCCGAGAAACTGAAAAGATATCCCGACGGCGACGCCAACGCTCGCATTGATTGCGGTGACGGTGAGGAGATAGGTCGAGACCTCGCGTTCGACATCATGGACGATGCGCAGCGCGCTCTTTCGGTCGGTGAGAGTGGGCAGAACCCGTACCAGCTTTTCATAGAAGAGATCGCCCGACGCCATCAGAAAAATGGCGATCACCAATGTTCCGGCGAGGTTGACGAAGAAACGGGCGGGATAGTTTGCAGCCAATGACAGCAGCTCCGGCATGGCCGACTGCTTTACCACGACTACCTGAACTTCCGCGTCTTTGGCAGGGGTTGTGGCATCCTGGACATTCTCGGTGAAGTGGACGAAGCCGCTGCCGATCTTTTGCATGAAGGTCCGCTGGATTTGGGGTGCATCGGCAATCCAGCCGGCGATCGGTCCGCTGGCGACATAGACCGCCGCGAGACCCACGATCACGAGGATGGCGACGAAACCGGTGGCGGCGGCCCAAGGCGGAAAATTATAGCGGGCGAGCTGGCGGACAATCGGTCGAAAGGTCAGCGCAATGAAAAAGGCGAAAACAACGGGCATCAGGAAATCGCGCGTCAGATAGATCGCGGCAATGATGCACAGGATGAATATCCCAATCAGAGCCGTTCGCGACTGCCTCAGATAGCCGGCACTTGCTTCGCGTCGTCCGGCCGCCATCTCTGTCTCCTGTCCCCCTCGTCGTACTCTTAGAGCTTGCCCAACAGGACCAGCACCAGCACCACGACCAAAATCAATCCAAGGCCGCCGGAAGGGCCGTAACCCCAGCTCCGGCTATGGCCCCAATTGGGAAGTGCGCCGATCAAAACCAGAACAAGAATGATGAGTAGAATGGTGCCGAGCGTCATCTCCGCCTCCTTGGCTTGTTTCAACCCGAAATGAAACGCACGGAAGCGCGGTTTGGTTCCGTCGGAAGCATCGGCGCCCGCGGTGGTGCCGCTACATCTTTGGCGGCGAGCAGGCCTGATCTTGGGCATCGCCGATTGCGGTGGACGAGACCTGATCGGTACCCAGAAGGGTTGCGAGTTTCTCGCGCGCCCGGCTCACCCGGCTCTTCACGGTACCGACGGCGGCGCCGCAGATCTCGCCCGCTTCCTGATAGGAAAAGCCTAAAGCGCCCACAAGAATGATGGCCTCGCGCTGATCCTCCGGCAACTGCGCAAGTGCTATGCGCATGTCCGCCATGTCGAGATGGCTTTCCTGTTCGCCCGGAGTTGCGACCTTGCTGGAATATGCGCCATCGGCGTCTTCGACCTCGCGGCGCCGCTTGCGCAGCTGAGTATAGAATTCATTGCGCAAGATCGTGTAGAGCCAGGCCCTGAGATTGGTGCCGGCCTCGAAACTTTCCTTGTGTTTCCATGCCTTCATGAGGGTTTCCTGGACCAGGTCGTCGGCGCGATCGGCGCGCGCCGCAAGCGACATGCCGAAGGCCCGCAAGCCGGGGATTGCCGCAAGCAGATGGCCGCGGAATTCGTCGGATGTCGTCATCCGGATGGCACTTCGCGCTGGTTCGACTGCACGCAAACCTAACTTTCCTTCTTGGAAAACGTCTTTGAATCGAGCTGGTTCAGCAATTCCACAAACCGGTCGGGCACCGGCTGTTTCGCCACCTCGTCGAAATAGTCGCGCAGCCGCCTGCCGATCATGTCGTGGACTGGCGGTTTGCCGCTGGTGGCTGTTGCTGACCTCGTCGACTCAATCATGCTTTCTCTCTTCGCCCGTTTTCGTTTGTTTTCTGCGTCGTCCATGGATCACCTTGGCTTCGGACTGCCCCTCAAGTGCCGGCACGCCACCACAAAAGGATACTGTTGCAGTACCATGTTAATGCCAGTAAGGGTGACTGGTTCCGCCGGGCGAGAAATATTTTTGCAGCAGCCGGGAACCATTTGCCGATCAGGACGTTTTCTCCTTCAGGACAGAACGTACCCGGATTATGACCGGGCTATGAGGGAACCACATGGGTCTTGCTACCAGCATCTCGCCACATCTGCCCTATCTGCGGCGCTTTTCGCGCGCACTGACCGGTACGCAACAAGCGGGTGATGCCTATGTGGCGGCCCTCCTGGAGGCCCTGATCGCCGATCCGGACAGCATTGACGCTTCGTCAGAAATCCGGGTTTCGCTATACCGCATGTTTTGCCGCTTGTGGGAGTCGATCTCGCTCAATCTCAAGGCAACGCCAAGCGGATCCGATGTTCCCGCCAATGCCCCACAGTGGGCCGCATTGGCGCAGCGCAGACTTTCGACGATCCCGCCCCGGGCGCGCGAGGCTTTCTTGTTGATGGCTATCGAAAGCTTCTCGACCAAGAATATCGCCACCATCCTCGACCTGGATGAGGCCGCAGTCGCAACTTTGATCGACGAGGCTGCCAAGGCCATCGTCGATCAGGTGGCGACCAACGTGATGATCATCGAGGACGAGCCGATCATCGCCATGGACATCGAGACAATTCTCGAAAGCCTCGGCCATACGGTCACCGGCATTGCGCGCACCCATCGCCAGGCCCTGCAGCTTGCCGCGCAGAAGCGGCCGGGGCTGATCCTGGCCGATATCCAGCTCGCCGACGGAAGCTCAGGCATTGACGCCGTCAACCAGATCCTCACCTCTTTGGAAGTGCCGGTCATCTTCATTACCGCCTTCCCCGAGCGGCTGCTGACCGGCGAACGGCCGGAACCCGCTTTCCTCATTACCAAGCCATTCACGCCGGAAATGGTGAAGGCGGTAGTGAGCCAAGCGCTGTTCTTCGACACCAACGCCCAGGCGGCGGCCTGAGCCGCGGTCAAACGGAGCTGGTACGCGCGAAATCCGATCACCCGCGTCGAACCAACTGTGGCGCTTGAGCCTTGCGACAACGCCGACGATTAAGCTTGCGGTCGAGACAATGCCACCGTTGGCCCCCCGCACTGCCGCTCTCAACCACCCGATGCGGCCGACAAAGTGGCTCTCCGGATGCAGGCGCAATCGATTCACCCAACAAGCCTGCCGGTCAGATCAGATGCGCCCAAGCAGCATAAGAATGACAATGACGATCAAGATGGTGCCGAGGACGCCGACACCACTGTGACCGTAGCCGTATCCGTAGCCGCCGAAGCGGCCACTGAAGCCGCCGAGCAGGAAGACGATGAGGATGATAACAAGGATGGTTCCGAGCGACATGCACTTGTCTCCTCTGGATGGACCTAAATAAGCATTGGACCACTTCGTAACTTGAACCCCGGTCGCTTGATCGACTCACCAATGACGGCGTTTTATCGAGGACGCCGCATTGAGGATGGCAGAACTACTTCTCCTCGATGGAAATACCGCTTTTGCCGACGTTGATCTCGATGCCAGAGGTCTTCTGCCGCTCTTGGTAGAATAGATAACCTAAGACGACGGTGGCGACGGCGAGGGCGCCGACGACGAGGTAGAGTTTGTTATGATTCATGGTCTGGGAGTCCTCTTTTGCCGTTGATTCCAAGACGATCCTTGCTGGAAGTTGCCCAATTCGCCTCCAACCTGTGATCAACTATCAAGACCATGAGATTCTGAGCGTGTGCCCGGTTTAACCGCATGAACCCCGCGCTTCGCGTTATGCAGCATTGCACGGGCGTTCGAGCAGAGTTGAACACTCTCGCCGATCGGGCATCAGGCCCCAGATTGCAAGGAACGAAGCAGGCAAATGCAACGCCTATCCGTCATTGCATAACTCCATTCGGATCGATGTAGTGGCCCTGAAACGCCTCGCGCCGTGAAATGCCCGGTTCCGCTTGTTTCAAGGTGAATTCAGTGGACTGAGTAGGATTGCTTGCCAGCGTGATCGGCACTTGCGTTTCGCCGGCGTTGATCGATCCGATCAGGCTGATGGAACCAGCCAACAGGGCAAGCGTAACGAGCGCGATACCCGTGTTGCGGAGAAATGCAATGTCCGGCGCTGGTTGAAGTTTTACTGACAAGGTCATGGACGTTCTCCCCTCTCCAGAACGAAACGCCGCGAATTGAAATTGGTTCCCGCCCTTTGGCCGATGCGGCAATGGTATTTCCGGCGGAACCAATCGGGCAATGCCCGGCAACGGGCGAACTGGGCCCCGCTGCAGGTCGGATCATCCTTTGGCATTAAGGCTCAAGTGGCGGACTACTCAGCGGCGATCCGTTCAAAATTGCCCATGGTGCCGCTTTAGTCGTGAAAACTCTTGTGATAATAGGGGGTTCGCTGTTCAGAAACTCGCAGTACAGAAGGTCGTATCATGGCGATCAAACGTCGGCCACCATTCAATCCCAAATCTTTTCTCGCCAAGGTTGGCGAGGGTCGGAGCATCGGTAAATACCGCAAGGACCAGAACGTCTTTTCACAGGGAGACCCTGCGGACGCGGTGTTCTACATCCAAAGAGGCAAGGTGAAGGTCGCCGTCGTTTCGGAGCAAGGCAAGGAAGCAGTCGTCGCAATTCTTGGAACGAGCGAATTTTTCGGTGAAGCATGTCTTGCCGGTCAAGCGCGGCGCATAGCGACAGTCACGACGATGACGGAATCGGTCGTCGTGCGGCTGGAAAAAGCGGCCATTGTCCGCCTGATCCATCAGGAACCGGCATTCTCCGAGATGTTTATCGCCCATCTTCTGGGCCGGGCCATCCGCGTCGAGGCGGACCTCGTCGATCAGCTGTTCAATTCGAGTGAGAAACGTCTTGCCCGGCTGCTCCTGCTGTTGGCGAACTTTGGCAAGGAAGGGAAACCGGAGCCGATAATTGCCAAAGTCAGCCAGGAGACGCTTGCGGAGATGATTGGAACGACACGGTCCCGAGTGAGTTTCTTTATGAACAAGTTTCGAAAACTAGGATTCATTGAGTATAACGGCAGCATCGAGGTTCACAGGTCCCTGTTGAATGTCGTTCTGCACGAGCAGCCGCAGATTAGGACTTAAGTGTGCTCGTTTGCCTGGGCGCTTGCACGTGGAAGCGATCCGGAAACCTTTTGATGTGAGCAATTTTGCACAGTTTTGACCTTGGCGCAGGCGTAACTTTGCCGACGCAGACTCATCAATCCAATGAAACTGGAGGATACGAAGATGTACATATCGGGTGAAAGTCTCCTGATCATATTGGTGGTCGGACTCATCGCCGGTTGGCTGGCCGGCCAAATCGTGCGCGGCACCGGGTTTGGGATCGTCGGCGATCTCATCATCGGAATCCTGGGCGCGTTCATTGGCAGCTGGCTGCTTCCTCAAATCGGCATCCATCTTGGCTTGGGCATCATCGCGGCGATCATCAACGCCACTATCGGAGCGCTGATATTGTTGTTGATCATCAAGCTCGTTCGTGGTGGAGGTGGATGGCGAGGGAGCTGGGGGAGGCGTTGGTAGCCGGCCGCTTGTAGCGCCAAAGGAGTTTGGGCGTCGTTAGGAGCGCAGACGTAGAGAATTGGAGTTTATTGTAATGCACCATGGATGAACGCAACGGCGCGAGTCGTCTGACGCTCAGTCGAATATCCGAATTACCGGCGGAAGCTCTACTTCGAGGCCGCTGGTCTATTGTTACAAAGCTCACCACGGACGGAGAAGGACATGCCTGAAATCCTGCTCCTCCCCAAGAGAGCGGCCGCCACCGCGACGGACAGGACGACCAGATTCGTTTCCCATGGACCCATATTAGGTGTCCGGTGCACGTTAGAAAGATCCATTTGACGACCTTCATTCACCGCTTCTTCGGCCGCAAGCCCTCGGCATCTCCATGGAATAGTCAGGAACCGGTCCGCGAAGAGCTTTTCAGCGTCGAGCGCCTTGAGGAGCATGCGCGAAGTCTTGCCGCCGCGCAGCAGGTGGAACAGAGGCCGGTCAAGGGCCATCCGCTGGCGGGGCGGCTCGCCGACAACGGAGCGATCCTGCTCGACTGCTATCGAAGTACGGCAAAGGCGATTGACGAGGGGCGCGCCATCACCCCGGCAGCGGAGTGGCTGATCGACAACTACCATCTCATCGAAAAGCAGATCCGCGAGCTTCATTCGGATTTGCCGCCCGGCTATTACCGGCAGTTGCCCAAGCTCGTGGCCGGGCCGTTCGCCGGATACCCGCGGGTGTTCGGCATGGCCTGGGCTTTCGTCGCTCATACGGACAGCCACTTCGACTCCGAGATGCTGCTTCGTTACATGCGGGCCTACCAGGAGGTGCAGCCGCTCAGCATCGGTGAATTATGGGCGGTCTCGATCACATTGCGGATCGTGCTGATCGAGAATCTCAGACGCCTCGCCCAGCAGATGGTTGATAATCGCGCGGCCCGGCAACGGGCCGACGGTCTCGCCGACCGTTTGTTGGGAACCGGCGGACGTGACCCCGAACCGGTGCCGGTGGTGCTCGCCGGCCATGAGGGCGGGAGGCTCTCGGAGGCGTTCGCGGTTCAACTCGTGCACAGGCTGCGCGACCAGGATCCCAGGATTACGCCGGCGCTGACCTGGCTCGACCAGCGTCTGGCAGAGCAGGAGACGACGGCCGACACGGTCGTGCGCGAGGTGCACAGGAGGCAGGGCGCCTCGAACGTCACGGTCCGCAACATCATCACCAACCTGCGTCTGATTTCCGACATCGATTGGAAGGAGTTGTTCGAGCGCAGCAGCCTCGTCGATGACATGCTTGCCGCCGGCAGTGAATTCAAGGACATGGATTTCCCGACGCGCAATCTCTACCGCAGCGCTATCGAGGAACTGGCGCGCGGTTCGAACCGCACGGAACTCGACATCGCGCGCAGCGCCGTCCTCGCAGCGAAGAGCGCACAGGCTTCATCCTCGGCGCGAGCGGAGGAGCGTCTGGGAGATCCGGGCTATCATCTCCTCGCCGGCGGCCGCCGTGACTTCGAAGTGGCGATCGGCTTTCGCAGGCCGTTGCGAACATGGCTGACGCATCTCAACCGGGCTTTCGGCATCGGCGGCTATGCGACGGCCATTGTGGTTGTAACCGCGATCCTTCTCGCATTGCCGCTGCTTGCTCTCGCCGCGGCGGGGCTCGGCGGCGTACCCCTAAGCCTGCTCGGGGTTCTCGGTGCGATCCCCGCCATCGATGCGGCGGTGGCACTGGTCAATCGCGCCGTGAGCTTCGGTTTCCACGCGACGCTTCTGCCCGCTTTGGAGCTTCGCAATGGCGTTTCCGCGCAACTGCGTACCCTCGTCGCGGTGCCGACGATGCTGACGACGCCGGAGACCATCGAGGAGCAGATCGAGCGTCTGGAGATTCATCACCTTGCCAGCCCCGAAGACAATTTGCATTTCGCATTGCTTTCCGACTGGATCGATGCGGCGACAGAGCACACCGAAGGCGACGCGGCTCTCTTCGCGGCTGCAGCGGAGGGTATCGCCCGGCTCAACCAGCGTTACGGTCCGGCACAAGGAGGTGCCCGCTTCCTGCTGCTCCATCGCCACCGCGTCTGGAATGAAAGCGAAGCGCGCTGGATCGGCTGGGAGCGCAAGCGCGGCAAGCTCCACGAATTGAACCGGCTGCTGCGCGGCGCGACCGATACCACGTTCATGGACATCGGGCAGGCGCCGCCCCTTGCGCCAGCCGGAATTCGTTACGTCATAACACTCGACGCGGACACGAGATTGCCGCGCGACACGGTCGTCCGGTTGATCGGCAAGATGGCGCATCCGCTCAACCGGCCGCGCTTCGACGCAGCCGCCGGCAGGGTCGTGGAGGGCTATGCGGTGCTGCAGCCGCGGGTTACGCCCTCGCTGCCGGTCGGTCGGGAGGGCTCGCTGTTCCAACGCATCTTCTCGAGCTTGAGCGGTATCGATCCCTATGCCTCGGCAGTTTCCGACGTCTATCAGGATATGTTTGGTGAAGGATCCTATGCCGGCAAGGGCATCTACGACGTCGACGCTTTCGAAGCCTCTCTCGCCGGCCGGGTGCCGGACTCGACACTCCTCAGCCACGATCTGTTCGAGGGCGTGTTCGCCCGCGCCGGACTTGCTTCCGATGTCGAAGTCATCGAGGAGTTCCCGGCACGTTACGACGTCGGCGCCCTTCGCCACCACCGCTGGGCCCGCGGCGACTGGCAACTGTTGCCCTGGATCCTCGGCCGTGGACCGATGTCCGCCGGCGCGGACCGGACGTTCGGCGCCATTCCGGCGGTCGGCCGCTGGAAAATGCTGGATAATTTGCGCCGCACGCTGTCTTCGCCCGCGGCGATCCTGGCTCTGTTTGCCGGATGGTCAATGCCGTTTCATGCTGCTCTCGTCTGGACCATCTTCGTGATCTCGACGATTGTACTGCCAACCTTGATTCCGGTAATCGCCGCCATCCCGCCGCGCCGCGCCGGGGTCACCATCGCCAGCCACATGCGGGCGCTCGGCGGCGACTTCCGCCTGGCGGTCACCTTGTCGGGACTCGTCGTCATCTTCCTGGCGCATCAGGCATGGCTGATGGGCGACGCCATTGCGCGCACCCTGTACCGCCTGTTCGTCACCCGCCAGCATCTGCTCGAATGGGTCCCCGCCGCACAGGCGGCGATGGGCCGCGGACTCGACCTTTCCGGATTCTATCGCCGGATGGCCGGAGCGCCCGCCATCGGCGTGGCAGCGGTGATCTTCGCGCGGGGCTCGGGATATGGGACGTGGCCCTTGGCCATTTCATTCGCAGCACTATGGCTGGCCTCGCCGGCCGTGGCGCTCTGGGTGAGCCTGCCGCCGCGTGTGGCGGGCCAGTTGCCAGTGTCGGATGCCGATGCCAACACCTTGCGGCTGACGGCGCGCCGCACCTGGCGGTATTTCGAGAGATTCGTCACGTCCGCCGATCACATGCTGCCGCCCGACAATTTTCAGGAGGATCCGGCGCCTGCGGTCGCCCACAGGACCTCGCCGACCAATCTCGGCCTCTATCTCCTGTCGGTGGTGAGTGCCCGCGACTTCGGATGGATCGGAACCAGCGAGGCGGTCGAGCGGTTGGAGGCGACGCTTGCGGCCATGGCCGGGCTAGAGCGCTTCCGCGGCCATTTCTACAACTGGTACGACACGCGCGATCTTCGCCCGCTCGATCCCAAATACGTTTCCTCCGTCGACAGCGGCAATTTGGCCGGGCATCTCATCGCACTCGCCAATGCCTGCCGCGGATGGCAAGGTATTTCCCTCGACGCGGCACCCCGCCTCGCCGGTATCGCCGACGCCATCGAATTGACGCGTGAGGAGGCGGCCCGCCTGCGTGACGGGCGCCGGACACAGACAGTCACATGGCGCCAGTTCGATGATGCAGTCGCTGCACTCGCAGCGGCTGTGCGGCGGCCTTTCACGGATCGCGACGATCTCGCGCAGCGGCTCGAGGAACTTAATCGCCAGGCTGAGACCGTGGCCGACATCGTCGGCGCGCTTGCGATCGAACGCGGCGGTGATACCGGCGCGGACATGCTTTTCTGGGCACAGGCCAGTCTCAGCTCGATCGAGGCCCACCGCCGCGATCTCAGGCTCGCGACTGTTGCAACGGCCTCTCTGGACGCGCGCCTCGCGGCCCTCGAAGACACCGCCCGATCTACGGCGCTCGCCATGGAGTTCGGCTTTCTGCTCGACCGCGAGCGCATGCTGCTCTCGATCGGATACCTGGTGCCCGAAGGTACGCTGGATACAAACTGCTACGATCTCCTGGCTTCCGAGGCACGGCTCGCGAGCTTCATCGCGATTGCCAAGGGCGACGTTCCAGCACGCCACTGGTTCCGGCTCGGCCGTTCCGTGACGCCGATCGCGCATGGCGCCGCGCTGATCTCCTGGTCGGGATCGATGTTCGAATATCTGATGCCATCGCTGGTCATGCGCGCGCCGGCAGGAAGCCTCCTCGAGCAGACAAACGGGCTGGCCGTGCGCCACCAGATCGACTACGCGGTGACGCTGCACCTGCCTTGGGGCTTTTCGGAATCCGCCTATAACGCCCGCGACATCGAGTTCACCTACCAGTATTCGAATTTCGGCGTCCCTAGCCTTGGGCTGAAGCGTGGGCTTGGCGAAAACCTTGTCGTGGCACCCTACGCCACCGCGCTGGCGGCGATGGTCGATCCGAATGCGGCGGCCACCAATCTGGCGCGGCTCGCGGCAGCAGGCGGCCGTGGCCGCTACGGTTTCTACGAGGCCCTGGACTACACGCCGATCCGTGTGCCGGAGGGCGAAAGCGTCGCCATTGTGCGAGCCTTCATGGCCCATCATCAGGGCATGACGATCGTCGCCATCGCCGATGCTTTGCTGGAAGGCGCGATGCGGACGCGGTTTCATGCCGAGCCCATCATCCAGGCCACGGAGCTGCTGTTG
Organism: Hyphomicrobiales bacterium; assembly: GCA_031370475.1. Taxonomy (GTDB): domain Bacteria; phylum Pseudomonadota; class Alphaproteobacteria; order Rhizobiales; family Aestuariivirgaceae; genus Aestuariivirga. The sequence goes on along the minus strand of JANMQL010000209.1, from coordinate 19,231 downwards.
CAGGAGCGCACGCCGCGGGACGTGTCGGTTGCTCGCCCTTGGGCGGCGGAGGTGACGTCAGGCGCTCGGGCGCGGGACATCGAGCCCGCCGGCGGACGCCGGTTCGCGTCGGTGCATCAGGCGGCGCCCGCCACGCACCTGCTTTCCAATGGCCGTTTTTCCACAATGATCACCTCCGCGGGGTCCGGTTATAGCCGTTGGGGCGATCTCGCCGTAACCCGCTGGCGCGAGGACGCGACCTGCGACGATTTCGGCTCCTACATCTTTCTCAGGGATGTCCGCAGCGGCGAGGTCTGGTCGGCGGGATTTCAGCCGAGCGGCGCCGAGCCCGACGAATATAATGTCGCCTTCAATGAAGACCGCGCCGAGTTCGTGCGCCGCGACGGAACGCTGACAACGACATTGGATGTGCTCGTCTCTGCCGAGGACGATGCCGAAGTCCGCCGCGTCTCAATCTCGAATATCGGCAGCCGCATGCGCGAAATCGAAATCACCTCGTATACCGAACTCGTACTGGCGCCCCAGGCCGACGACATTGCTCATCCGGCCTTTTCCAAACTGTTCGTCGAGACCGAATATCTCGCCGATGTCGGCGCTATCCTGGCGACACGGCGAAGACGTGCGCCGGCGGAGCCCGAAATCTGGGCTGCGCATCTCGCTGTCGTCGATGGCGAAACCGCGGGCAAGCCGGAGATCGAAACCGATAGGGCCCGCTTCCTTGGCCGCGGCCACGGCATCCGCACTCCAATCGCGGTGATCGATGGACGGGCGCTCTCGAATACCGCCGGCACCGTACTTGACCCGATTTTCGCCCTGCGCCGGCGCGTGCGGGTGGCACCCGGCACGATTGTGCGCATCGCCTTCTGGACGATGGTCGCGTCCACACGCCAAGCGCTGCTCGATTGCGTCGACAAGCATAGGGATATGACCGCCTTCGGGCGCGCGGCGACGCTCGCCTGGACGCAGGCGCAGGTGCAGCTCCATCATCTCAACATCACGGCGGGCGAAGCCAGCCTCTTCCAGCGTCTCGCGGGACATGTGATTTATGCCTCGCCGGTATTGCGCCCGTCCTCGGACACGATCTTGCGGGGCGGTGGCGCCCAACCAGGACTATGGGCGCAGAGCATTTCCGGGGATTTGCCGATTGTGCTGCTGCGTATCGCCGATACCGAGAACCTCGACATCGCGCGCGAGTTGCTGCAGGCACATGAGTATTGGCGGATGAAGCAGCTCACCGTCGATCTCGTGATCCTGAACGAGCGCCAATCTTCCTATGTCCAGGATCTTCAAGTGGCACTCGACACCTTGGTCCGCACCCGGAAATCGCGGCCGCAGACCGGCGAGAACAGGTCGCCGGGTCGCGTCTTCATGCTGCGCGCCGACCTGATTCCGGCCGAGATGCGGGCTCTTCTCGCCTCCGTGGCGAGGGTTGTGCTCGTGGCACAGCGCGGCGGCCTCTTCGACCAGCTTGACCGGATTGCCGAGGCAGGAGTGTCTGCCAGGCCCCTCCCGAAACGCATCCTCGCGGTTTCGGAGCCGCAGGCGCCGGCGGCCTCGCCAGAACTCGAATTCTTCAACGGGCTCGGCGGCTTCGCGGAGGGCGGAAAAGAATATGTGACGATCCTCGGTCCCGGCCAATCGACGCCTGCGCCCTGGATCAACGTCATCGCCAATCCTGCCTTCGGCTTCCAGGTGGCAACCGAAGGCGGTGGCTACACCTGGTCTGTCAACAGCCGGGAAAACCAGATCACCCCATGGTCGAACGATCCCGTCACCGATCGTCCGGGAGAGGCGTTCTATCTGCGCGACGACGCCACCGGCGATGTGTGGAGCCCCACGGCCCTTCCCATCCGCGACGAGGCGGCGATCTACGTGGCCCGCCACGGCCGGGGATATAGCCGCTTCGAGCATACGGCGCATGAGATCGCGGCCGATCTGCTGCAGTACGTGCCGATCGATGCCCCTATCAAGATTTCGCGCCTCGCGCTCCGCAACCGGTCGAGCCGCACCCGGCATCTCAGCGTGACGGCTTATGTGGAATGGGTTCTCGGCCCGTCGCGGTCGGCTACGCTTCCGTTCGTAACAACCGAGATCGATCCCGTCACCGGCGCGATGTTCGCCCGAAATCCGTGGAACGCGAGTTTTGGAGAGCGCGTCGCCTTCGCCGATCTGCGCGGGCGTCAGACGGACTGGACCGGCGATCGCGGCGAGTTCATCGGCCGCAACGGAACGCTCGCCAATCCGGCGGCGCTCACCGGTGCGGCGGCGCTCTCCAGGAAAGTCGGAGCCGGCCTCGATCCCTGCGGCGTCATGCGCACAAAAGTCGAGCTGGCCCCCAATGGCAGCGTCGAGATCGTCTTCTTCCTTGGCGAAGCTGCGAGTGCCGATGCGGCACGGGCCTTGATCGCGCAGTACCGCGCCGCCGATCTCGATGTAGTGCGGTCGGAGGCAACGGGCTTCTGGGACGATGTGCTGGGCGCGGTCGAGGTCAAAACGCCCGACCGGTCAATGGATATCATGCTCAATGGCTGGCTCCTCTATCAGACGCTCGCCTGCCGCGTCTGGGCGCGCTCCGCCTTCTACCAGGCGAGTGGCGCCTATGGCTTTCGCGATCAGCTTCAGGACGGCATGGCGCTCGCCGTCTCGCGCCCCATGATGACGCGCGAGCACCTGCTGCGCGCGGCGGCGCGACAGTTTGTCGAGGGCGACGTACAGCATTGGTGGCTGCCGTATTCCGGCCAGGGCGTGCGCACCCGCATTTCCGACGATCGAGCCTGGCTCGCCTACACGGTCGGCCATTATGTCGGCGCCACTGGAGATGCCGGCGTCCTCGATGAGGTGGTTCCATTTCTCGAAGGTCAAATGCTCGAGCCGGGTGAGCATGACAACTTCTTCAATCCGACGGTCTCCGACCGGACCGCCACCCTGTTCGAACATTGCGCCCGCGCCCTCGATCAGAGTCTCGCACTCGGCGCTCATGGGCTGCCTCTGATCGGCACGGGCGATTGGAACGATGGCATGAACCGCGTCGGCGAACAGGGAAAGGGCGAAAGCGTGTGGCTCGGCTGGCTCCTGCATGCGGCCCTCACGGCGTTCGCGCCGCTTGCCGAGGCGCGCCATGAAACGGTCCGCGCCGCCGCATGGCGCGCCCACGCCACCTCGTTGCAGGCCGCGCTCGAGCGCGAGGCATGGGATGGCGATTGGTATCGGCGCGGCTTTTTCGACGATGGCACGCCGCTTGGTTCAGCGGCGAACGAGGAATGCCGGATCGATTCCATCGCGCAGTCCTGGGCGGTACTCTCGGGCGCGGCCGGGCCCGGACGAGGCGCCCGCGCCATGACTGCGGTCGAGCGTGAACTGATCCGGCCCAAGGACCGGCTGGCGCTATTGTTCGCCCCACCTTTCGACAAGACATCACTCGACCCCGGTTACATCAAAGGCTATCCGCCCGGCATCCGTGAGAACGGCGGCCAGTACACCCATGCCGCTCTCTGGTCGGTGATGGCGTTCGCCGCGCTCGGCGAGGGCGACAAGGCGGCCAGCCTGTTTTCGCTCCTCAACCCCATCAATCACACCCGCACGCGGGCCGACGTGCACCGCTACAAGGTCGAGCCCTATGTCGTCGCCGCGGATGTTTATGCCAAGCCGCCCCATGTCGGGCGGGGAGGCTGGACCTGGTATACCGGCTCGGCCGCCTGGATGCAGCGGGCCGGCATCGAGACCATCCTCGGACTGCGTATGCAGGGCGCGTTCCTGCATCTCGACCCGTGCATACCGAAAGTTTGGCGGAACTTCGAGATGACGGTTCGATACCGTTCCGCACGATACGCTATCCTCGTGGAAAACCCGTCCGGGGTTAGCCATGGCGTTCTTTCCGCCCAACTCGACGGGATTGCGATCGCGGAGCGGCCGTTGCGCCTGCCGCTGCTGGACGACGGCCTTATTCATTCAATTCAGTTGAGGCTTGGCTAATCCGGTTCGCCGCGACCGGTCCGTGAACGCCTCGGCGCCGCTTTCCTTGTAACGCTTATAGATCTTGTAGCCGGTCTTGCGCGAGATGCCGAACTCGCGGCACACATCCGTCATCGCCTCGCCCTCCAGCAGGCGGGCTATGAAACGCAGGCGCTCGTCCATCACCGAACTCGCTTTCCACGGCATCCACACCTCCCACCTGCAAAACAGGCAAAAAGTGTAACCCATGTGTCTGGTACGGAATGTCACCCATGTCTCGGGCCGTTCACCTTTTCAACAATAATCGCGCCGAATGGTTTGCGTGCGGCCATTGGCGAAGACGATGCGGCCGGCCTCGCGCGCCTCGATGCGCCAGGTGAGATGGAAGTTCTCCGCATCGGCGGTCAGCTCGGTGCGGGCCAGGCCCGAGGTATCGGCGGGGCCGCTCTTCATCGACCAGCGGTATTCGGTCACCAGCCGCGCCGACAGCGGATCGCCCGGACGAATGAAAAAACTATCGGCACTGACCGCCGAGCCTTCGATATCGCGGTCGTCGATCCGCCAGGCGCCGTAATCGGTGCGAAGCCTGATGCTGCGCATCCCCGTTGAAAGGTCGTCCTCGACGGTCTTGGAATAGGTCTCGTCCCGAAACGTCGTGACCGGCATGGGTTCGGTGATCTCGGCCGGCGCGAAGACGACCTCGCGGTCGCGCGGCGACGGCGGGCGGAGTGGCAACCGCAGGGTCGAGGTTCCGCTCGCCAATGTGACGGTCGAAAGCTCGGGCTGCGGCCACAGCACGAACCAGAACTGATTCTGGACGGCAAGCCTTATGCGATGGCCCCTGGGCACGGTGCGGCCGAAATCGTTGAGCCTGACAGTGGCCCGGAACGGCCGGCCCACCGGGCAGGGTTCGGGATGTTCATGGGAGTTGCGGTGGGCGAGATTGAGTACGCCATAGGTCATGACCGCGGAAGTGCCGTCAGGATAAACATCGCAGAGCCTAACCGCGATATTGACCAGCGGCCTATCGACGGTGAGTTCGAGATCGGCCTCGGGGGCGCCGAGCAGCGTCACATCCTGCCCGAGAATTTCCGTGTCGAAACACAGCGATTGGCCGTCCTCGCGGCGCTGGTCGATGGCAAGATCGGGAGCCTCGCCGCCATTGCCGCCCCAGCGGCCATAATCGGTGCCGGCGGTGGCGGGGCAGGAGATCGAGAGGTTGTCTCCGTCCTGGGGCGCGCGTCCGAGGCCAGAAGCATTGAGATGGCGGGTCTGCCAGTCGATGCGCGGGCTCGGCCACTGTTCCTCCGCCGCCCAGCTCCCGGCATGGTCCTTGTACCAGGGCCGCGGCCGCTCCTCTCCGGTGATCCACACGCGGTACATGGGCTCCCGCATGATGCCCGTGTCCTCGCCCATGAGCCAATGCTTCCACCAGCGTAGCGCCTCCTGCAAGTAACCGATGTGCGGTCCGGGATCGACGCGGCAGGGAAAGCTGTGGGTCCACGGTCCCGTGATCGCCCGTTTCGGGCAGTCGAGGCCCGCCAACAGGCGCGGAACCGAATTGGAATAGGAATCCTCCCAGCCGCACACCGCCAGCACGGCGCAGGCGATGCGCGAGAAATCCTCGCATACCGAGCCCTGTTTCCAATAGGCATCGCGGCGCTGATGGGCCAGCCAGTGTTCCGACCATGAATGATTGGCTTCGAGCCGCGCCAGCCACATATCGCGCCAGCGCTCGCCGACGATCTGTGGGTCGGGCGGCATGGAATTGAAGGCCAGCATGATATTCGACCACATCTCGTTCTCGGTGATGAGCGCGCCGCCCATGTAATGGACATCGTCGGAATAGCGGTCGTCGGTCGAGCACAGGGTGATAATGGCCTTGAGGGCCGGCGGACGCCGGGCGGCAACTTGCAGCGAGTTGAAGCCGCCCCAGGAAATGCCGGTCATGCCCGCATTGCCGTTGCACCAGGATTGGGCGGCGAGCCAGGCGATAATCTCGCAGGCGTCTTCCTGCTCGCGCGGCAGATATTCATCGCCAAGAAGGCCATCGGAATCGCCCGCGCCGCGAATGTCGATGCGGGCATAGGCGATGCCATGGCCGGCCAGATAGGGATGCATTTCGAGATCGCGGAACACCGTGCCGTCGCGCCGCCGGTAGGGGACCATTTCGACGACGACCGGCACTTTCTGCTGGCATTTCGGCCGCCAGATCGTCGCGGCGGTGCGCGTGCCGTCACTCAGCACGATCCATTGCGGATCGATGGTTTCCACTTCGAAAGGAAAATCGCGGCGGATCGTCGGCATGGCGCACCTACCGGCGGGCAAGACTGGGGAAATGGCAGCGCACTGTGCGCATCGGTCCCAGTTCCGTCACCGCCGGCGCTTCGCTGCGGCAAATATCCTTGGCCTTGGCGCAGCGCGGATGGAATTCGCAGCCCGATGGCCGGTTCCTGAGGCTCGTCACTTCACCCATCAGGGCCGGTTCGGTGCGGCGCTTGCCGGGATCGGGATGGGGCTGGGCGGCAATGAGAGCGGCGGCGTAAGGGTGCGCCGGGCAGGTAAACACATCCGCCGTCGGCCCCATCTCGACGAAGCGGCCCATATACATGATGGCCGCCCGGTCGCTGGCATGGCGGACCACGGCGAGATTATGGGTAATGATCACATAGGTGAGGCCGAATTCGCCCTGCAGGCGGGCCAGAAGATTGAGGATTTCGCCCTGCACCGAGACATCGAGTCCGGCGGTGGGTTCATCGGCGATAATGAGTTTCGGGTTGAGGGCGATAGCGCGGGCCACGCCGACGCGGCGCGCCTGGCCGCCGGACAATTGATGCGGATAGCGCGAGGCGAAGTCATGGGGCAGGCCGACCAGCGCCAGAAGCCGGCGGGCTTCGGCGGGTAGGTCCTTGTCCTTCAATCCGTGGACGATGAAGGGCTCGGTGATGAGTGCTTCGACGGTGCGGCGCGGTGACAGGCTGGAGACCGGGTCCTGGAACATCATCGACACTTCGCGGTGGTAGGCGCGGCCGCCGCCGCGACCGGCAGCGAAGGGATTGCGGCCGTCGAATTCGACCGTCCCGCCGGCGATCCGCGTCAGTCCCACGATGGCGCGAGCCAGGGTCGACTTGCCCGATCCGCTTTCCCCGACAATCGCCAGAGTCGAACCCCGCTCCACGTCGAAAGACACATCGATCACGGCGTCGATATAGCGGCTGGCAAGCCCCGCGATCATGGCCTTCACCGGCCCGGCGATGGCGTAGCGCACATGCAGATCGCGCACCTTGAGCAGGTTCATGGGCGGGCTCCGGCAACCAGATGGCAGCGGGCCCGATGCTCCCGCCCCGCCAGGACATCGGCGGGCCGCGTCGTGTGACAACGGTCGATCGCCACGGCGCAGCGCGGCGCGAAGATGCAGGCCTCCGGAATACGGTGCAGATTGGGCACGTCGCCGGCAATGACCGGCAGTTCCCGCGTCACTTTCTCGATGCGGGCCGGGTCGCAGGCAATGAGCGCCTTGGTGTAGGGATGCTGCGGGCGATTGAAGATGTCGCCCACGGGGGCCGACTCTACGACCTCCCCGGCATAAAGCACCACGACGCGGTCGCAAATTTCGGCGATGGCACCGAGATTGTGCGAGATGAACAGGATCGAGCCGTTGATATCCTTGCGGAGTTCGCGCAGCAGATGCAAAATCTGCGCTTCCAGCGTCACATCGAGAGCGGTGGTGACCTCGTCGGCGATCAGCAGCTCCGGCTTCTGCAGCAGGCTCATGGCGATGGCGATGCGCTGGCGCATGCCGCCGGAAAACTGGAAGGGATAACGGTCGAGCTGGACGTCGGCGTCCGGGATGCCGACCCGCTGCAGGGCCTTGGCCGATTTCCGTCGCTTCTGGGCGGCGCTTGCCGTCCTGTCACGATATTGAATATCGGCCATCTGCGCGCCGATGCTGCGGACCGGGTTGAGCGAGGTCATGGGGTCCTGGAAGACCATCGAAATCCGCGTTCCCCGGATGGCGCGCATGTCGTCCTCGGGAAGTTTCAACAGGTCGGCGCCGCAGAAGTCGATGGCGCCCGACGAGATCACCGCATTGCCGGACAGCAGTCGCATGATGGTCAAAGCGAGCGTCGATTTGCCCGAGCCGCTTTCGCCGACCACGCCGACGATCTCGCCGCGCGGCACCGCCATATCGATATTGCGCAGCGCATGCACCGCACCCTGCTGCGATTCGAAGCGCAGCGACAGGTTGCGGATGTCGAGTACATCACCGGTCATACGATGCGCCGCAGCTTGGGATCGAGCATGTCGCGCAGGCTCTCGCCCAGGAACGTAAAGCCGAGCGTCGTTATGATCAGCGGAATGCCGCCCGCCACCACGATCCACGGCGCCACGCGGATGAGGCCGAAGCCCTCCTGCAAAATGCGGCCCCAGCTCGGCGCCGGCGGTGGAATGCCCATGCCGAGATAGGTGAGTCCCGCTTCCAACGCCACGACGGAGGGAATGTCCATGCTGGCGATGATGAGCAGCGGGCCCACGACATTTGGCAGGATGTGAAGGGCGATGATGCGGAGATTGGAGGCGCCGAGGGATTCGATGGCCTGAATATATTCGGAGTTCTTCAGCGACAGCGTCGCGGTGCGGGTCAGCCGCGCATAGGCCGGCGTCTGGATGACCACGACCACGAACATCAGGGTTGCGACACTGGCGCCCAAGAGAGTCACCACGGTCAGTCCCAGGATGACGGTTGGAAACGAATAAATCGAATCGAAGATGAGCAACAGAAAATTGTCGAGCCAGCGCGGCCCGTAGCCGGCCACCAGTCCCAGCGCCAGGCCGATGACCAGCGCCGTGGCGATGGTCGAGACACCCACCGAGAGGGCGATGCGGCTGCCGGCGATTACCCGGCTGAAAACATCGCGGCCGAGATTGTCGGTGCCCATGAAATGGACGAGCGAAGGCGCTTGGAACCGGTCGGGAACGATGATCTTGAAGGGGTCGTAGGGCGTGATCCATTGGCTGAAGATGCCGCAGAAGACGACGACCAGCACCAGGATCAGCCCCATCAGCCCCATCGGATCGCTCTTCAGGCGGCGCCAGAGGAGCGAAACACCGGTGGGCGCCAGCGCGCCATGAGTATCAGAGAGTGGCGCGGACACGGGGATCGAGCCAGGCGACGAGAAGATCGGCAATCGGCATGGTCAGTGCGAAGAGGGCGACGGTCGACAGGACGCCGCCCTGCACCACCGGGAAATTGCGCATGTTGGCGGCATCGACGATCAGCTTGCCGATGCCGGGCCTGGCGAAGATGGCCTCGATGAAAACGGCGCTCGACAGTAGTCCGCCGATGGCGATGGCAAGCAGCGTGATAGTCGGCAGGATGGCAATGCGCAGGGCATAGGATATGACGATACGGAATTCCGGCAGACCGAAGGCGCGGGCCGTGCGGATGTGATTCTCGCCCATCACCTCCAGCATGGAGGCGCGCACGATGCGCGACAGATAGCCGACCCAGCCGAGGCCCAGGGCGAAGCCCGGCATGATCAGGTGCAGCACCTGATCGTTCCAGTCGCCCGGCTCACCCGCCCCGATCACCGGCAGCCAGTCAAGTGCTATGGCGAACAACAGAATCGCGTAGATGGCGACGACGAAGGAGGGAATGGAAATCGTGCCGACCGAAATGACGCCGGTGAATTTGTCGATGAAGGAATTGCGCCGGATCGCCGAATAACAACCGAGCGGAATGCCGATCAGGGCGGCCCAGCCGAGCCCCACCCCGATCAGCACCAGCGTATAGGGCAGATTTTCCAGAACCATCTGGCTGACCGGACGCTGGCTCCACATGTCGGTGCCGAGATTGCCCTGCAGCAGCCGGCCGAAGAAAGTGCCGAGCTGGACGATCACCGGATCGTTTAGTCCGAGTTGCTCGGTGATGCGGGCCTTCATTTCGGCATTGGCTCGCGAACCGAGCATGATGGTCGCCGGATCGCCGGGAATGAGCTTCAGCGCGGTGAACAGCATCGCCATGGACGTGATGAGGATCAGGATCGACAGGCCGATGCGCTGAATGGCGTAGAACAGCATGACTCCGATTGCGCCTCGCAGACGAAGCGGGCCGGATCGCTCCGGCCCGCAACGGCGTTATGCCCGCTTGAAGCGCTCGACAAGAATTTCGCCGCCGGTATCGAAGTCGGGCACGATCTTGTCGCTATGTATGTAGTTCAACGGATCGTGGGTGATCCATACATAGGCGCCGGTATCCTCCATGATTTCCTGCATGCGGAGGTAAATTTGCTCGCGCTTGGTATTGTCGGTTTCGCCGAGGCCCTTGACCCAGAGATCTTCGTATTCCGGATCCGACCATCGTTCCCAATTCCACACGCCGACCTGGCTCTTGATGAACCATTGTATCGCATCGGACGGATCGGGAGAAGCGCGGTAGCGCATCCACCAGAGTTGCAGCGACTTCCAGTCCTCGCCTTTCGATTCAAGGCCGAGGTTCCAGAACGGGCCGGAATCGAGCGGCACGATCTCGCACTTGATGCCGACATCGGCGAGATTGGCCTGGACGATTTGCGCGGCCGTCACGCGATAGGCTTCGTTCATGGTCTTGAACTCGACGGAAAGGTTGCTGACGCCCGCCTCGGCAAGAAGGGCGCGGGCCTCATCGGGATTATAGGAGTATTTCGACTCCTTGCGGTTGCCGATGACCCCCAGCGGCACGACGCCGTGGGCCAGAGGCGCGGTTCCGCCATAGGCGGCTTCAAGGATCGATTTCACGTCGATGGCGCGCTGGATCGCCTTGCGCACGCGGATGTCCTTGAGTTTTTCGTGCTGGGTATTCATGCCGATCCAGGTGTAATAGGGGCCCGGCTGATTGACGATCTTGGAGTTGGCCGGCAACTGCTTGAGATAGCGGGCCGCGGTGGCGGGGAGAACGCCGGTGATGGCGACTTCGCCGGCTTCGTAGGCCAGTTCGGCCGCGCTGGCGTCTTCGATATTGATGAAGTGCACTTCGCCGAAAACCGGTTTCGTCCCCTTCCAGTCCGGATTGGCCTTGACCACGACCTTCTGCTTGGGTGTCCACTCCACCAAATTGTAGGGGCCGCATTGGCCGGGTAGTTCGGTGGTGAATTTCTGGTCGGTCAGCTTTTCGGTGGCGGCTTTCGGAACGATCGATCCCGACTCCGAGGCGACACCCATCAGGAACGTCGCGGCGAAGGGCGACTTGAGCACGATGACGCCGTTGTACTTGTCGGTCACGTCGACATGGTCGAGGGTCGGCCAGCGCGACGCCCAATCGGATTTCAGCATGCGTTCGAAGGAATATTTTACATCGTCGGCCGTCACCTCGCCGAGGTCGCCGTTCCACATGAAGCCCGGCTTCAAAGTGAAGGAAATGTGGGTCGGATCGTCCTGGGTGATCTTCTCGACATAGTCGGAAGCAGCCCAGCTCCAGTTGCCGCTCGCATCCCTGACCGGAATGGCCAGCCGCGGCAGGCAGGTGTAATTCAGACTCGTCTCCGCCCCGCCGATCATGTAGCCGGGATCGAGCACCTGGATATCGGCTTCCATGCGCACCTTGAGCACATCGCCTTCGGCGGCGAGCACCTGTTCGGGCTTGATGCCAAGGGCTGCGATGGCCGAAAGAAAGGCGGTATTGCGAAGCAATTCACGGCGATTCGTCATGTGCTCCTCCCTGAGCGCGGTTTTGAGTTGCTGCCCTTTCAAGGGCTTATGGACACTCGTTATTTGTAGACTGTACCGGACAAGCCTGACTGTCAAATGGACGGGTCTGGAAGACCTGCCCTACAGGCAGTCGCGTTTGAACGAGCGTTTGAAGCTCCGCTCGATGAAGGGCATGCCATTGTCGAAGGTCTTGACCCTTCCCTCCATGTGAAAATGCGTCTTATCGGAGGTCATCACCAGTTCGGTCTCGGCGCGCGCATCCCAATCGCCGCGCCGGTAGTGAACGGTGGTCGCCACCAGCGAGCGCGGCGGCTCGCTGCCGTCGCGGCTCACCGCGAAGTCCTTCAGCTTGGTGAGGCTCACCTCGGTGCCGATGTCGTCGATCACATAGCTCCCGTCATTGCGCTTGATGGTGAAATTGACACGCTGCTTTTCGATATCGAGGATGACGTGGCGGGTCTCGGCGCCGGCGTCCTTGATGGTGAGCGGTGCCAATGTCGCCTTTTCGACGGGCGCAAATTTCACCTTTGCCAGGCCCTTCTCGGACATGAGGCGCGGCAGTTCGATCGCCGACTTCGACGGATCGACGGTCACGGTCGCCGGTTCGGGCGACGGCCAGGCGATCGGCCAATAGCTGGTCGAAACCGCGACGCGCAGGCGGAAGCCGGCCGGCACGGTATGGGCGATCTCGTTCAATTCGACCGTCACGTCGTAGAATTTCCCGGGCTTCAGCGGCGTTGGGTTCTCGTGGCTGTCACGGTGGGCGAGATTGAGCAGCCCATAGGTGATGCGCTCGACCTTGCCGTCGGGATGAATGGCGTTGAGGCGCACGGCGATCTGGGCCTGCGGCTTGTCGGCGGCAACGCGTAATTTGACGAAGCTGCGCCCAACGATAGCAAAGGGTTTCTTCAACGGCGCCGAGTCGAAGCACAGCGATTGCACATCGTCCTCGCGCTGGTCGACGGCCAGTTCCGGCGCGATCTTGCCGAGGCCATAGGCGCACCACTCGCCCGACGTCAGCCCCGTCGACTGGCTCGAACAAATGGAGCGCGGCTTGGCCCGGGAGCGCTTGCCAAGCAAAGTTCCATCGCCCAGATAAAATGTTTCGGTCTTGATGTTCTTGTGCGGCCAGGCCGGCAGGCCGATCCAGCGGCCCCTGCGCCGGTCGAAATGCGGTCTGGGACTTTCGCTGTCCTGCAAGAAAAGCCTGAGCGGCGGATCGTTTTCGACGCCGGTCTTCCGGCCCTTGAGCCAGCGGTCCCACCAGCGATTGCATTCCTGCAAAAAGCCGATGGCCGGCCCCGGAATGCCGACATGGGGATATTTGTGGCCCCAGGGCCCGGCGATGCCCTTGGCGCCGGGCAGGTTCTCGACGCAGCGGAACACCGCGGCGGTGTAGCCGTCGACCCAGCCACTGACGTTCAGAACCGGAACTTGAATCTTGCTGTAATCCTCACACACCGAGCCGTGTTTCCAGAAGGCATCGCGGCGCTGATGTTCCATCCAGATCATCGGATAGCAATCGAGTCCGTCGAGGCGATGCTTCCACAACTCCTTCCAGCGATTGTGCCCGACGATTTCCGGGTCGGGCGGCAGCGAGCCGCAGGTGAAGAAATAACCGCCCCAGTCGAGCGTGTCGTTGAGCAGGCAGCCGCCCATGAAATGCACATCGTCGGCATAACGGTCGACCGTCGAGCACAGCGAGATCACCGCCTTGAGCGCCGGCGGCCGCCTTGCCGCCACCTGCAGCCCATTGAAGCCGCCCCAGGAAATGCCGATCATGCCGACGGTGCCGGTGCACCATTTCTGCGCCGCCAGCCAGGCGATGATCTCCAGCGCGTCGTCCTGCTCGCGCTTGTGGTATTCGTCCTGGATCAGCCCGTCGCTGTCGCCCGAGCCGGAAATATCGACGCGCGCCACGCCATAGCCGTGGGCGGCGAACCAGTAATGGGTCTCGTCATCGCGGATGCGGGTGCCGTCGCGGCGGCGGTAAGGGATATATTCGAGGATGGCGGGGACCGGCCGGTCCTTCTCATCCTTCGGCAGCAGCAGGCGGGCCGCCAGTTTGCGCCCGTCGCGCATCGGGATCCAGGCGATCTCGACATTCTCCACCTGGCCGCGATAATCGCGGACCGCACCGTCATTCGCAGCCATATTGCCCCCCGGAGATTTTGATGCTGAGCTAATGCGCTTCTTCTTCTCCTGTCAACGCGAGGCGCCATGACATTCTGGCAATTCAGTACTGCGGAGGAACTGCGCGGCGACTGGCTGTTCCCCACGGAAACGCGATTCGGCGCCGGCCGCATCGTGGAGTTGCCGGTCGTGCTGGAGCAACTCGGCATCAGACGCCCGCTGATTGTCACCGACCGGGGCCTTGCCGCGACGCCAATTCCGCAGCGCATTCTGTCCTTGTCGGGCGCGGCGTCCTCGCCACTATTGTGGACCGGGGCCGACCAGAACCCGACCGGCGAACAGGTCATGGCCGGCACGGAAGCCTTCCACCATCACAAGGCCGACGGCGTCGTAGCGCTCGGCGGCGGCAGCGGCCTGGATTGCGGCAAGTCCGTCGCGCTGCTGGCCGGCCTCGGCGGCGATCTCTGGCGCTTCGCCTATCCGAGAAGCCTCGAGGTCCAGGCCGAGCGCAGTAAGGTGCCGATCATCGCCATTCCGACGACGGCGGGCACTGGCGCCGAAGTGGAAGCCAGCGGCATCATCACCGACATTTCAAAGCCGGTGAAGGCGGGCATCGTCAATCTCTCCATGCTGCCTCGCGTGGTGATCGCCGACCCGGAACTGACCCTCTCGCTCCCGCGCAATCTCACGGCCTGGACCGGCATGGACGCGCTCTCACACAATCTCGAGGCGCTGCTGGTGCGCCAGTTCCATCCCATGGCCGACGCCATCGGCGCGGTGGGCGTCAAGATGTGCCACGAATGGCTGCCGCGCGCCGTCGGCCAAGGCAACGACATCGTGGCACGCTCCTACATGATGGCCGCCGCCATCATGGGGGCCACATCCTTCGTCAAGGGGCTGGGTGCCATGCATGCGCTCAGTCACGCCATCGGCGCGCTGGTAGGCTGCCAGCACGGCCTCACCAATGCGGTGCTGATGCCTTATGTGCTGCAATTCAACCGGCCGGCAATCGAGAAGCCGGTGGCGGCGCTTGCCGCCTATATGGGACTTGAACCCACATACGAAGCCTATTTCGCGGCGGTCGTGGCGCTCGGCGAGCGGGTTGGAATCCCAAAACTCATCACCGAGATCGGCGTGGCACGCCAGGATTTCCAGCGCTTCGCCGTCATGGCGCTGCCCGATTTCAACGCCGGCTGCAATCCACGCAAGCTCGATGTGCCGGCGCTGGTGTCGATCCTCGAAGCGGCCAGCTAGACAAGGTCGCGCGGGATGCGCAGCGACTGCTGGTCCATCTTGACGGTTGTTTCGCCTTCCCTGGCGATGAGTGAGGCTTCGACGAGAAATTCACCGTGCGTCGCAGTGACGGCGATCCGGGTTTCGCAAGTCACCGCCCAGGCGCCGCGGCGATAGCGGCGCACATAGTGCGTGTCGAGCCTGGCCGAAAGCGGGTCGTCCGCATTGATGGTGTATTTATGTTCGCTGCGCAGGCCGAACTCGAGGCCGATGCCGTCGATGCGGCGGAAGCCGTCGTCGTTGAGTCGCGTCAGAACCGTTTCGCCGGTCATGGCATCGAAGTGAACCGTCCAGGTATTGCGCGGCGGTTCGATCGTGGTCTGTTGCAGCGGCCGCGATGATTCCGCCTCGGGCAAGTCCGGCAGCTTGCCGTCAAGATCGCATGCAAGACGGGCCGGAAGCGACAGGGCGCTGCCGCCGCAATGGATCGACAGGATGTTGGCTTCGGGCGACGGCCAGACGATCGGCCAATAGGCGTTCGAGATGGCGATGCGGATGCGGTTTCCCGCCCCGAAGCGATGTCCGATATCATTGAGTTTCAGAGCGACGCGATAGGGCTTTCCGGGCACCAGTGGAGAGGGCTTTTCGTGGCCGTCGCGGTGGGTGAGATTGAGAATGCCGTAGCTGATGCGGGTTGCCGCGCCATCGGGAAAGACTTCGCAAAGTGTGGCGACGATCAGTGCATTGGCTTTGTCGCTTGCAACGTCCAGCGATAGGATGGGTGCGCCGAGGACATCGAACGCCGCGTCCAGCGGCCCGCTGTCGAAAACCAGTTGGCCCGCCATCTCCTGGCGCTGGTCGAGGGGCTGGTCGGCCCACGTGCCATAGGGGCACCACTTACCCGCCGCCAGTCCCGTGGTCTGCGGCGATGAAATCGTCAGCACATCCTTGCCCGCCACCCCAAGCCGGCCCTGCGACAAGGGCAGCGACAGCGATTCTATGCCGGAGGGCGGCCACTGGTTCTCCGCCACCCAGCGCCCGGGCTTCACCGGATTATAGGGTGCCGGCCGGATCGGCTCCTCGATCCAGGCGCGCAGCATGGGCTCGTCCATGATTCCGGTTTCGATGCCCTTCAGCCACTTGTCCCACCAGCGCAAGCACTCTTGCAGGAAGCCGATCTGCGGACCGGGCTTGGCGAAATGCGGATATTTATGGGCCCAGGGGCCGACCAGGCCCTTGCGCGGACCCTTGAGATTGGCGAGCAAGTGGAACACCGCATTGGAATAGCCGTCGGCCCAGCCGCCCACCGCCAGCACCGGGCATCGGATGGCGGCGTAGTTCTCGCACACCGATCCGTGCTTGTAGAAATCGTCGCGGCGCTGATGGGTGAGCCAGTCCTCGATCCAGAAGCCGCTGTCATTGAGCCGCTGCATCCACAATTCGCGCCAGCGCTCTCCCACGACGTCCGGGTCGGGCGGGGCGGCGTTGAGCGAAAACATCACCGAGCCCCAGGCGATCTTGTCGAGGAGGAGCGCGCCGCCCATGAAATGAATGTCGTCGGCGTAGCGGTCGTCGGTCGAGCAGATGGAAATCACGGCCTGCAATTGTTTGGGCCGGCGCGCCGCCACCTGCAGGCCATTGAAGCCGCCCCAGGAAATGCCGATCATGCCGGCCTTGCCGGTGCACCAGGGCTGGCGCTCCAGCCATTCGAGAATGGCGATGGCGTCGTCCTGTTCCTGTTTCAGGTATTCGCCGCGCAGCACGCCCTCGGAATCGCTGGAGCCGCGGATGTCGACGCGCAGGCAGGCATAGCCGTGTCCGGCGAAATAGGGGTGGATGAGGGCGTCGCGCTCGGCGGTTCCGTCGCGGCGGCGATAGGGCAGGAATTCGAGGATGGCCGGAACCGGCTTCTTATCCGATCCCACCGGCCGCCAGATGCGCGCCGCCAGATGAACGCCGTCCGGCATGGGGATGCGGATGTCGTCATGAATTTCGATCTTGAATGGAAAATCTTCGATGACGCGCATGGATTGGTCCATTGACAGGGTCTCGCGGGCAACATAGCCTAAATTGGTATAATAGGTATACCGGCCATGACCGCGCTGCGCCGTGTCAAGCTTTATGAGCAGGTTTCCGAGCGTCTTGAACGGCGTATCCGTGAGCAGGACATAGCACCCGGCGAAGAGCTTCCCTCCGAACGCGATTTGATGAAGGAATATGGCGTCGGCCGGCCGGCGGTGCGCGAGGCCTTGTTCCATCTGCAGAAGATGGGTCTCCTTGAACTCAAAGCCGGGGCCAGGGCCAAGGTCGCCGCGCCCGATGCCAAGGCGGTGGTCGGCTCGCTGGCGGGAAGTGCGCGCTATCTTCTCTCCGCCCCCGACGGCATGCGGCATTTCCAGGAAGCGCGGATATTCTTCGAATGCGGGCTGGCCCGCGACGCGGCACTGCGCGCGGGGGAAGCGGACATCGCCGCATTGCGCGCCGCGCTCGATGCCAATGGCGAGTCGATCGGCGACATCCGCCGCTTCGAGCAGACCGACGTGGCGTTTCATTATGCCATCGCCACCATCCCGAAGAACCCGATCTACACGGCCATGCATGCAGCGATCATCGAATGGCTGATGGAGCAGCGCCACATCACGCTCAGCTATCCCGGCCAAAACCGCATCGCCTATGAGGCGCATGCGGCGATCTTAGCGGCGATCGCGGCGCGCGACCCCGAACGCGCCGCGGCCGTGATGCGCGAGCATCTCGAGCAGGTGGCGCGACTCTACTGGCAGGTGCGCGGGGGCTCGACGTGAAGGGCTTCGTCGTCATGGTCGATTTCACCGTGAAACCGGGATCGATGGCGGCGTTCCGGGCGCTGGTCGATGCCAATGCGCGGGCCTCCTGCCGCGACGAGGCGGGCTGCCGACGTTTCGACGTGCTGGTCCCGAAGGACGAAGAGGACCGCGTGGTGCTCTACGAAATCTATGAGGACCGCGCCGCCTTCGATGCCCATCTCGCAACGGCCCATTACGCGGCCTTCAACCGCGATAGTGCCGGCCATGTGACGGCCAAGCGTGTCTCGGAACTGCAACTGGTCTGCGAAGGATCGGCCTGAGGAGAAGATGAACATGGCACGGCACGGTCTCAAGCACATGGCGCAGACAAAAAAGGCTAAGCTCGGCCATTTCATCGTCGAGTTCGCCACCCCCGGCATCGGCCATATCCTCAAGGCGGCGGGCTGCGATTTCGCTTTGTTCGATCTCGAACATTCCGGCTTCGGCTTCGAGACGGTGAAGAGTGCCATGCGCTATTTCGAGGCAGCCCAGCTTCCGGTCATCGTGCGGGTGCCGTCCAAGGAATATCACCACATCGCAAGGGCCTGCGACATGGGAGCGGAAGGCATCATGATTCCCATGGTCGGCACGGCGGCGGAGGCCAGGGCGGTCGTCGATTGCATGAAATATTATCCGGAAGGTAAGCGCGGCGTGGCGCTCGGCGTCGCCCATGACAATTACCGGCAGGGGCAGGTCGCCGAGAAACTGGCGGCGGCCAATGAGCGCACCACGCTGTTCTGCCAGATCGAGACCGCCGAGGGGGCGGAGAATGCCGACAAGATTGCCGTCGTCGACGGTGTCGACTGCCTGTGGGTCGGGCATTTCGATCTCTCGGTGTCGCTCGGCGTTCCGGGCCAGTTCGATCATCCGAAGTTCCTGAAGGCCATCGAGCGCACCGTCGCCGCCGCCAAAAAGCACAAGAAGGCACTGGGCCGGCTGGTGCCGACCACCGATCTCGGCATCGCGCTTTACAAGCAGGGTTTCGATTTCTGCTGTTATTCGGGCGATGTCTGGGTGTTGCAGAACGCGCTGGCCGAGGCGATCGGCAAATTGCGCAAGGGGTGCAAGTGATGGCCGGCAAATTCCGTGTCGCACTTTCCAGCGACTTCAAGAAGGCCGACGGTTCGCCGACGTTCCCCGATTTCGATCTGGCGCCGCTCAGATCGGCGCCGGATGTGGAGGTGGCGTTTCTCGACGATGTTAACCCGATGCTGAGCACCAGGTTCACACCCGCGACGCCGTTGCGTGCCGATCAGCTCGAGAATTTCGATGCGCTGATCCTGCTGATTCACCGTTTCGATGCGACCAGCGTGCCGAAAAACGGCAGACTCGCGGTGGTGGCGCGCTTCGGCGTGGGTTACGACACGGTGAATGTTGCCGACTGCACGGCGGGCGACATCGCGCTC
>JANMQL010000200.1:0-9142 GCA_031370475.1 Hyphomicrobiales bacterium | reverse complement strand
CCCGGGCCATGACATATCTGAAACGAGAGGCAGGCGCAGGAAGTAAACTCTCCGGCGCGCGGTCGCCTTGCCCCAGCGTCCGGGCATTGGGGCGCAAGGAGGAATACACATGAAAACGTTATTGATACGCGGCGCGAGCATGCTCACCGCCGCATTGCTGATGGCCGCCGTGGCCCATGCCGCCACGCTGCTTACCGCCAAGAATGGCATGACACTCTATGTCTTCGACAAGGATAAGGGCGGCGTGTCGAGCTGCTACGGCTTCTGTGCCGATTTCTGGCCGCCCTATCTCGCCAAGAAGGGCGAAAAGGCAATGAAGGCCTGGTCGATGGTGAAACGCAAGGACGGCAAGCTGCAATGGGCCTATGGCGGCAAGCCTCTCTACTTCTATGCCATTGACAAGAAGAAGGGCGATGCGAAAGGCAACGGCAAGGACGGCGTCTGGCACGTCGTCAAGCAGTAAGCGATTCCGGAGATGCCGGGCGGGGCCCTAACGCAGCGCTGCCCGGATCATCTCTGCGTGTCTTGCCAGCAGGGCGGGATCGGCCATCTTGCCGGTGTGCGGCCGCAGTTCGACGCCAGCATGGCGCGGAAGAATGTGGACATGCAGATGGAACACCGTCTGGCCGGCGGCGGGTTCGTTGAACTGCTTGATTAATATGCCTTCGGCGGCGAAGGCCGCCTTGGCCGCCGCGGCCACTTTCTGCACGGCGCGCATCAGGGAATCGAAAGTCTCCGGATCGGCATCGAGCAGATTGCGTGAGGCGGCCTTGGGCACCACCAGCGTGTGCCCATCCGCTTGCGGCATGACGTCCATGAAGGCGATTGTCGCTTCGTCCTCATAAACTTTGTGACAGGGAATTTCGCCACGCAGGATCTTGGCGAAGATGTTGCTGGGATCGTAGCTCATCAATTCAACTCCCTCAGAAATCCTGTTCCTGCCGGAACGGCGAATGTTGCGCAAGGAGATCGCGGTCGTGGGCGACGGCCGCGCGCTCCTGCGCCAGATATTCCGCCACGGCCCGCGCCAGTCCCAGGTGCGCCAGATAATGCAGGCTGCAGGTCGCTTGCGGAAGATAGCCCCGCGCCAGCTTGTGCGGCCCCTGGGCGCCGGCCTCGACGCGGGCCAGCTTGCGGGCGATGGCGAAGTCGATCGCCTGATAGTAGCAAAGCTCGAAATGCAGGAACGGATGTTGCTCAACGGCGCCCCAGTTGCGGCCGAAAAGCCCGTGGGAGCCAATGAAATTCAACGCCCCGGCGATCATGTGCCCGGCCCGCATGGCGACGACCAGTAGGATATGCTCGCTCATGGCCTCGCCGATCAGGCTGAAGAAGCTCCGCGTCAGATAGGGGGAGCCCCATTTCCGCGAGCCGGTGTCCATGTAGAACGCGAAGAAGGCGTCCCAATGTTCCTCGCGGATGTCGCCGCCGGTCAGGAGTTCGACGGTAATTCCAGTCTGCCGCACCGCCTCGCGCTCCTTGCGGATGTTCTTGCGCTTCTGGGCCGACAGGCTGGTCAGGAAATCCTCGAAACTCCCATAGCCGGCATTGTGCCAGTGAAACTGGATATCGGTACGCTGCAACCAGGGCTCAGTTCCGAATTCCTTCCAGTCGTCTTCGGGCAGGAAGGTGAGATGCACTGACGAAGCCTTGGTCTCGCGGCAGAGATCGGCGAGACCGCCGATCAGTTGCCGCTTGGCATCGGGATCGGTTGCGAAGAGGCGCGGTCCGGTCACCGGCGTAAAAGGCACGGCCACTTGCAGCTTGGGATAATAGCGCCCGCCGGCCCGGTGAATGGCCTCGGCCCAGCCATGATCGAAGACATATTCGCCCTGGGAATGGGATTTGAGATAGCAGGGTGCAATGCCGCAGATGTTGCCCTTGCCGTCCTCCAGCACGAGATGGCGCCCAGCCCAACCGGTTTTTGCCGTGGCCGAACCGGACTGCTCCACGGCCCGGAAGAAATCATGGGTGACGAAGGGATTGAATTCGCCGCCGGGCGGATTGGCGAGGCGGTCCCAATCGGCCTTTTTGACATCCAGCACGCTGGCGAGGCTCTTCAACATTCAGGCCGGAAAGCCTTCGAAGGTGATCTGGTCGCAATGGCGCCGGGCCTGTGCCGCAGCCTCCGGCGACTTGATCGTCCAGGTGATGACGGGATGGCCGGCATGGCGGAATTCGCTCACCGGTTCGAAAGGCAATTGGCGATAGTCGAAGGAAATGAAATGCGGCGCGATGCGGGCCAGATGCGAAAAATTGCGCATCTCCAGCAACCGCTCCGGCGGAAGGAAATCGTAATAGGGATCGGTTGCCCGGTCGGCGGTCAGGCCGCGAACCGTCCCCGGCGAGCGCCGCCGCAGGGCCTCGACCAGATCGGGGTCGAAGGACATGAGGCCAAGGGGGCCGCGATAGGCGGCAAGCACCGCAAGGGCGCGCGCCGCCAGCGCGTCGTCGCCATCCCAATGGGACTTGAGCTCGATGACCAGCGGCACGGCGCCATCGACCTGTTCGAGAAGCTCGGCAAAGATCTGAATGCGGTCGCGACCCGCCTTGAACGCCACGCGCTTCAGTTCGGCGGCGCTGCGCTCCCTGACCGGTCCCACATCCGCCGTCACGCGGTCGAGGGTCTCGTCGTGGAACACCACGGCCTCGCCGTCGCCCGCAATCTGCAAGTCGCATTCGATTGGATAGTTATGGCGGATGGCGGCGGCAAAAGCGCTCTCGGTGTTCTCGACCACGCCCTTCGCCGCATCATGCAGCCCGCGATGGGCGATAGGCCTGGCCACAAGCCAATCGAGGGCCGGGCGCATGCCTATTCGATCTCCGCCACGGCCTCAACTTCGACCGAGAGATTGAACGGCAAGGACGGCGAACCCACCGCCGAGCGGGCATGGCGGCCCTTGTCGCCGAAGATTTCGACCATGAGATCGGAGGCGCCGTTCACGACCTTGGGATGCTCAGTGAAGGACGCCGTGGCGTTGACGAAGCCCACCAGCTTGACGATGCGCTTGACCCGGTCGAGATTGCCGCCGCAGGCCTCGCGCAATTGGGCGAGAACATTGACGGCGCAGAAGCGCGCCGACTTCGCACCGTCTTCGAGCGAGACATTGTCGCCGAGCTTGCCCGCATATTCGATCTTGCCGTCGTGGAGGGCGCCCTGGCCGGAGATGAAGACCAGATTGCCGGTGCGCACCCATGGCACGTAATTGGCCACCGGCTTGGAAGGGACCGGAAGGATGATGCCGAGCTCGCCAAGGCGCTTGTCGATGTTTCCCATGTCATGCTCCTGTTAAAAGATCGCGGGGGCGTCCGCCCCGGAAGAAGGCTTCGAGATTGTCCACGGCGCGCATGCCCATGGCGCTGCGGGTGCCGGGCGTGGCGCTGCCGAGATGGGGCAGCAGAAAGACGTTCTGCAGTTCGCGGTAGCGCGGATCGATATTGGGCTCGTTGCGGAAAACATCGAGCCCCGCCGCGGCGAGCTTGCCGGAGACAAGAGCCGCGATCAGGGCGTCATCGTCGACGATATCGCCGCGGGCTGAATTGACGATAATGGCGCCATCGGGGAGGCGGGCGATGGTTGCGGCGTTGACGATCTTGCGGGTTTGCGGCGTCGAGGCGCAATTGATCGACAGGAAATCGCAATGGGGCAGCATGTCTTCGAGGCGGGCATGGTAGCGGGCGCCATACTCCTTGCCGCCGGCAACCCGAGCGCGGTTATGATAGTGAAGTTCCATGCCGAAACCCGTAGCCCGGCGCGCCAGTGCCTGGCCGATGCGGCCCATGCCGAGAATGCCGAGCCTTTGGCCCGAGACATCGATGCCCAACGGCGAGGTGGGCGAGGGTTCGCCCCAGCGGTTTTCCCGCACCATGCGGTCGCCCCAGGAGGCGCCGCGCGCCGCGCCGAGGATCAGCAGCATGGCGATGTCGGCGGTGGCATCGGTCAACACGTCGGGTGTATTGGTGACGGCGATGCCGCGAGCCCGGGCGGCGGGAATGTCGAGGTGATCGTAGCCCACGGAAAATGTCGCAATGATTTTGATGCTGGGCGGCACCGCATCGACGAAACCGGGGCCGAGCTTGTCGATCGAAGTTACCAGCAGGGCGTCGTGGCTTTCGGCCTGGCGCAGGATATCGTCGCGCGACATGGGCCCGTCCTCGGCATTGAGGGTTGCCTCGAAGGCGCGGGCCAGTCTCTGCTCCACATCGGCGGTGAGGCGCCGGGTGACCAGGACGCGCCGCCGCGGCTTCGCCATTGTTGTCATGTTTGCTATGCCTTAACCTGTGCAATGCGAGCTTGGGGAGCCCCTTTTGCGGCAATGGACCACTGGATGCCAGGAGATTCAAGAACCATGAAAGTGACGATGTTTGCCGCCGCGTTCTGCCTCGCCGCCACCGCCGCCGACGCGGCGACCATCGTGCCGCACCGGGCGGTCTACGATCTGCGCCTTGCCCGGGCAAATGAGGGCGCCGGCCTGTCGAATGTCGACGGCCGCATGGTTTTCGAGATCCTCGGCTCGGCCTGCGAGGGCTGGACCGTGAGTTTCCGGATGGTGAACCGCATCAATCCGGCCGATGGGGCCGCCAAATTGATCGACACGCAATCGACGTCCTATGAATCGGGCGACGGCCTCGACTTGCGTTACAGTCAGAAGGAATACAACGACAACCGGCTGGATACGGAAAGCCGGATCAAGGTTTCGCGGGTTGAGGCGCAGGGCGAGGGCGAGGGCCAGATCGAGCTGCCGGCGCCAAAGGAATTCACGGTGCCCGGGGAAGCGCTGTTTCCAATGCGGCATCAATTCAAGCTGATGGACGCGGCCCTGGCCGGCGAGAGCCGGGACACGAGCCTCATTTATGATGGCTCGGACAGGGAGAAGACGTTCCGGGCCATCAGCTTCATCGGCAAGCGCAAACCGGCCGGCACCAACGCCCGCGACAAGGCCAATGCCGAAGCGGCGGCGCTGGCGGGTCTGTCGTCCTGGCCAATGACCATCAGTTATTACGATGTGGCCGGGGGCAATCAGGATACACCCACCTATCAAATCGGCTTCGACATGTATGAGAATGGCGTTGCAACCGGGCTGACGCTCGATTACGGCGATTTCGCCCTTGACGGCAAGCTGGCGAAACTCGAATTGCTGGATGCCGGGACTTGCAAATGACGGCATGACACTGCTTCCTCAAGAGGAGGCCCAAAGATGAGCAAGGCGCCCGTTCCTACGGCACAGGACGCGGATGTGGCGTCGTTTCTGGCGAAGGTGCGAAATCTGCCGCCAAGCGCGCCCGCTACAGGCAGCCGCGGCCGGCTGATCTTCGCCATGGATGCCACGATGAGCCGCCAGCCGACCTGGGACCGGGCTTTGGCGATCCAGTCGCAGATGTTCGCCGAGACCGGCCGCATCGGCGGGCTCGACGTGCAGCTCGTCTATTTCCGCGGCTTCGACGAATGCCGCGCCTCCAAATGGGTGAGCGAGCCGCAGGCGCTGGCGCGGATCATGACCCGGGTCGAATGCCGGGGCGGCAATACCCAGATCGGGCGGGTGCTGACCCATATCAAGCGTGAAGCCTCCCAGGCGAAGGTCAACGCCGCCGTTTATGCCGGCGATGCAATGGAAGAGAATATCGATGCGCTGTGCAAGAAGGCAGGCGAGGTCGGGCTCATCGGAGTGCCGCTCTTCATGTTCCAGGAGAATGGCGATCCGGCCGCCGAACGCGGTTTCCGCGCGATCGCGCGGTTGACGGGCGGCGCCTATTTCCGGTTGGATGCGGCGGCGCCCGGCCAGCTGCGCGAGTTGCTGGCTGCCGTGGCCGTCTATGCGGCGGGCGGCCGGCCGGCGCTGGCTGAACACTCGAAATCCCACGGCGGTGCCGCGGTTCTGCTTCTCGATCAGATGAAGTAGACTCGGGCATGCCGACTTTCATTCTTGCCCTGGTCATCGTCTTCGGCGGCTGGTGGCTGTTGCGCAAACTGGGCTCCACCCAGCCGGCACAAATTCGCGGACTGATGCGGATGGCGGCGGGCGGGGCGTTAATGGCGCTGGCGGGATTTCTGGCACTGCGCGGGGCATTTCCGGAGGCGGTGCCGCTCTTTTTTGTCGGTCTCGGTTTGCTCGGCCAACACGCCGTGTTCCCGAACGGTTTTCCGTGGAACCGGAAAACGCCGGGGCAGCGCTCGCGGGTGGCGACCGGCATGCTGGCGATGGAGCTCGACCACGACACGGGCCGCATGGATGGCGAAGTCCTGACCGGGCCTTTCAAGGGCAAGGCGCTTTCCGTGCTGAGCGAGGCGGAATTGCGCGGCCTGCATCAAAATTGCGGCAAGGCGGGAGACCAAAGCCTGGCACTGCTGGAGGCCTGGCTCGACCGGTCGAAACCGGAGTGGCGCCAGGCGTGGGGACAATCGGCCGGCGGGGGCGGGGCGGTTGCCAGCGGTGGGGCGATGTCGCGCGAGGAAGCTTTCGCGGTTCTGGGTCTCAAGGCCGGGGCCGATGCCGACGGCATTCGCGCCGCGCACCGGCGGCTGATGAAGGAATTCCACCCGGACAAGGGCGGCTCGGATTATCTCGCCGCCAAGATCAATCAGGCGAAGGACGTTCTGCTTCAGGATTGAGGCGGCAGGGCGAGGCACTCGACTTTCGCCCGGGACAGCTGCTGGCAGGCGAGCTTGGCGGAAGCTTCGGAAAAGCCCGAGAAGCGGGCCCGGTATATGGTTTCGGTGCCCTTTTGCACGGTGACGGTGAAGGCCTGCTTGTCCTTGAGGAGTTGCGGATCCGAGGCTGCAAGGATTTTCTTCAATTCGGCCTGGGCGTCCTGCTTGGTGGGATAGGCGCCGATCTGGATATGCCACGAAGCGTCCTGGATCTTGATCTCGAAGGGCAAATTGGCCGGCAGAGGCAAATCGGCCATGGTGGCTTCCAGAACTTGCGGCTTGGCCGGGCCGGCCGGGGCACCGACCGTCTTGAAAGTGGACGCGGTGGTCATATCGGAAGTATCGGCGTCCTCGCTGTTGTCGCCATCCTCACCGGTATCGGCGGCGGCGGATGCGACCAGCAAGTCCATGGCCGAGGGTTGTTCGTCCGGTTTGGCATCGGGCTTCGGCGCGGCCGCCGCAACGGGCTCGATGGCACCCTTGGACGAACCGGCGAGAGCGGCGATTGTGGTGCCGTTCTTGCTCTTCGGGAATGCCCGATCGAGCATGGCGGCCATGTAGGTATTGCGGGCTTTCCCGGAAGCGGCACCCATGACGACGCCAATCACGCGCTTGCCGCCGCGCTTGGCCGATGTGGTGAGATTGTAACCGGAGTCGGCGATATAGCCGGTCTTGATGCCGTCGGTGCCGGCATAGCGGCCGAGCAGCCGGTTGTGGGTGCGGATGGTCTTGCCGTTGTAGACAAAGGAACTGATGCGGAAATACGGGTAATATTGCGGAAAATCGCGCTGCAGGCGCAGGCCGAGGGTCGCCATGTCGCGCGCTGTCGTGACCTGGGCCGGATCGGGAAGGCCGGAAGCGTTGCGGAACACGGTCTTGGTCATGCCGAGTTGCCTGGCGGTCTTGGTCATGCGGGCGGCGAAAATGGATTCCGAGCCGGCCAAGTTCTCGCCGATGGCGGCGGCGACGTCGTTGGCGGATTTGGTGACCAGCGCCTTGATGGCGTCGTCCACGGCGATGGTGCCGCCAGGCTTGAAGCCAAGCTTGGAGGGCGCCATGGCGGCGGCGCGGGCCGAGACCGGCAATTTCGTGTTCAGCTTGATTTTGCCGGCCTCAAGGTCCTGGAACACCAGGTAGAGGGTCATCATCTTGGTCAGCGACGCCGGGTAGCGCGGGCCATCGGCATCCTTGGCGTAGAGGACCTTGCCGGTGCGGGCATCGATGGCGATGGCGGAGAAACGCGGCTTGGCCTCGGCGGGAATGGACAGCGACACGATCAGCGCCGCGAGCAGAGCGATCGCCTGGAAAAACGCCTTATGCACACCCCGCAGAGACAGGCTCCTCCGCCCCACTTCACTCAAAACCATACATACCCCGCCTGTCCCTTGGATTTTCGTTTTTATACCCAAAAACCGGACATGACCAATGTTCTCGATCCTGCATTTGGCCGATCCCCGGTCCCATGTGCCATTCTGAACAGGCTTGCTTACCACCCGGTAAACAGACCGCAGCGGCAAGCCCGCGAGTGCGGCATTTCCTCGCTCGATTCGCTGGATTGTTGCAATGCAACATTTTTCTTGACAATTATGGTGCAATGCACATATTATATTTCATACCAGTTCAGAGTCATCACCAACCCGGATGGAGAAAATCATGATCAAGTCTTTTGAAGAATTCCAGACCCTCGGCAAGGACGGTTTCGAGGCCTATGCCGCCTCGGCCACCGCCATGACCAAGGGTGTCCAGGCCATCGCCCAGGAAACCGCCGATTTCTCGCGCAAGTCTTTCGAGCGCGGTTCGGAAGCCATGGAGCGGGCCGTTGCCGCCAAGTCTTTCGACAAGGCGCTTGAGGTCCACCAGGGCTATGCCAAGGAGGCCTATGAGGCCTTCGTCGGCGAATGGAGCAAGCTCGGCGAGCTCTATATCGCGGCTGCGAAAGAGGCTTACAAGCCCTTTGAAGCCAGCATGGCCGCCTTCGGCGTCAAGGCCCCCAAGTAAGTTTCCCCAAACCTGCAAATGACTGGCCCGCGGCCAAAACCGCGGGCTTTTTCATTGCAGGTCGATGACGACGGGGACGTGGTCGGAGGGCCGCTCCCAGCCGCGTACATGGCGGTCGATGCGGATGCCGGCGAGACGGTCGGCGGCCTGCGGCGACAGCAAATGATGGTCGATGCGGATGCCGTTGTCCTTCTGCCAGGCGCCGGCCTGGTAATCCCAGAAGCTGTAATGACCGGGCTCGCCCGGGTGCCGCAGCCGGAAAGCGTCTATCAGTCCGAGATTTTCCAGTTGCCGCAAGCGGGCCCGGCTCCGCGGCAGAAACAGCGCGTCCGAAACCCAAGCCTGGGGGGTTTTGGCGTCGATGGCCCGCGGAATGACATTGTAGTCGCCGGCCAGAACCAGCGGCTCCTCAAGTGCAAGTAATGCGCGGGCGTGAGCGATCAGCCGGTCCATCCAGGCCAGCTTGTAGGCATATTTGTCCGTGTCCGGAGGATT
>JANMQL010000186.1:0-4808 GCA_031370475.1 Hyphomicrobiales bacterium | reverse complement strand
CCCGGCGGCCTGCTCGACCAGGCGATCTCCGTGTCCGATACTTTCCTCGATCGCGGCGAGGTAGTGTCGACCCGCGGCCGCCGTGCCGACGAGACCCAGCGCTTCGTCGCGCAGAAAGGCGACTCGGCCGACGGCAAACCGATAGTGACCCTGATCAACGGCGGCTCGGCTTCGGCTTCGGAAATCGTCGCGGGCGCGCTACAGGATCACAAGCGGTCCACGATCATCGGTACACGGAGCTTCGGCAAGGGCTCGGTGCAGACCATCATTCCGCTGGGCAGCCAGGGGGCGCTGCGCCTCACCACGGCGCGTTACTACACTCCGGCCGGCCGTTCGATCCAGGCCAAGGGCATCGACGCCGACATCCTGATCGAACAGGAATTGCCACCGGAGCTCAAGGGCAAGGACGTCTCCACCGAGGGTGAAGCAAGCCTCAGGGGCCATCTGCAGAACGAAACCGGCGGCGCGGAAGGCGGCGGCTCCTCGGCCTATGTGCCGGAGGACAAGACCAAGGACATGCAGCTCAAGGCGGCGGTCGACCTGCTGCACGGCATCAAGGTCGTCTCGAACGTCAAGCCGAAGGACGCCAAACCGGGAACCGGCGAGGGCGGCGAAACGACCGCCAATTGAGCGGGCTGCCGTCACGGTTAACAGGCCGTTAACGGTTCACGCGCCAGATTCAGCTGACGACGAATCAAAGGTCAGCAGCAGAACCATGCGCCGCGACGAATTGCGCCAACCGCTCCGCAGGCGGTCACTCTCCGAACGCCTGTGGGCGAAACGGCCGGGCCGGCTTGCCATGGCATCGGCGCTGGCGCTTGCCGGCTACTTGGCGCTGGGCCTGTGGCTGGTGCGCGCGCCCTATCCCTTTGCCGGCGAGCCGGTCGTAACCGCCGCAATTCCGCCAGCCGAGGAGGTCGAAACCTCCTCGATCACGGCGGCCGAGGAAACACCCGTCGACGTGCCTGCGGCGGAGGAAACCGAAATCGCCGCCGAGCCGGAAACGCCGGTGAAGATCAACGGCTATGATGGGGTTAACATTATCGTCGCCGGCCGCCGGGCGCTGAAGCCGGCGCCGATCGCGGGGCTGTTCGAGATCGATACCCAGGGCCAACTGCCGCGCATCGGACCGGGCGGTAAAAAACCCTCTGACGCCTATGCGCGCCTGACTCCGATGGATGTCCTGGCATCGGACCGGCCGAAGATTGCCATTCTCCTTGGCGGCATGGGGCTCAACACCAAGCTCACCCAGCAGGCCGGCAAGGAACTGCCGGGTGACGTGAGCTTCGCCTTCGCGCCCTATGGCAAGGATTTGCAGTTCCAGGTGGACAAGGTCCGCGCCCAGGGTCACGAGGTGCTGCTGCAATTGCCGATGGAACCGGTGGGCTACCCGGCCAAAAATCCGGGCCCGCGCACTCTGCTCGCCGAAGCCAGTGTGGAGGAAAACCGCGACGCGCTGCATTGGCACATGAGCCGCTTCACCGGCTATGTCGGCATTACCAATTTCATGGGCGGACGCTTCCTGACCGTGCCGGCGGCGCTGAAACCGGTGCTCGCCGAAATAAAAAGCCGCGGCCTGGTATTCCTCGAGGACGCCACCGTGCCGCTGAGTTCGACCGAAGCCGTCGCCAAGGCCCAACACCTGCCGTCGCGCCGCGCCCAAATCGTCATCGACGCCGATCCCGATCCCAAGAGCATCGCCGCCGCCCTCGAGCAGCTCGAAACCGAAGCCATGACCAACGGCATCGCCATCGGCACCGGCGCCGGACTCGAGGTCACCATCGATGCCGTCTCCGAATGGGCCAAGGGGCTTGAAGAAAAGGGTATTCTGCTGGTTCCGATCAGCGCCGCCTACAAGGGCCGCCTGAGTTGACGGTGAAACGCGAGATCACCGCCTACCGCCCCTGCGTCGGCGTCATGCTCCTCAATCGCGACGGCCTTGCCTGGATCGGCCGGCGCCACGACAAGCTCAACGACGAAGGCAAGGGCCAGTGGTGGCAGATGCCCCAGGGCGGCATCGACGCCGGCGAGGATCCGCGCGCCGCCGCACTTCGCGAACTCGCCGAGGAGACCGCCGTCGCGTCGGCCGAAATCATCGCCGAGGCGCCGGGCTGGTACGATTACGACCTCCCCGAGCATCTGATCGGCAAGTCCTGGAACGGCAGATATCGCGGCCAGCGGCAGAAATGGTTTGCGCTCCGCTTTCTCGGCGAGGACAGCGAGATCGATCTGGCGCCGCCCGGCCACAAGCAGGAATTCGACCGCTGGCGCTGGGTCCGGATGGACGAGATCATCGACCTGATCGTCCCCTTCAAGCGTGGCGTCTACGAGCGTGTGATCGCCGCCTTCCGGCACTTGGGTGCGTGAACGGCCCGGCCTTGCCGCATCTTTCGTCAAGCATGTTCGAGGAAAGGTTTGACATCGCGCGCCCGAGCGCCCATATGACCGTCATCGCTTTCGGCCCTCCAAAGAATACGTGAGGCGCACATCCAAAGTGCAGCCGTTCCGGCCGGAGCGAATCACCCGAACATTCCTTTCACGTGGGAAAGTTTAAGCGCAAGGCCCAGGCCAATTCGCGATTCCCGCGTTTGGCCGTTTCGGACATGCCGTGCGCTTTCCCCACCGTTCCGAACGAAAGAAAAAAACTTGAATAGTTTCGACCAACTCAACCTGTCGCAGCCCATCCTCAAGGCGCTCGCCGCCGAAGGCTACGACAAGCCCACTCCCATCCAGGCCCGCGCCATTCCCGAACTGATGGCCGGCCGCGATCTGCTCGGCATCGCCCAGACCGGCACCGGCAAGACGGCGGCCTTTGCACTCCCAATGCTCGAGCGTCTCGCCAAGTCCGGCGAGCGCCCGGCCCGCGGCACGGCTCGCGCCCTCATTCTCACCCCCACCCGCGAGCTTGCGGCCCAGATCGCCGAAAGCTTCAAGACCTATGGTCGCAACATGAAGCTGACGCGCGCCGTGGTTTACGGTGGCGTGTCGATCGGCAAGCAGATCGACATCCTGCGCGGCGGCATCGACATTCTCGTCGCCACGCCGGGCCGCCTCGTCGATCTGATCGAGCGCCGCGCCGTCACCCTCAACAAGGTTGAAATCTTCGTCCTCGACGAAGTCGACCAGATGCTCGATTTGGGCTTCATCCACGCCATCCGCAAGCTCACCGCCATGCTGCCCAAGGAGCGGCAGAACCTGTTCTTCTCGGCCACCATGCCGAAGGAGATTGCCGGGCTTGCCGCGGCACTCCTGACCAATCCGGTGCGCGTCGAAGTGGCCCCGGTGGCGACGACCGTCGAAACGGTCAACCAGCACGTCATCCATGTCGATCAGGCGGCGAAGCTCAAGGTTCTGACCGAGCTGCTCAAGGACAACAACATGACGCGCACCCTGGTGTTCACCCGCACCAAGCACGGTGCCGACAAGGTCACCAAGGGCCTTTCGGCGGCAGGCTATACGGTGGCTGCCATCCACGGCAACAAATCCCAGGCCAACCGCGAGCGGGCGCTTGCCGGCTTCAAGGCGGGCAAGATTCTGGTGCTCGTCGCCACCGACATCGCGGCG
This sequence comes from Hyphomicrobiales bacterium, assembly GCA_031370475.1. Classification (GTDB taxonomy): domain Bacteria; phylum Pseudomonadota; class Alphaproteobacteria; order Rhizobiales; family Aestuariivirgaceae; genus Aestuariivirga. The sequence continues at coordinate 1,244 of JANMQL010000186.1, read as the reverse complement.
CGCGGCATCGACGTCGATGGCGTCAGCCATGTGGTCAACTACGACCTGCCGCATGTGCCCGAGAGCTATGTCCACCGCATCGGCCGCACCGCGCGCGCTGGCGCCGCGGGCACCGCAATCGCCTTCTGCGCCTCCGATGAACGCTCGCTGCTCCGCGATATCGAACGCACCATCCGCCAGTCCGTGCCGGTCATGCAGCATGCTATGGGTCTGTCCCATGTGCCCACCGGCGAGCCCTCGCGTCATCGTCCGCCCCAGGGCGGCAGGCGTGCCGCGCCGCACGGCAAAGGCAATGGCGGCGGTCATAACCGCAACCATGGCGGCGGCAAGCCGGGCGGCGGTGCCAACGCGCCCAAGCGCCACGGCAATGGCGGCGGCAAGCCCTCCTGGATGAAGGAAGTCGGCAACAAGGGCAGCCAGAGCAACGGCCGGGCCGTGAGGTTCGGCGAGTAGTCAAGCAAACCTCATGCTGAGGTGCTTGCGCGTCAGCGCAAGCCTCGAAGCATCTGGAGCTACCAAGAGACCCTTCGAGGCCCGGCTGCGCCGGGCACCTCAGGGTGAAGAAAGTGGGAAGCCCGCGAGCGATCGCGGGCTTTTTATTGATCCGTAGGCGGAAGAATTACAGCGCCCCGTGCAACGCCTTCAAATGGTCGAGGTTTTCCTGGGCACGCCTGCGGGTTTCGTCGTCCTTGGCGTCGGCCACATCCTCTTCCGAATTCTTTATTTGCTGGGCGAGTGCGGCGGCATCGAGTTCGGCAAGCGGGATGGCGGTTTCGGCCAGAACCGTCAGGCCGGAAGGATTGACCTCGGCGAAGCCGCCGCGCACGAAGATTTTTTCCGGGCTGCCGGTCTCGCGGGTGATCGTCACCACGCCGGGGCGCAGCGTCGACAAGACCGGCGCGTGGCCGGCGAAGATTCCCATCTCACCCTCGGTTCCCGGAATGGTGACGCTTGCCACCTCGCCGGAGAACAGGAGCCGTGCCGGGCTAACGAGCTCGAAGTGCAGGCCAGCCATCCGGATCACGCCGCCTCGGCGGCGAGCCGCTGGGCCTTTTCGATCGCCTGCTCGATGGTGCCAACCATGTAGAAGGCGGGCTCCGGCAGATGGTCGTAATCGCCGTTGCACAGGCCCTTGAAGCCCTTGATGGTGTCTTCGAGCTTCACCTGCACGCCGGGGAAGCCGGTGAATACGGCGGCGACGTCGAAGGGCTGCGACAGGAAGCGCTCGATCTTGCGGGCCCGGG
>JANMQL010000150.1:0-13386 GCA_031370475.1 Hyphomicrobiales bacterium | reverse complement strand
CCGTCACCGGCGACACGGCGTTGCGGCTCGGCCACTGGTTCCGCATGAGCTCGCAGTTCTGGCTCAACCTGCAAAGCCAATATGAGCTGCGCCTCGCCGAGGCGACGTCCGGCAAGGCGGTCGCCAAGCTGCCGGTGCGGGCGGCGTGAGGGTTCCTTGCATTCGCCGGTTGGCGGACTATGTTTCCCGGAGCGGAGTTGAAGTCATGCAGATCAAGGCCATTGTCCACGAGGCGGAAGAAGGCGGCTATTGGGCCGAGGTTCCGGCCATTCCCGGCTGCGCCACCCAGGGCGATACGATGGACGAGTTGCTCGCCAATCTGCACGAGGCCATCGAGGGCTGCCTGTCCATCGACATCGCGCCACCCAAGCCGGACACCGGGCAACGCATCCTCGAGATCGCCGTGTGAAATCGGTTGCCGGCAAAGCACTTGCGAAGGCAATTGAGCGGCGGGATTGGAAACTTCTGCGCGTTGCCGGAAGCCACCATATCTACGGCAAGGACGGCAGCATCGTCCGCCTCACCATTCCCATCCATGGCAATAAACCGCTTAAGCCGGGACTGCTTCACCATCTGATGAAACTGGCGGGGCTTTCGGAAGCCGATTTGTAGGTTGCGAATGCGCGAACCGACGCGCGCTCAATAATGATACCCGCCCCGCACAATCCGCAACGCCCCGTCGCTCACCCGATAGACCAGCCGGTGTTCCTGGGCGATCCACCGCAACCACCAGTGGGAGAATTCGCCGCGCGGGGTTCCAGGTGTCGTCAACCCATCTCCCCGCACCGCCCTCCGCTAGTAGCTGTACGGTCCACGCGGCCAAGGACGCGGATAAATATGAAAACCGAAACACACCTCATCCTGCTTGTAGGTGCAGAGACGAAGGCCGGTTGCCGACGGCTTGTCATCGCATTGCAGGTGCCAGATTTTACGGCACGAGGTGAGTTCGATGATCCAGGGCGTCCAGTCGGGGAAGGGATAGAATTGCGGCGGGTGTTCGAACAAATCGAAGCCCAGTCCTTCCGGCAGGCGCAATCCGGATTTGCGCAGGAAGGCTTCGGGATTGGCAATTGCCGCCGCCAGGCGCTTGGCATCGAGGCTCAGGCCGTTGAGCGCCAGGGCGAGTTTGGGTTGGCGCGAAAATGCCTCGCCCAATTTTCTGAGCAGACGGGCACGTCGATCGTCGTATTTGACTTCAATGTTCATGCCTTCCTCCTGTTTCCGATTGAAGCGGCGGGCGCGGGACTACAGCCTCAAGTCTAGACACAAATTGCCTTTACGTCATCCAAATTTCCGATCAGCCGTAAACGGGCCGCGCGCCCCGGAAATAGCTGACTCTGTCAACTAATTTGGCTCCGAATCCGGTGCGCAAACGCATGCTTTTTCGCGCCGAAACGCGCGCAATTCCTGCGTCTTTTTCGCCGTTTTGCACGCCAAACCGCCATGGCCAAGCCCTTGCATCCATGGCCAATTCCTGCTCTAGGATTTGTTTCACGTGAAACATCGCCCGGGAATAGGGCCATTGCGCAAACGGCCCTTGCCAGTCCGCCAGGCAAAGCCTAATGCTCGCCCCGCTCTCAACGGGGTGCCGCATTCTTGGCGGCTGAGAGGGGCTTCCGCCTCAACCCGCTGAACCTGATCCGGATCATGCCGGCGGAGGGATTGCGAGCGGAGCCCCCAAGGCTCCCTTCCTCCATCCAACGGCGAATGGAGGACTTATGAAAAAGACCCTGACTGCTCTGTTCGCTCTCCTCGTCCTCGCCACACCGGCGGCGGCGAAGGAGACGCTCACCATCTACACCTATGAAAGCTTCGTCTCCGAATGGGGGCCGGGCGCCAAAATCGCGGCCGCCTTCGAGAAGACGTGCTCCTGCACCATCGCATGGGTAGGCCTCGGCGACGGCGTCGCGGTGCTCAACCGCCTGAAGCTCGAAGGCGCCAACACCAAGGCCGATCTGGTGCTGGGGCTCGATACCAATCTCACCGCCGAAGCCGCGGCGACGGGGCTCTTCGGCAAGCACGGCCTCGACAAGTCGCTGGCGAAGGTGCCGGTGGCCTGGACCGACGACTATTTCATGCCCTTCGACTATGCCCATTTCGCCGTCGTCTATGACAGCGAGGCAATCAAGACGCCGCCCAAGAGCCTCGATGAACTGGTGAATGGCGATCCCGCCCAGAAGATCGTGCTGGAAGACCCGCGCTCGTCGACGCCGGGTTTGGGCTTCCTGCTGTGGATGAAGTCGGTCTATGGCGACAAGGCGGCCGAGGCCTGGGCCAAGCTCCGCCCCCGCATCCTCACCACCACGCCCGGCTGGTCGGAGGCCTATGGGCTCTTCACCAAGGGCGAGGCGCCGATGGTTCTCTCCTACACGACGTCTCCCGCCTATCACGCGATCGCCGAGAACACCCAGCGCTACAAGGCGGCGGAGTTTTCCGAGGGCCACTATCTGCAGATCGAGGTGGCGGGCCTCATCGAGGCCTCGCCGGAGCGGGCGCTGGCGGCGAAATTCCTCGCCTTCATGATGGGCCCCGGCTTCCAGGACCAGATTCCGACCAACAACTGGATGTTCCCGGCGGGCAGCACCTCCGCCCCCCTGCCCGAGGCCTTCGGTGCCTTGGTGAAGCCGGCCAAGACCTTCCTCTATAGCCCTGAGGACGTAGCCAAGAACCGCCGCGCCTGGATCGACGAATGGTTGAACGCCGCCAGTCAATAAAGGTTTATGTATCCAGCACAGCCAAGACACTGGCGGGCCTGGCGCTCGCCGGTGTCGTTGTGGCGGTGCTGGCCGGGTTCCTGCCGGTCGTAATCCTGGGGCTGAAGGAAGGTCTGGCGCGCAGCGATCCCTATTTGTTGCACGTCATCGCCTTCACCCTGCTGCAGGCAACACTCTCGACGGTTTTGTCCGTGATCATCGCTCTGCCGATTGCCCGGGCGCTGGCGCGGCGTCGCTTTGCCGGCCGGGCCATCATCGTCAGGCTCTTCGCCTTGCCGCTGGCGCTTCCGGCAATCGTCGTCATTCTGGGCATCGTCGAAGTCTATGGCGCCAGGGGCTGGCTCGGCGGCTTGTTCCAGCTCTATGGCCTCACCGGCATTCTCATCGCCCATGTGTTCTTCAATTTCCCGCTGGCGGCGCGGCTGCTGCTGACCCGGCTCGAGGCCACGCCGCCGGAAAGCTTTCGCCTCGCCGCCCAGCTCGGCTTCCGCGACCGCGACGTCTTCCGCCGGATCGAGTGGCCGCAGATCGCACCGGTGCTGCCCGGCATCGCCACGCTCATTTTCCTCCTGTGCACGGCAAGCTTCGCCGTCGTCCTCACCCTCGGCGGTGGCCCCTCCGCCACGACGCTGGAAGTCGCCATCTATCAGGCCCTGCGCCTGGATTTCGACCCGGCGCGCGCCGCCGCCTTGGCCCTGGCGCAATTGGCGATCTGCGGTTTGCTGACCGTCTTCGCCGGAAAATTCGCCGGGATCTCCTACGCCGCGCCGCCGCTGCGGCGTTCTTCGATCCGCTTCGATGGCCAGGACTCGACAGCAAAGCTCGGCGACGGTCTGGCGCTGGCCTTGGGCCTTGCCATCCTGCTGCCGCCGCTTGCGGCAATCGTCCTTGCCGGCGTGGCAGGCCTCTCCGCCAGCCCCGGCATTTTCACGGCCATGGCGACGAGCCTCGGCCTCGGCACGGCCGCGGCGCTCACCGGCCTGGCGCTCGGCTGGCCGCTGGCGCAAGCAGCCGCACGATCGCCCCGCGCCAATCGGGCCTTTTCGGTTGCCTCGCTCGCCGCGCTGATCATGCCGCCGGCGGTTCTGGCGACCGGCTGGTTTATCCTGCTCAGCCGCTATTCCAATGTCACCGGACTGGCGCCGGTGCTGGTGATCGCCATGAATGGCCTGATGGCCCTGCCCTTCGTCTATGGCACGCTGGCGCCGGCGTTGCGCCAATCGGCGGCGCAGAACGACCGCCTGTGCGCCGGGCTGGGCCTTGCTGGCTTCAACCGCTTCCGCATCGTCGATCTGCCGTCCTTGCGCAAGCCCATCGGCCTGGCGCTGCTCATGGCGGCCATCGTGTCGCTCGGCGATCTGACCGCGATTACCCTGTTCGGCACCCAGGATTTCACCACACTTCCCTCGCTCATCTACCGGCAGATGGGAAGCTACCGGATGGAAGCGGCGGCGGGCAGCGCGCTCGTCCTGGCGCTGTTGGCGCTCGGGCTGATAACACTCGCCGAAAGATGGAGCGGCCAAGATGATCGAGCTTGAACGGGTCCGCTTCGATTATGAAGACATGAAGATGGAGTTCGATCTCCAGGTGCCGCGCGGCGCCCTTCTCGCCGTCATCGGGCCGAGCGGGGCGGGAAAATCGACGCTCCTGTCGCTGATCGCCGGATTTGACCAACCGGTTTCGGGCCGCATCGCCATCGCCGGCACGGACATGGCGGGAGTTGCGCCCGATGCACGTCCGGTCAGCATGATCTTTCAGGACAACAACACATTCGCCCATCTCGACGTCTGGCAGAATGTGGCGCTCGGCGTATCGCCGTCGCTCAGGCTCGATGAGGCCGGGCGCCGCAGAGTCGACGACGCCCTGCAGCGGGTGGGCTTGAGCGAGTTGCGCGATCGCAAGCCCGGCGAAGTCTCGGGTGGCGAGCGCCAGCGCATCGCCATCGCCCGGGCGCTGGTGCGCGAGAAACCGGTCATGCTGCTCGACGAGCCCTTCGCCGCGCTGGGCCCGGCCCTGCGCCGCAACATGCTCGACCTGGTGAAAGACGTACAGCAGGAACGCAAACTCACCGTGCTCATGGTCTCGCACCAGCCGGAAGACGCCCGCTATGCCGCAACCCATACCGCCTTCGTCCATGCAGGCCGCATTCTCGCCCTGCGGCCGACGCGGCAGCTTTTCGCCGCCCGCGACCTGCCGGAACTCAAGGGTTATCTCGGGGACTGGAGAAGCTGAGCGCAATCGGCTACCTCCTCTCCACCCATGGCCAAACTCCTCGTCAATCTGCGTGGCATCCACCTGACTTTCGGCGGCAAGCCCTGCCTCGAAGGCGCCGACCTCATGCTGGCCGACGACGAGCGCATCGCCCTTGTCGGCCGCAATGGCTCGGGCAAATCGACGTTGCTCAAAATCGCCGCCGGCCTGATCGAGGCCGACCGCGGCGAGCGCTGGTTGCAGCCGGGAACCACGCTCCGCTATCTGCCGCAGGAGCCCGATCTGTCGGGCTTTGCCACGGTCCTCGATTATGTCGAGGCGGGACTGGGGCCGGCCGACGACCCGCACCGCTGCCGGTATTTTCTGGAGCAGCTCGGCCTCTCCGGCAGCGAGGATCCGCGCCACCTCTCGGGCGGCGAAATTCGCCGCGCCGCGCTCGCCCGCACCCTGGCGCCCGACCCCAATATTCTGCTGCTCGACGAGCCGACCAATCACCTCGACCTGCCGGCCATCGAATGGCTCGAATCCGAACTCGCCGCGTCGCGCGCCGCCTTCATCCTGATCAGCCACGACCGGCGCTTCCTCGAAGCCTTGAGCAACCGCACCATCTGGCTCGACCGCGGCCAGGCGCTGCGCAGCGATCGCGGCTTTGCCGAGTTCGAGGCCTGGCGCGACAAGGTTCTGGAGGAAGAAGAAACCAGCCAGGCGAAGCTCGCCCAGCGCATCGCCACGGAAGAGCACTGGATGCGCTACGGCGTCACTGCCCGGCGCCGCCGCAACATGCGCCGCGTCGATCTCCTGCACGCTCTCCGCAAGGAGCGGCGCGAGCATGTGGGCTCGCTGGGCAATGTCAAGCTCGAAGCATCGGCTAGCGATCTGTCCGGCAAGCTGGTGATCGAGGCCAAGGCGATCGCCAAATCCTTCGGCGATATGGAAATCGTCGCGAAGCTCGACCTCACCGTGCTGCGCGGCGACCGGATTGGCATCGTCGGTCCCAACGGCGCGGGCAAAACCACCCTCATCAAGCTGCTGACCGGGCAGCTTGCGCCCGGCAGCGGCACCATCCGGCTTGGCACCAATCTGCGGATCGTGGCGCTCGACCAGAGCCGCAAGAGCCTCGACCCCGCCGCCACATTGGCCGATGTCATCACCGCCGGGCGCGGCGAGACCGTCACCATCAATGGCGAGACCCGCCATGTGGTGAGCTACATGAAGGATTTCCTGTTCATGCCGGAGCAGGCGCGCACCCCCGTCTCGGTGCTGTCGGGCGGCGAGCGCGGCCGGCTCATCCTGGCGCGCGAACTGGCCAAGCCCTCCAATCTTTTGGTGCTCGACGAGCCTACCAACGATCTCGATCTCGAAACTCTCGATCTCCTGCAGGAGATGCTCGGCGATTATCGCGGCACCATCCTGCTGGTCAGCCACGACCGCGACTTTCTCGACCGGGTGGCCACATCGGTATTGATGGCGGAAGGCCAAGGCCGGTGGACCGAATATGCGGGAGGCTATTCGGACATGATCGCGCAGCGCGGCGCCGGTGTGGCGCCACGCAAACTTACACTGCAGCCGGCAGCACCCGCAGCCGCGACAACTGCCAAACCCGCAGCGCAACCGAAACGCAAACTCTCCTTCAAGGAGAAGCACGCGCTGGAGACCCTTCCCGCCAGGCTCGATGCGCTGCATGGCGAAATCGCAGCACTGGAAGCGCAGCTTGCCGATCAGGCGCTGTTCAAGCGCGATGTAAAGGCATTCGCGGCCGCCGCCGCGCGGCTGGGCACGGCGCGCCAGGAGCTTGCCGCCGCCGAACATCAGTGGCTGGAACTCGAACTGCTGCGCGAGCAGTTGGAAAGCGCCTGAGCCTACCAGCCCGATCCGCCGCCGCCGCCGCCGCCACCACCCGAGAATCCGCCGCCGCCCGAGCCCGAACTCGAACCCGGCGCGGTTGAAGCCGATGCGACGCTCGATGCCAGGCCCGAGCCGAGACTGTCGGTGAAACTGCCGGTGCGTCCCCAATCCCAGCTTCGCCCCGAATACCAGATGGGTGCCGCCGCACCCGCCACCGCGGCGGCGGCGAGGACGGCGGCGAATTTACCGTTCCATTCATTCTCGCAGTCGAGCGCCAGGGCATAAGGCAGATAGCGCTCGAAAAGTTGCGGCGTCTTGTCCGGCGGCTGCAGAACCTTGAGGCGTTCCTCCTCGGCCGTGGTCATGTACATGCGGAAGCCCTCGAGCTGGTCAAGCAGCTTGCGGCCGGGAACCGTGGGGGCGCGCAGCAGATGAAAGAAGACGAGATTGACGATACCGAGCAGCACCGCCGTTGCGATCAGCAAATAGAGGGCGGGCGAGCCGCCGCCGCCGAAGAGGAAAATCGCAGGCAGGGTGACGCCGATGATCATGAAGGGGATAATGAAGAACATGGACATCATCGAGCCGAGCTTGCGCAGAAGCCCCCGCGCCGTGAACAGGCCCTTGATGGCGCTCCAGGCGACGGTGAGGATGACGCCCCACCAGATCGACGACCAAGCGGCGGAAAAGAGGCCGATGACGCTGTCCTCCGGCGGCAGGAACAAAGCGGCAATCAGCAGCCCCGCGGCCGAGACACCGGCACCGGCCCAGAACCAGCCGAGATTGCGCAGGAACACCGAGCCCTCATATTCATCCTTGAGTGCCTTCTCCAGCACGGCGCGGGCGGCGCGCACTTTCAGGTGATTTGATTTCTTGAGTTCTGTTACGCCGCTCGCAAACCCGCCATAAAGCGCCGCTTCGGCCCGCGTCAGGGCCGGGCCCTGGTCGGGTTTCTTCTCGATGGCGAAATCGCCATCGTCGTCGATGATCTTCAGCCGGCCCTTGATGGCGAGGCCGACCAGGGCGGCGGCAAAGCCGCGGTCGTCGAACTTTTCCTTCCAGATGAAGCGCGAGCCGGCGGCACCGAGGCCCGGCGGCGGCGCGAAGAGCGGAATGATGGTTCCCTGCGGCGGATCGCGCCCGACCTTGCTCCAAGCATAGAGATAGTATCCGATCGTCGCCAACAGGCTGGCGAGCAGCGCCATCATGCCGGCATTGTCGGAAAGGAACCACCAGCGCTGCTCGGTCTCGGTGGGCGCCGCGACGATGCCCTTCTGCCAGGCAACCGCGATGGTGAAACCCTCATAGGGTGCGAGCCGCGCCGTGGTCTCGGCCCGGTATTCGGAGCCTTGCGCCGTCACCACGCGGAAATCGCCGCCCGAAGCGCCTTGCGGGCCCGTATAGGCGGCGTGTTGCTTAATCTCCGCTCCCGGCGGCAGGTGCACGATGGCCTCCGCCTTGTCGATGGCGAAGGTCCAGCCATTGCCGGTGGCATTCCAATAGAGCTCGTCGAAATCCGCGAAGAAGCCCAATTGCCGGGCGGTGCGATAGGCTATTTCGTAAACATGCGGGCCCTGCGGCAGGAACACATCGCCGCTGCCGATCTTGATGCGCTTGCCGTTGGAAATCGACTCGATCGCATAGGGTTCCTCGCGCCCGTCGCGCGAGACCGAAACGACTTCGAAGCCCACCACCACGCGGGTGCCGCGGCGGTCGGTATAGACGGTGGGAAAATCGCGCAGGATGCCGTGCCTGATCTCGTTGCCCTCGGCGAAGACTTGGATTGTCTCGTGCACGCTGAGCGAAGCGTCGGAGTTGACGGTAACGTCGCTGACGAAGCGCTGGATGCGCTCCTCGGCCGTGGCCGAAACGGCGAATGCTAAAAGAAATCCGAGTCCCAGCAGCAGGGCGCGCATGGCGCGGGCCGTCATTTCTTGAAATCGACCTTGGGCACCTCGCGGGCCGCTGCATCGCCGATCTCGAAGAACTCGGCCTTGGCGAATTTAAAGAAATTGGCGATCGTGTTGGTGGGGAAGCTCTCGATCATGGTGTTGAGATTGCGCACCGCGCCATTATAATAGCGGCGCGATAACTGGATCTCGTCCTCGATGGCGGCGAGCTTGTCCTGCAAGTCGCGGAAATTGGCGTCGGCCTTGAGTTGCGGATAGGCTTCGGCGATGGCAAAGAGACGACCCAGCGCCGCACTCATCGCCTGGCCGACGACCGATTGCTCGCCGACCGAGCCGCCGGAAATGCTCTTGGCGCGCAGTTCGGCGATGTCGCGGAACAGCTTGTCCTCGTGGGCCGCATAGCCCTTCACCGTCTCGATCAGATTGGGAATGAGATCGGCGCGTCGGCGCAGCTGCACGTCGATGCCGCTCCAACCCTCGGCGGTCAAGTTCTTGTTCCTGACCAGCGCATTGTAGGCATAGACGAGATAGGCAAGGATGATCGCGACAAGGCCGAGAAGGCCGTAGCCCAGCGTCATGTGAAGACTCCCCGAGTGGCCAATGGAACTTGCGAGTATCTTGCGCTTTGCTCCCGCAATCAAGCGGAGATACGACTATTCCGCCGCCGCCGCCGGAGCCGCGACGGTGAATGGCCGGTCGTGTTGCAACGAAGGAATGCGGGCGCGGGTTTGGGTCACCAAGGCGGGATCGATCTCCGCCACCACGATGCCTTCGCTGTCGCCGCCGTCGGCCAGAACTTTGCCCCAGGGATCGACGATCAGCGAATGGCCGAAGCACTGGGCGCCGCCGGAGAGCGTGCCATACTGGCAGGGAGCGACGACATAGGCGCCGTTCTCGATGGCGCGGGCCCGGTTGAGCACATGCCAATGGGCCTCGCCGGTCATTTTGGTGAACGCGGCGGGGATTGCCAGCATGGAGGCGCCGGCCTTGCCATAGGCGCGATAAAGGGCGGCGAAGCGCAGATCGTAGCAGATCGACAGACCGATGGTTGCGCCGGCGCAGGGACTGAGGACCGCGTCATTGCCCGGCGCGATGGTCGCCGACTCGCGATAGGTTTTGCCTTCGCCGAGATTGACGTCGAAGAGATGGATCTTGTCGTAGCGCGCCACGACACGGCCATCGGGGGCCAGCATCAGCGAGCGGTTGTTGACGCGCCCGTCCGCGGCCTTGACGCCGATCGAGCCGATGAGCAGCCAGGCGCCGTGCTTGCGGGCCAGCGCCGCCATGGCCGGAATGACCGGATGCTCGGCCTCCGCAACCGCATGGGGCAGCATCTTGCCGTCCTTGGTATCGAGCCCGGCGCAGAATTCCGGCGTGGCAATGAAGGTGGCGCCTTCCGCCGCCGCCCGGCCGATCAGCCTTGTGAGCACGGCGATATCGTGATGCACATCGGGGGTGGCGCAATTCTGAATGCACGCGGCTTTGAATGTCATGGGCGCAGTTTAGCGCGGCGCGGCGCCCTTTGGCCAGAGCCTTGCGCTTCGTCGAAAAACGCTCGGATCGCATGCAGCCCGGCGCGGGCCCTGAGGCAGAGGAGCCATTCCTCCATGGTAACATTCCAGTCGGGGATCGCAAAGGTCCTGAGGCGTTGGTCGGGAACCAGCTCGCCCTCCGACATGACGGCGAGACCCAGGCCCTGGGCGGCGGCCTCGCGGGCCGCCTCGCGGCTTTCAATCTCGATCGAGGTGGCGGGACGCAAGCCCCGCCGCCGCATTTCCTCAAGCAGCAGCTTGCGGGTCATGGAGCCCTCCTCGCGCAGGATCAACGGCTGTTCGGCGAGCCGGGCGAAGGGCAGCTTCGAACCCTTGTGCGCGGTGGCGCGGCTGCCGACCGCCACCAGCCGGTCCTGGCGCAATCGCTTGGACAGAATGGCATCGGAGGTGGGCCGCTCGGCGGTCACGGCGATATCGATGGCGAAGGATTCAAGCCGCGCCAGAAGCTCGGCCGAATTGCCGGAGACCAGGCGAAGTGCAATTCTCGGAAAGCGTTCGCGGAAGCGGGCGACGCGCGGCAGCACATGAACGGCGGCGTCGGCGCCGATGGTCAGTTGCCCCTCCTCCAGCGTGGCGGCGCGCGACAGGAGTTCGAGAGCCTCGGCCTCGGCCTCGAAATGGCGCTCGGCGACGGCGAATAGCTTGCGGCCGAGGGCGGTGAGCGCGGCGCCGCGCGGCGAGCGCAGGAAAAGCTGCACGCCATAGGTTTCCTCGAGCTTGCGGATATGATCGGAGACGGCCGGCTGGGTCAGCGCCAGGCGTTCGGCGGCACGGGAGAAGCCGCCATACTGGGCGACGGCGTGAAAGGCCTTGAGCTGGGCGTGGCGCATATCTGTAGAACTTATGTTACGCATAAGAACATACGATTTGACTGATGCCAGTCAAGCTCCCATTCTGCCCGGTGACAGCCAAGGAGTTAACGATGATTCAGGCAGCCCAGCGCCTCGTCCCCCTGTTCCGCGGTCCCGAGGGCCAGGAGGATATGCCTTATCTGCTGACCCCCGGGCCGCTCACCACGTCGCGGACGGTGAAGCTCGCCATGCTGGCCGATTACGGCTCGCGCGATGTGGAATTCCGTGAAGTGGTCGCCGGTATCCGCCGCCGGCTCCTGGCGCTCGCGGGCTGCGGCGAGGATTACGAATGCGTCATCATGCAGGGCTCCGGCACCTTCGCCATCGAGGCGGCACTCGGCTGCTTCTGCCCCGACAAGCGCAACAAGACGCTGGTCGTGGCCAATGGCGCCTATGGCGACCGGGCCGCCAAAATCCTCGAGCGTATCGGCCGCCCGGTGACCAAGATCGACAAGGGCGACAGCGCCGCGCCAAGCGTTGCCGATGTCACGGCGGCGCTCGATGCCGACCGGTCGATCAGCCATGTGTGGATCATTCACTGCGAGACCACCTCCGGCATCGTCAATCCGGTCGACGACATCGCCCGCGCCGTCAAGGAGCGCGGCCTTGTCATCATGGTCGATGCCATGTCGTCCTTCGGGGCCGTGCCGCTCGACATGGCAGCCTGCGGCATCGATGTCATGGTGTCGTCCTCCAACAAATGCATCGAGGGCGTGCCGGGTTTTTCCTATGTGCTGTGCCGGCGCGGCATGCTCGATGAATGCGAGGGCCGCTGCCATTCGGTGGTGCTCGATCTGCACGAGCAGTGGAAGGGCCTCGAGGCCAATGGCCAGTTCCGTTTCACGCCCCCCACCCATGCGCTGGTCGCCTTCCATCAGGCGCTGAAGGAACACGAGGAACAGGGCGGCGTCGCCGGGCGTCAGGCGCGCTATGCCCGCAATGCCCAGGTGCTGGTCAGGGGCATGCGCGAATTGGGCTTCGCGACGCTCCTCAACGACAATGAGGCGGGGCCGATCATTCAGACCTTCCTGACCCCGCGCGATCCCAATTTCGATTTCGAGGCCTTCTACGAAGCGCTGCGGATGCGCGGTTTTGCCATCTATCCGGGCAAGCTCACCAAACGGCCGAGCTTCCGCATCGGTACCATCGGCAAAATCGACGAAGGCGTGATGCGCAATGTGCTCAAGGCCATCCGCGACGTTTTGCTGGACATGCGGGTGACCGATCTCAACCCGCTCGAGGGATAAGAAGATGAATCGGCGCAAACACTTTTTCCTTCTCCCCGTGGGGGAGAAGGAGGAGCCCGCGCCGCAGGCGTGGGAGGATGCGGGGGATCAGGTGTATCAATTTCGAGACCTGCTCCCCCTCACCCTCCCATTGCTGACGCAATGGGCCCCGCCCTCGCCCCCAAGGGGCGAGGGAAACTTTCTCGTGGGCGATTCAGCCATCGGCAATCGCGACCTCAGGCCATGACGCAGAATCGGAAACCCGTATCGGTCAACGGCCGCCTCTATGCCTGGCCCCCGGCGCCGCTGGTGGTCATCTGCTGCGACGGCAGCGAGCCCGACTACATGGAATTGGCGCGCGGACGCGGCCTCATGCCCAATCTCGACCGGGTGATCGCCAAGGGCGAGAACCGGCGCGGGCTTTCGGCCATGCCGAGCTTCACCAATCCCAACAATTTGTCGATCGTCACCGGACGCCCGCCCGCCGTGCACGGCATCTGCGGCAATTATCTCATCGATCCGGCGACCGGCGCCGAGACCATGATGAACGATCCGAAATGGCTCCGGGCGCCGACCATCTTCGAAGCCTTCCAGAAGGCCGGCGCCAGGATCGCGGTCGTCACCGCCAAGGACAAGCTCAGGCTCCTCCTCGGCAAGGGCCTGGTCTTCGACGGCACGGCGGTGTGCTTTTCCTCCGAGCGCGCCGACAAGGCGACGCTCACGGACAACGGCATCGACAAGGTTTGCGACATGGTGGGCATGGGGGTTCCGGAGGTCTATTCGGCGGAGCTTTCCGAATTTGTGTTTGCCGCCGGCGTCAAGCTGCTCGCCTCGATGCGGCCCGATCTCATGTATCTGTCGACCACCGATTACGTGCAGCACAAAGATGCGCCGGGAACCGCGGGCGCCAATGCCTTCTATGCCATGATGGACCGTTATCTCGGCGAACTCGATAACGCCGGGGCCATCATCGTCATCGTCGCCGACCACGGCATGAAGGACAAGCATCTGGCCAATGGCGAGCCCGATGTCATCTATCTGCAGGACGTGCTCGATCGCAAATTCGGCGCCGGCAA
>JANMQL010000134.1:0-2547 GCA_031370475.1 Hyphomicrobiales bacterium | reverse complement strand
ACCATGTGGTGTCCTGGGGGGCGGAGCTTTTCTATCTGTCGCAGTCGGATAAGGGCGGGCTGGTTTTCGGCGGCCACATCGACGGCTTCAACACCTATACCCAGCGCGGCCAGTTCGCCAAAATCCAGAGCGTTGCCGAATGCGCCGTGTCGCTGATGCCGTTCATGTCGCGGCTGCGCCTGTTGCGCCATTGGGGCGGCATTCAGGACATGACGCCGGACGGCAGTCCCTTCATCTGCCGGACGCCCATCGCCAATCTCTATCTCAATGGCGGCTGGTGCTATCAGGGTTTCAAGGCGACACCGGCGTCGGGCTGGACCTTCGCCCACACCATCGCCCATGACGCGGAACATGAATTGAACCGCCGCTACTCCCTCGACCGTTTCGAGACTGGCGGCGAGCTCGATGATTACGGCACCGGCAACTGGACCTACAAGCAATGAGATTGCCCTGTCCCCATTGTGGCTGGCGCGACTATTCGGAATTCCGCTATGGCGGCGATGCCGGAAAGCCGCGCCCGGCCCATGGCACCGGCGACCTCAAGGAGTGGCACGATTACTATTTCCTCTTCGACAATCCGAAAGGTCCGCATGAGGAGTATTGGCAGCATGTGCTGGGCTGCCGCCGCTGGTTCAGGCTCGCGCGCAACACCGCGACCAATGAGCCGGGGGAGTTGCCATGACCGCGTTCCGCCGCTTGCCCGCAGGGGGCCGCGTTGACCGCGCAGCACCCGTGGGCTTCACGCTCGACGGAAAGCGGCGGACGGGCTTTGCCGGCGACACGCTGGCCTCGGCATTGCTGGCCGCCAATGTGACGCTGGTGGGACGCAGCTTCAAATATCACCGGCCGCGCGGATTTCTTGCCGCCGGCGTCGAGGAGCCGAACGGACTTTTCACGCTTGGCGTGGGCGGCGAAACCGAGCCCAATATTCCGGGAACCATGGTCGACGTCGTCGAGGGGCTCGCGGCGCGGAGCCAGAATGCCTGGCCCTCGCCCAACTTCGATGTCATGGCGATCAATTCGTTGGCCGCCCCCTTGTTCCAGGCGGGCTTCTATTACAAGACCTTCATGGGTCCCACCAAGGGCGCCTGGATGTTCTACGAGCCCTTGATCCGTCGCGCCGCGGGGCTGGGGGCGGGCACCTATAAACGCGATCCCGCCCGTTACGAGAGCTCCCACGAATTCTGCGATGTGCTGGTGGTGGGTTCGGGCCCCGCCGGACTTGCCGCGGCGCTGACAGCGGGCCGCTCGGGAGCCCGCGTGGTAGTGGCCGAGCAGGAGTCGCTTTTCGGCGGCAGCCTCTTGTCGGATCAGAGCGAGGCCAATGAGGCTTGGCGCTCGGCGGCCCTTGCCGAGCTTGAAACGCTGAAAAACGTGAAGCTCCGCACCCGCGCCACGGCGCAGGGCCTTTATGACGGCAATCTCGCCGTGCTGGTGGAGCGCCGCGAACATCTCAATCCCGATCCAGCCAAGGGCGAGGTCCGGCAGGTTATCATATTGCTCCGTACAAGGACGATTGTGCTGGCAACCGGCGCGCTGGAGAGGCCGCTGGTTTTCTCCAACAACGACCGGCCGGGCGTCATGCTGGCTTCCGCCGTGCGCACTTATCTCAACCGCTTCGCCGTTGCGCCGGACCAGCGCGCGGTGATGGTCACCAACAACGACACGGCCTATGCGACGGGCTTCGACCTGGCGAAGGCGGGCATCGCCGTCACCATTGCCGACCATCGCGGCTCAATCGCGCCGGATCTCCTGAGCCGGGCGGCCGGCCTCGGCATGGCGATTTTCCCGGCGACCGGCGTCGCCGATGTGGAGGGGGCGAAATCGGTGGCGCGCGTCAGGCTCGCCGGCTCACATGCCGCTTCCGTCGATTGCGACGTGCTCGCCATGTCGGGCGGCTGGTCGCCGGTTGTGCATCTGACCTCCCATGGCGGCATCAGGCCTCGCTATGACGAGAAGATCGCCGCCTTCGTGCCCGGCGGCTTTGCGCAATCGCATTTCGGCGCCGGCGCGATGATGGGCACATTCGGTCTTGCCGCCGCCATCGCCGAAGGTGCCGAGGCAGGGCGCAAGGCCGCCGCGATGGCGGGCTTCGACAAGAAAACGAAAGTTGTGGCGGCGCCGGAAGCCGTGGACGAGCGCGGCTATTCGATCCTGCCGGTGTGGACGCCGCCCAAGCAAGGCAAGGGCAAGGCCTTCGTCGATTTCCAGACCGATGTGACGGCGAAGGATATCGAGGTCGCCCATCAGGAAGGCTACCAATCGGTCGAGCATTTGAAGCGCTACACGACGCTGGGCATGGGCACCGATCAGGGCAAGACTTCCAATATCAATGCGCTAGCGATCATGGCGGATCACCGCGGTTTGGAAGTTGGCGCCGCCGGCACCACCACATTCAGGCCGCCCTATTCGCCCGTCGCCATGGGCGCGATTGCCGGCCGCGGCATCGGCCAGCATTTCCGCCCGACCCGCCTGTCACCGCTGCATGACTGGCACAAGGCCAATGGCGCGACATTCATCGAGGCGGGCCTGTGGCTACGCGCCTGG
>JANMQL010000130.1:0-2587 GCA_031370475.1 Hyphomicrobiales bacterium | reverse complement strand
AGACCGTCATCATCGACCTGTGCCGGTTGGGTTCATCGCTCGAGGCGCTGCTCGGCACCGCTGCCGGTCCCGGCATTGCCGATCTGGTCAGCGGGGCCGCCGAATTCACCAAGGTGATGGCGCGCGACTCAAGGTCGCCCGTGCATCTATTGCGCTACGGCCAGGACCGCTCGGAATGGGCCATGGGCCTGGTCGAACAGAACATCGAATCGGTTCTGCAGGCCCTCGAAAACGCCTATGACATGCTGATCGTCCATGCCGGCGAAGTGGTTAAGGAAACGCCGGGCCTCGTCCGCCATTGCCATGCCGCCCTGGTGCTGGCGCCGGTCAGCCGCTGCAGTGACGTGGCCGTGGCCATCGACGCGCTGTGCACGGGCGCGCTGCGCGATGCCCAATATATCCTGGTCGACGAACATGCCCAATCGGTGCAAGCGGCCTGACACGCCGCGAAATTCTTTATTCATCGGCGCGTGTCTAGACTTGCCTATCCAATTGCAAGTTCGGACGCGCGGACATGGCGAAGGCGGCGCTCCTCAAGACGAGCCTCGATGTTCTTTATTTTTCCGGTGCTTCGCAGGTTCTGCGCGGCATTTGCGGCGGCATCGGCGCGATCTTCGCCCTGCATCATGTGAAGCCCGGCGGCGGCTCACAGCGCGGATTCGCCCCCAATGCCGGGCTGGAAGTGACACCCGCCTTTCTGGATTCCGTCATTAACCTTACCAAGTCGCTTGGCTATGAGCCGGTCGCCCTCGCCGAAGCGGTGGCGCGCATTGCCGGGCGGGGCGCCTCCAACCGGCCCTTCGTCGTCTTCACCGTCGATGACGGCTACCGCGACACCCTGGTGCATGCGCGGCCCATCTTCCGCAAGCACCAGTGCCCATTCACCGTCTTCGTGACGCCGGCGATCGCCGACGGCCGCTGCGAATTGTGGTGGCGCGGCCTCGAAGCGGCCATCGCCGGAGCCGCCCACATCGAAACCAGCATCGGCGGCACCGAGGTGAACCTGGCGACCGTCAGCGACGGCCAGAAGCGGCACGCCTGGCAGCGCCTCTATGGACCGCTGCGCGCCATGGAACAGACGGCGCAGCGCGCCTGGATCAGAAATTTCTGCGCCCGCCAGGGCATCGATCTCGACGCCATGTGCCTGGCCGAGGCGATGGGCTGGGAGGAATTGCGCCTGCTGGCCGCCGACCCCCTGTGCACCATCGGCGCCCATGGCATGAACCACTATGCAATCGCGCGCCTGTCGCGCGACCGGGCCTGGCGGGAAATGACCGACTGCGCGGCCCGCATCGAACGCGAACTGGGCCGCCGTCCGCTTTATTTCGCTTTCCCCTATGGCGATGCCGATGCGGCGGGCCCGCGCGACTTCTCGCTTGTTGCGGAATCCGGCTACCGGGCCGCCGTGACCTCCCGCACGGGACTGATTTTTTCCGGCCACAAGGACCACTTGACGGCGCTGCCGCGCGTCGAACTGACCGGCGATCTGCAGAAACTGCGCTATGTCGAGGTGATGCTGTCGGGCACGGCCTTTGCCCTGTGGAACGGCCTCAGGCGCGTCAAAGCCGCTTAAGCGGAATCGGGCCGCGACATCCAGCGGATGAGGCCCATGACCACCGGCAGCCAGGCGATGCCGGCGACGGCGTAGAATGGCAGCTCGAAACCGGCTCCGCGCCCGATCACCAATTCGCCGCCCACCGCCATGGCGATGAGCGCATAGACGATCAGGAACGCCACCGTGCCGAATGTGCCGATGAACTTTCGGGCGCGCTGGGTCATGCCGCTTTCCGTGGCGGCTCCGGCGGCGGCTTCTTGGCCCGCACCGGATCGCCGGAATGCTCGCTGTGCCCCAGCGCCACGGGATCGCTGGCCGGAAAGGTTCCGGCCAATGCGTCGTCGAGATCTTGTTCCGGAGTCTTGCGGCTGGAGGTCATGGTTGCACTTTATACTCCCGGAGGCCGATCGCCAACAGAACGAGACGCGGCCGATCGTCGTCATGGCGGGTATCAATTATCCGCCCTCCGACGTAAGCTGGGCTGTTTCAGGGATGCGGAAGGGAGTTTGGCCATGGCTTTATATTTGACGCGCTTCAGCTACACGCCGGAAACCTGGGCGCGGCTGACGAAGAACCCGGAAGACCGCCGCGAGGCCGCGCGCAAGTATATCGAGTCGGTCGGCGGCAAGCTGCACGGCTTCTGGTACGCCTTCGGCGCCCATGACGGCTATAACCTCTGGGAGGCGCCCGACAACGTCTCGATGGCCGCGGTGGCGATCGCCATCGGCGGCGGCGGCGCGCTGTCGAAATTCGAGACGACGCCGCTGCTCACGGTCGAGGAGACATTGGAAGCCCTTCGCCGCGCGCAGGCGATCGCCTACAAGAAACCCGGGGCGTAATCCGCCGGCAGGGTTCACCGCGAAGACGTTATGTGTCACCGCCATGCGGCGCTTCATCCCTTGAAGGGCAGGGCGGTGGCCTTTAATCGGCGGGCATGGAACCGTTGAATCCGAGACAAGCCGCCGCTCTGCCCTATGTCCGCCTGTGGCTGTTCGCCGTCGCCATTCTGGTGTTCGCCATGGTGATCGTCGG
>JANMQL010000108.1:0-12510 GCA_031370475.1 Hyphomicrobiales bacterium | reverse complement strand
ATGCCCTCCAGCAAGGCGTTCTGGCCCGAGGCGCCGGCGGTAACGTCGAGCAGCTTGTCGAGCAGCACCTTGTCGGCCGAGCGGCTGTAGGACGAGATGACGGCGCCGCCGTTGATCAGGGTGACGACCTCGGCGGTCTTGCGCGTCGCGTCTGGATCGTTGGCATTGGCGATATTGCGCGACACGACCGCCGATTGCCCGGCCGTGACCGTGAGGCCTGAGACCGCGTAGCTGATCGCGGCGGATAGCGTCGCCATGGTGGTTGCCCCGTCCCTTTATTCTGCCCGTTACCGCTTCAGATTGATGAGCACGTCCATCAGTTCCGAACCGGTCTGGAAGACTTTCGAATTGGCCGTGTAGCTGCGCTGCGAGTCGATCATGTTGGTGAGCTCGGTCGCCAGATCGACATTCGACTGTTCCAGCGTATTGGTCAGAATCGAACCGAGATTGTCGTTTTCGGCAAAACCGATCTGCACATCGCCGGATTCCGACGTCGGCGAGAATACGTTGCCGGCCAGCGCCAGCATCTTGTCGGGACTGGCGACATGGGCGAGCGGAATTTGGTAGATGGGCACCTGGCGTCCGTTTTCGTAGGTGGCATAGACGGTGCCGTCCCGGGCAATCTCGATGACATCGACGCCGCTCGGCGGATTGCCGTTCACCGCCGCCGATAGCACCGTATAACCGGTGGCGAGCTGGCTGAGCTGCGACAGGTCGAGCGTCATGGTGGCGCCGCCCGGCACCGGAATATCGAGGGAGTCGACACTTGCCGCGGTGAGCTGGCCGGTGGTTGGATCGAAATCCAGCATATCGGTGGCGAGGGGCCCCGACGTATAGGGGAAACCGCCGCCGGCTGCCGCCGCGGCGCGGTCGAAGGCGGTGACTTCCCAGGTATCCGCGGCGGTCTTGGAGAAATACAGATCTACGATGACTTCCTTGCCGAGATTGTCATAGGTGATCAGCGAGGATTTGCCGGTATATTGCGCCGTCGCGGCATTGAGCGAAGGGAGATCGGCGGCGGCGACGATGCCGGCCTCGGAGGGCAGATTGGCGATGAATGTGCCGTCGGTGCTGGGCGATGCCGACAGCGAGAGTTGATCGATCCGCACGGGAACCAGGCCGTTGTAGCCGTTGACCACGATGGAAAGATTGCCGCTGCTGTCGAGCGGATAACCCATGAGCCTGTAGCCCGCGGCATTGATCAGATTGCCCTCGCCGTCGGGAACAAAGGAACCCGCCCTGGTGAGTTGGAAGGTGCCCGAAGGGTCGGTGACGATGAAGAAGCCGTCGCCGCTGACCGCGAGATCGGTGAGCGACGTGGTGTTCTGCAGGCTGCCCTGTTGGCTGATCGCGTGCCGGATATCGGTGAGAACGGAGCCGGAGGTATATTCGGACGCGCTCGACTCGATGAGCAGCGAGGAAAATTCGGTTCCCGCCCGCTTGTAGCCGGTGGTGTTGACGTTGGCGATGTTGTCGGCGACCGTCGCCAGGCGGTTGGCTTGCGCCGACATGCCCGACGTGCTGGTTCGCATCACCCCATACAGACTCATCGGCCTTCTCCCTTGCTGAGGATGGAGGCGAGTTTCGCCGCGCGAGCTTGCGCTGGGCTGATGAAATTCGGGGGGTCAGCGGCAGAAGGCCCGCGACTTGCCGGTCCAGGCGCCGAAGCCGGTGGCAACGAGATTGGCGATCACCCGGCAGACATAGTATTTTTGCGCCGGATTGTTGTCGGGCCCGGCATGATAGCGCGCCACCGCCAGGGTCCAGCTTCCCTCCCGCCGCCGCAATTCGCTGAGGAAGCGCGCCGCATAGTCGACATTGCGGTGGGGCTCCAGCATGTCGTCCACCGAGGCGAATTCGCCGCCGTGATAATGGTGGTTGATCTGCATGCAACCGAGATCGATGAGGATCTTGCCGGCCCGGCGGGCGGCATTGAAGCGGCGCACCGCGTCGGCGGCGTTGGCGGCGAAGACGGCCTTGCCCTCGATATTGAGCGCATAGGGTTGCAATGAACCCTTGACCCCGGTTTCGGTGAGCCCCACGGCATAGAGAACGCCGAGCGGCACGCCATAGCGGCTAGCGGCGCCCGCCATTTCGCGCTCGCAGATGTTGGCGGCCGCCGCCTGACTAGACAAACAGGCCGCGGCGGCGATCGTCAGTAGACGGATGTTCGATGGCCGCATCGGCGGATTCCTTGTCCCTGTCTTGTCTCCCGGTGGCTTGCCCATCCTCCCGTTGGCGCGGCGAACCCCACAGCATTCCGGAAGTGCCGCCCGACGAGTCGGGCGTCGCCGGCGGGTTGGCGGCGGGCTGCGCAAGCAGGTTGAGGCCGCCGTCGTCGGACCGCAGCACGACCGCGATTTGGGCATCGCCGACATCATATCCCGCTTGCGCCACCAGGGCTTGCAACGCCTGCCGGTCGCGGCCGATGAGTCGAAAGGCCGATTCGGTTTCCGCCTCGATCCGCAGTTCGATGGCATCGCCGGAAAGCCGCATGGCCACCGTCACCGCGCCGAGATCGGCCGGGTGAAGTTGAAGTCTCAGGGTCTTGACCACGGACGATTGGTGAGTGACCGGGGTGTCAGGGGCCGCGGCGGCCGGTTGCGGCGGCGCCATGCGGCGGGTCTCCGCGATGGCCGTGGCGAGTTGTTGCACCGGCGCGGCGGCGATTGCCGCCCCGTCCGGAGTATTAACGCCCCGATCGGACACCGGTTTGGCGGCGGTGGCCTGATCGGGGAGTACAGCGCCTCGCGGCACGTCGCGCTCCACCGGCCGGCCGCGTGGCACCGGCGGCGCGGCGGGTTCTGCGGCGGCGGTGACCTGATCGGGGAGCGCGGCGCCTCGCGCCATGTCGCCTTCCACCGGCCGGCCGCGCGGCACCGGCGGCGCCGCGAGTTCTTCGGCGGCGGCGACGTCGGGCGCCGCGGCCACCTTTGAGTCTTGCGCGGCGCTGGCGGGCGGGCGCGGTTCCTTTGCCGGCGGTGCCTTGGCCGAATCCGGCCTCGTGGCCGCCAGTTGCACTGCCAATCCAGCGCTGGCCGCCGCCATGAAGGTCTCGCGTCCAAGGACACGCAATGGTACGGGCGGCGGCGCGACGGCGGCGGGTTGCGGCGCGGATTTCATCGGCGCGGTCGCCGCGATGGCTTGCCGCAACGGCTCTCGTGGCGCAGCGCGCCGCCCTTCGTGCCTGAGTGGCGCAACTTCGGCAGCGCCAGGGCGAATTTCATCGGGCGGCGACGTTGCGGCAATTTTTGAACCCGCCATGGCGAAGGCTGCGTCGAGCACGGCATTCATGGGCAGCGGCGGAACCGTCTCCGGGACGGGCAAGCCGGAGTCGGCGACCTCGGGCTCGCATGGATCGCTGGCCGGCGGGGATTCAGCCGGCGGCTTTGTGGCCGGATCAATGACCGGCAATCCGATATCCCTGGGCTGGCTGGAGATCATTTCGCCACCGGCCGCCGCTACGGCGCTGTCGCCGGCGAATGAGGCGTCGAGCAGCGCCATAAACGCATCGGCGGCGCCCCTGGCGCCCTGCGTTTCCTTGCCGCCCCGACGGCGCGGCGATATTTCGTGCACACCGGCGGCTTCGGGTTTCACCGCGGCCGGGCCGAAATTGGCTTTCATCATAGCATTCCCTCCTTGATCGCCGCATCCGTGTCGGCCATCGCCTTATTGGCGCGCTGCAGAACCTGCTCGATGCTGCGGAAATCGGCGATGTGGAGAGGATCGCGGCTCGGGCCCATGGGACGGAAACCGTCGCTGCCGCGCGCGTCGCGGCGGATCTGCCGGGCGATGTCGAGAGCCGAATCCAGAAGCTTTGCGTCCGGCTTGGGCAATTGGCTGCGCTCGAGGCTCCGTAATTTTGTCAGGCCCGCGTCATAATCCGCGCCGACGATGGCAACGGCGCCGTCGTAGAGCTCGGCGCGCGCCACTTCGATGCTGCCCGGCGCCGCGAGACGATAGGCCCGGGCGGCGGCGAATTGCGCGGCCACGACCCGGCCCCGCCGGGCAGCCGCGGCGGCCATTGTCAGATAGATGCGGCGGCGCATGTCGGGCGGCAGCGGATCCAGCAGCGCCTCGATTCCAGCCAGCCGTGCATCGGTCTTGCCGGCGGCGTGCAGCAGGCTGAGCGCCAACTGCCGTTCGAAGGGTGCCGCATAGGCCGAAGCGGCGAAACGGCGGATATAGAGATCGGCCTGGCCTTCGATTTCCGCAGCATCGTCGATTTCGACGGCGATGGCGATGCCCCGGCGCAGCGCCGCCTCCTCCACCAGGGTTCCCGGCATCAGATGCCGCGCCAGGCGCAACAGCGCCAGGGCCTTCGCCGCGTCCTGCGCCGGCGCGACCATCGCCTGGACGAGGGCGAGCCGCCCGCCGAGACTGGGCGCCAGGCTTGCCGCGTCGATTTTTGCTAGAAGCCGGCGCGCCGCCGCGCTGTCGCCGCGCGCGAAGGCGGCGATGCCGGCTAGAAGAGTCTGCTGCTCTTCGGGTAATTTCGCCTGGCCCAGAAGCCGCAGAACCGGATCGGGCTTGCCGCCGCTGAGCATGTAGAGCGCCAGCCCCCGCACCGCACTAGGCTCACCGAGGTCCTTGGCGTCCATCGCTTCGATGTGCCTGGCGATCTGCTTCAAGAGCCGCGCTGCTACTTGCGGCGCATCGCCATTGCCGCGGGCAGCGGCATCGTAGAGCTTGTCGAGGGTGCGCACCGACTGGACGAGGCGCAGGGATTTCGATTCCGCGGCCGCGGCGGAACCGCACCACAGGAGCGTCACCGCGAGGATGACCGCGGATGCCGCTTTCATGGCGCCAGATCCTCGCCGGTCAGGAGAATTTCGATGCGCCGGTTCGCCGCGGCTTGCGGATCGCCGGGAATCTTCAAGTCGCGGTCGGCATAACCCTCGATGCGGGCGATCTTGGCTTCGGGAATGCCGCCGCGCACCAGCATGTAATAGGCCATCTGGGCCCGGGCGCTGGACAGGCGCCAGTTGTCGTATTTGTCCGAGTGAAACGGCCTTCCGTCCGTGTGCCCGCGCACCACGATCGAGCCGCGCCGGTTTTTCAGGACGCCGGCGATTTTCTCCATGAAGGCGACGAGCTGCGGCTTGGGTTCGGCCGAGCCGATGGCGAACATGTCGAAGCCGACGCTGTCGGTGAGGCTGATCAATATGCCCTCGCGCTGCGCCTTGATTTCGACATCGGGAATTCCGGCGTCCTCGATCTGGCCGAGTTGCTTGAGAATTTCCGCCTTGATCGCTGCCGCCTCGCGCCGGACCGCCGTGTCGGGCTTGGCCGCGTCCGCGGAGGGAGAAAGTTTTTCGGCAACGCCGGCTGCCGGCTTGGCCTCGACGGTGCCGGCGGCTTGGATCGCTGGCGGGTGCATGACGGTGTAGGCGGTTTCGTAGATATTGCGCTGCAGGACGGGCAATTCGGGTTTCGGCTTTTGGGAGGGCGGCTGGTTTTCGGCGGCGGCGATGGCCGGACCGCTGGCGATTGCGTTGTCCGCCGGCTCCGGTTGATCTGTCCAGGTCAGCGGATCGAAAGGATCGCGGAAGGCTTCGCCTCCGGTGAGCCCGGCCTGGCCGTTTTCGGCAAGTATGGCCGCGGCATTGGCGCGGGCGCCGGGAGATCCCTGGCTTGCTTCGGCGGCCAGCTCCGCCAGCACCACATAGGGATCTTTGAACAGTTCCTCCTCGGTATATTTTCGTTCGCCGGGGAGTTTTGCCGGCGATGATTCTCTTTGGTTGTCAGCCTTGGTCTGTTCCGCGAGGCCGGATTGATCCAGGACGTCGGCCGGCGTGGTGTTCTTTTGCGGGTCGGAGACACCCTTCTTGCCGCTGGCGGGATCGGTGAGCTGCACCGGATTGAAATAGGTTGCAAGATCCTTGCGGGACTTCTCGCTGGAGGCATTGACCAACCACATCACCAGAAAGAAAGCCATCATGGCGGTCATGAAATCGGCGAATGCAATTTTCCATACGCCACCCTTGAGCGGCGCGTCCTCGCCCAGCGGACGGCGCCTGATAATGACGATTTCCGGTTTGGCGGCTGCCTCGGCGCTCATGGATCGCTCCCGCCGATGCCACGCAGCCAGTCGCCGATGCGGCTGTCGATCCGGGTCTCGCTGGCATTGACTGTCACATCGCAAGCGGCGGCGGCAACGAATTCGAGACCCTTGGCGTGGGGTCCGAGGCGGACTGCGAGTTCGTCGAGCATGTCTTGCGGGCCGCTGACCTTCACGGCCGCGGGATTTTCATCGCTCAGAATTTCGCCCAGGCAAACGGCCAGATCCCGGATTGCCCGCTCGCGCACCGCGGTCTCGACAAACGGCTGCAGAATGCGGGCGGCGCAGCCGGTCACCAGGCGCTCGAGTTCCGTCATGGCTGCGGAGAATCGCTCCGCCAGCCTTTCGCCCTGTTGCACGGCCCAGGCTTTTCGCTCGGCGGCGAAATTCCGGTCCAGGTCGAGGCGCTGCGCCTCGAGCGATTGCGCGAGAACCGCTTCGGCATCCGCCCTGGCCTCGGCCTGGCCGCATTCATAGGCCTCGGCGATCGCTATTTCCGCCACCGTATCGGGGACCGGCTCTTCCGGCGAGAGTATCGGCAGAATTCGGCCGGCGGCCGGTTGCCGCCCGAATTCTGGAAGATGCTGGGCCAGCGGGATCATGCTGGAGTCTTGCTGGAGCCGCCGAGCCACTGCTTGAGGATTCTAGCCGCCCGGTCGCTGTCATGATCGACGATCTGCGCCAGCCGCTGACTCGTCTTGTCCTGCATCCGCGCCGTGAGGTCCGAGATCAGATCTTCAGGCTCGGGCTCGGGACCGACATAAGTGGGATAGGGTGCGCCACCCGCCATGCCGCCACCCGCTGCCGTGAAGTCGGGATTGAAACCGGG
Source organism: Hyphomicrobiales bacterium (assembly GCA_031370475.1). Classification (GTDB taxonomy): domain Bacteria; phylum Pseudomonadota; class Alphaproteobacteria; order Rhizobiales; family Aestuariivirgaceae; genus Aestuariivirga. Next base: position 5,620 of record JANMQL010000108.1, on the reverse strand, counting down.
AAGCGAAGGAACGCCGGCGGCCAGGGAAGGCGCGGGCAATTCGAGAATTGCGCGTACCGTCGGCCTGAGGCCGATCAGCAGCACCAATAGCACGGCCACGATCATGGCGCCGGCATTGAGGAAATTTCCGAGATTCTTGAGCAGCAACTCGCCCATGCCGGTTCCCGGAACCGGCTCAAGCTCCTGCCCGGTGGCGAGGAAATCGACCGCCGCCACCTTGATCATGTCGCCGCGGGTGTCGATCAGGCCGGCGGCCGAGGCGGCGAGCTGCTGGATTTCCTGCAGCTTGGCGTCGACCTGCTCCGGCGTCGCCGCCGCTTCGCCGGTACCGAGCTTGGTGCGGTTGACCACGATGGCGATCGACAAGCGGTCGATGTTGTAGCCTTCGCTGACCGTTGAGGTGGATTTCGTATTGATCTCGTAATTGGTGAGCTCTTCGCGCTTGTCGTTCTTCTCGCTCGACTGATCGCCACCCGCGGCGGGCGTTCCCTCCTGGGGAATGTTCTGCTCGACCGAGGTTGGCGCCTGGCTGTTGAGGTTTTGGGCCTCCCCGCTTTCCTTGAAGGCGCGCACCGAGCGCTCGACCCGCGATTCCGGATCGTAGGTGGTTTCGTCGATCTTCTTGCGGTCGGTGTTGAGCTTGGCGGTGACGCTGACCCGGAAATTGTCGAATCCGAGATAGGGGGAGAGCGTCTTGCCGATCTTTTCCTGGATGTCGAGGGCGAGGGACTTCTCAAGCCCCACCATTTTTTCCGGCGCCGCCGAGATCGAATCCTCGCCCGATGCGAGGATGGCGCCGTCGGTGGACAGCACCGTCACCTGGCCGGAGGTCATGCCGGGAATGGCGGCCGCAACCAGAAAGCGGATGGCTTCCGCCGAAATCATGCCGTCGAGACTGTCGCTGCGGATCACCACCGAGGCCGAGGGCGGCTCCTTGAGGCTGCGGAACGAGCCTTCGCGCGGCAGCACGATATGGACCCGTGCCGCCTTGACGCCCTTCATCAACTGGATGGTCCGGGCCAGTTCGCCTTCCAAGGCCCTGACTTTTGTCACCTGCTGCATGAAGGAGGTGAGGCCGAGGGAGCCGAGATTGTCGAAGAGTTCGTAGCCGGAGCGGTCGCTCTTCGGCAGTCCCTTCTCGGCCAGCAGCATGCGCGCTTCCGAGGTGCGGCCGTAATCCACCAGCACGGCGGTGCCTTCGGAACTGACATCGAAGGCGATGCCGGCTTCCGCGAGCGCCGCGCCGATGCGGCTGACATCCTGGGGCTCGAGGCCGGTATAGAGGACCTCGCGGGCCGGACGGCTGAGAAAATAGCCGCTGGCCGCGACCAGCGAAAAGACCATGATGCCGGTGAAGGCGAGCGCCAGCAGCCGGCGCGCGCCAAGGCCGCGCAGGCCTTGCCAATTGCGGGCGAAAAATTCCTTGACGGGCACGAACCGGCTCTCCTCCGGCGCCAAAGGGCGCTGGAGGAGGAGTCTTGCCGGTCAATCTTGCGCGAGCATTGCTAGCGCTTCGCCGACGATTACTTGAACAGCGCCAGGATATTCTGGCCGTTCTGGTTGGCGAGGCTGAGCGCCTGGATGCCGAGCTGCTGCTGCACCTGCAGGGCCTGTATGCGGGTCGACTCCTGGGTCATGTCGGCATCCACCAGGGTGCCGATGCCGCGGTCGATGGCGTCCATCAGCGCGCCGACGAAGTCCTTCTGCATGTTAACACGCTGTTTCACCGCGCCGAGAGACGAGGCCGAGTCGGTCATTTCGCCGATCGCCGCGTCGGCGCCGGCGATGTAGGATTGCAGGGTCGTGATGTCGGCGGCGCTGTCGGTCAGGGCCGAGATATCGAGAGTAGCGACCGAGTACGTGCCGGCCGCATTCAGGGCGCCGGCGGCATCGCGCGCGCCGTCGACGATGCCGTCCGCGGCGGCATTGGTGTCGTAAAGCGCCATCGTCGAAATATCGATGTCGATGGTGCCGATGGTGATCGTGCCGCCGGTACGCGAAAAACTCGAGACGATCGATCGGGTGGCGTTGTAGCCGGCGGCGCTGGAGTCGACAGAGAGCCAGTTCTGGCCGGAGAACACCGACGAGTCGGCGACACTCTGCAACTGGTTCTGCAGTTCGGTGATTTCCGACTGGATCTTGCTGCGGTCGAGGCCGGGCTGGCGGGCTGCCACCAACTTGTTCTTGATCTCCTTGGTGACTTCGATGGCGCTGTTGATGGCGGTATAGGCGACATCGATGGTGGCGGCGCCCAGGCCGAGGGCGTCCTTCACCGTCGACATGGCGGAATTGTCCGACCGCATGGTGGTGGAAATCGACCAATAGGCGGCATTGTCTTCGGCGGAACCCACCCTATAGCCGGTGGAAATGCGCCGTTGCGTGACTTCCATCGACGCATTGGTGTGATTGAGGCTCTGCAGTGCCGTCATTGCCGACACGTTGGTCAGAATACTAGACATGGTTGGAATGTCCCCTGGTTACTGGATACTGAACGACTGGGTTGGGACATGCCGGATCGGACCCGGAATAGCGGAAGGGCATCATGCCTCGGGGCCGCGAGGGGCCCGATCCACTATTCGTTTACCATAACAGCGCTTTACTTATAAATTCCTAACGCCGAAAAAATAATGACGGCCGCGCTCCGGGAGGGCGCGGCCGCCGGGCAATTCCGCTAATGGGCCGACTAGCGGAACAGCGAGAGGATGTTCTGGCCGTTCTGGTTGGCGAGGCTCAGCGCCTGGATGCCGAGCTGCTGCTGCACCTGCAGGGCCTGGATGCGGGTCGACTCCTGGGTCATGTCGGCATCCACCAGGGTGCCGATACCGCGATCGATGGCATCCATCAGGGCGCCGACGAAGTCTTTTTGCAGATTGACGCGCTGCTTGACCGCGCCCAACGCCGATGCCGAGTCGGTCATTTCGCCGATCGCCGCGTCGGCGCCGGCGATGTAGCCCCCAAGCGTCGTGATATCGGCGGCGCTGTCGGTCAAGGCCGAGATATCGAGAGTGGCGACCGTAAAGGTGCCGGCCGCATTCAGGGCGCCGGTGGCATCGCGCGTACCGTCGAGGATACCGGATGCCGCCGCATTGGTATCATAGAGAACCGTGGTCGAGATATCGACGTCGATGGTTCCGATGGTCACGGCACCGGTCGAATCGCGGCTGAACGAGGAGACAACCGAACGTGTCGCGTTGTAGCTGGCGGCACTGGAATCGACGGAAAGCCAGTTCTGGCCGGAGAACACCGAGGAGTCGGCGACGCTCTGCAACTGATTCTGCAGTTCGGTGATTTCCGACTGGATCTTGCCGCGGTCGAGGCCGGGCTGGCGGGCGGCGACCAGCTTGTTCTTGATTTCCTTGGTTACGTCGATGGCGCTGTTGGTCGCCGTGTAGGCAACGTCAATAGTGGCGGCGCCCAAACCGAGGGCGTCCTTCACCGTCGACATGGCGGAATTGTCCGAGCGCATGGTGGTGGCGATAGACCAATAGGCGGCGTTGTCTTCGGCGGAGCCGACCCTATAGCCGGTGGAGATGCGCCGCTGCGTCGATTCCATGGCGGCATTGGTGTGGTTGAGACTCTGCAGTGCCGTCATTGCCGACACGTTGGTCAGAATACTAGACATGGTTGGTATGTCCCCTGGTTACTCGTTACAGACTGATTGGGTTGGGACATGCCGGATCGGACCCGGAATGGCAGCGCGGCCTCATACCTGCGAGCCTCAAGCGGCTCTCTGCCATGCCGGGCAGGTTAACGCAGGAATGCTGACGTCGTCTTAACGGGCTTGGTTAAGGAAATATGAGGGAAAGAGCCGGAACGCCGGCTATTGCTTGAACAGCTGCAGAATATTCTGGCTGCTCTGATTGGCCATGCCCAGAGCCTGGATGCCGAGTTGCTGCTGCACTTGCAGGGCCTGGATACGCGTCGACTCCTCGGTCATGTCGGCATCGACGAGGGCGCCGACGCCGCGGTCGATGGCGTCCATCAGGGATTTGACGAAGTCCTTTTGCAAGGTGACGCGCTGCTTGACCGCGCCAAGGCTCGAGGCCGCGTCGGTCATTTCGCTCATCGCGGCGTCGACACCCTTTATATATGACTCGAGAGTGGTGATATCGGCGGCGCTGTCGGTCAGGGCCGAGATGTCCAGGGTTGCAACGGAATAGGTTCCCGCCGCGTTTACCGCGCCGGTCGCATCGCGCATGCTGTCGAGAATGCCGTCGGCGGCGGCGTTGGCGTCATAGAGCGCCAGCGACGTGATATCGACGTCGATGGTGCCGATAGTGATGACGCCGGCGGAGCGCGAAAAACTCGACACGATCGATTTGACGACGTTATAGCCGGCGGCGCTCGAATCGACCGACAGCCAGTTCTGGCCGCTGAATACGGCGGTATCGGCGATGCTCTGCAACTGGCTCTGCAGCTCGGTGATTTCCGACTGGATCTTGGCGCGGTCGAGGCCGGGCTGGCGGGCCGCCACCAGCTTGTTCTTGATCTCCTTGGTGACTTCGATGGCGCTGTTGACCGCCGTATAGGCGACATCGATCGTCGCCGCGCCCAGGCCGAGTGCATCCATGACCGTCGACATGGCCGAATTGTCCGACCGCATGGTGGTGGCGATGGCCCAATAGGCGGCGTTGTCCTCCGCCGTGCCGACCCGGTAGCCGGTCGAAATCCGCCGCTGGGTCGCCTCCATCTTGGCGTTGGTATGATTGAGACTTTGCAGCGCCGTCATGGCGGACGGATTGGTCAGAAGGCTGGCCATTGAAACACTGTCCCTTTGCCCGTTGGGCGTGAGGTTGTCTGGAACGGGACATGCCGGGCGGACCGGTGTGGCAGAGCGGCATCATGCCGGGAGCCCCAATTGGGGCTTCACTGCCAGCGACTCACGCGCACAAACCTCGCAGGCGACTTTTTAGAATCTTGGTTAACATCAGGTAAACGACTTTATCAAACTGCCGGCCAGAAGGTTCCAGCCGTCGATCAACACGAAGAACAAGACCTTGAACGGCAGCGAGATCACCGTCGGCGGCAGCATCATCATGCCCATCGACATGGTCAGCGTCGCGACGATGAGATCGATGATCAGGAACGGCAGGGCGATGAGAAAGCCGATCTCGAAGCCGCGCCGCAGTTCCGAGACCATGAAGGCCGGCACCAGAATGCGCAACTCGACCTCGCCTTCGGCGGCGGGCGGGTTGGGTCCGGCGCGCGCCATCTCCTCGAACAGCGCCAGATCCTTCTCCCGCACCTGGGCCAGCATGAACGTCCGGAACGGATCGGTGATCCGCCGATAGGCTTCCGCTTCGCCGATCTTGTTTTCGACAAGCGGCTGCAATCCTTCCTTCCAGGCCTTGTCGAAGACCGGCGCCATGACGAAGAAGGTGAGAAACAGCGCCAGGCTGATGAGGATCAGATTGGCCGGCGTGCTTTGCAGGCCGATGCCGGAGCGCAGGAAGGAGAAGGCGATGACGAAGCGGGTGAAGCTGGTCACCATGATCAACAGCCCCGGGGCGACCGACAGCACCGTGAGCAACAGGACATATTGCACGATGCGGCCCGTCGCCGAGGCATCGGCTGGCGGAATGAGCTGGCCAATGTCGGGTACCTGGGCCGCCGCCGCCGC
>JANMQL010000085.1:0-7287 GCA_031370475.1 Hyphomicrobiales bacterium | reverse complement strand
CCCACAAGCAGCTGCAGCGCAAGGGCGGGCTCTACGCTTCGCTCTGGCAGCGCCAGTCCGGCGGCTTCCTCGCCGCCGAGGCGGCGGAGGCGGCGGAATAGGTTCCGGAGCCAATTGACAAGACTACGGCATTGCCGTATGCATTGTAAATGCAGACCGTGCTTCTGACTCCGACATTTCTGCGGCATGCGAATGCAGCGGGACTGACGGAGGACGAATTGCAGGAGATCGCCGTGGTCATTGCCGGTGATCCGCTCCGCGGCAATCTGATTTCCGGCACCGGCGGCGCACGCAAACTGCGCCACGCCGGATACGGCAAGGGCAAGAGCGGCGGCTTTCGCACCATCTACTATTTCGGTGGCGATGATGTGCCGATTTTTCTTCTGGCAGTCTACGGCAAGAGCCGGAAGGCTGACCTGACAAAGGCCGAACGAAACGAGCTGGCCAGGCTGTCGCCGCAACTGGCGGATGCCTACCGGCACGGAACCAGGAGCCGACCATGAGTACATTTGGCAAGGAACTTATCGATAGTGTGCATGAGGCGATCGCCATCGCCAAGGGTGCGGCGAAGCCGGCGCGCCGTTACGATCTCGAGCCTATCGACGTGAGTACAATCCGCCGGCGGCTGCAGCTCTCGCAAGCCGGATTTGCCCTGAAATTCGGCCTCTCCGTCGCAACGGTACGAGACTGGGAACAAGGACGGAGAAAACCCGACCGCACGGCGCGAACCTTGCTGGCCGTCATCGATAAGAAACCCGAGGCGGTCATAGCCGCCCTGAAGAAGACTGCAGCAACCGAGTCCGGCCGGTCTTCCCGGCGATAGTTGGCGCCCCGCCACCACGCGGAATAACGCTTCGTTAACCTTATTGCCGCCACAAGTTCCGCCAAATAGGCATGGCGGAATGAAGGGGATCCCATGAATCGCACCGTGATCGCATTGACCGCCGCGGCTTTTCTCGCCGCCGGCTGCACCACCAATCCCTATACCGGCGAGCAGCAGCTCTCCAAGACGGCGATCGGCGCCGGCACCGGCGCCCTGCTCGGCACGGCGGCCGGCGCCCTCCTCGGCACCACGACCAATGTGAAGACCCGCAAGGCCATGCTGATCGGCGCCGGCATCGGCGCCTTAGCCGGCGGCGGCGTCGGCCTCTACATGGACAACCAGGAAGCCAAGCTACGCAAGCGCCTCGAAGGCACCGGCGTCTCGGTGACCCGGGTGGGCGACGATATCGTGCTCAACATGCCCTCCAACATCACCTTCGATACCGACCGGGCCGACATCAAGCCGCGATTCTACGCGGTGCTGAATTCGGTGGCGCTGGTGCTGCAGGAATTCGACAAGTCGCTGATCGACGTCAACGGCCACACGGATTCCGATGGCGCCGACGATTACAATCTCGATCTCTCCTACCGCCGGGCCGGCGCCGTGGCGCGATATCTGACCGCCCAGCAACTGAACTCCCAGCGCTTCGAGGTCCATGGTGCGGGCGAGACCCAGCCGATCGCTTCTAACGACACGGAAGCCGGCAAGGCCCAGAACCGCCGCGTCGAAATCCGGATCGTGCCGCTGACCTAGGCAAGTGACCGCAGCGCGTTTCACCCTGATATTCGACGGCCTTCCCCTCGGCGGGGCGCAAGAGCTTGCGGCACGCATCGAGGAGGACTGGCGGATCGAAGCCCTGGCCGTCGCCGTCAACGAGACCGACGAGGCCCGCGGCCTGTGGCAGACGGTTGCCTACTTTGAAGACGAAGCCGGCGCACACGCCGCCGATAGGGCGCTGGCGCTGCGAGGCACCATCGCTTGCTTACCCGATACCGATTGGGTTGCCCGCTCGCTCCGGGGCCTCGCGCCAGTGGCCGCGGGGCGCTTCTTCCTGCATGGATCGCACGACCGGCCGCGCCGCCGCGCCGGCGGCATCTCGCTCGAGATCGATGCCGGAACGGCCTTCGGCACCGGTCATCACGGCACCACGGAAGCCTGTCTTCTAGCGCTCGATGCGCTGATCAAGCGGTGGCGGCCCCGGCGCATTCTCGATCTCGGCTGCGGCACCGGCGTTCTCGCCATCGCGGCGGCGCGGGCTTTGCGCGCCAAAACGCTGGCCAGCGACATCGACCCCGAGGCGGTGCGCGTCGCCCGCCGCAATGCGGCGCTCAACATGGCCGGGCCGCTGGTCGCGGCGATTGCCGCACCCGGACTGAACCATGCAAGCATCGCCAGTGGCGCGCCCTACGATCTGATCTTCGCCAACATCCTGGCGCGGCCGCTGGTGTCGCTAGCGAAGGGCCTGTCGCAATGCTTGAGGCCCGGCGGGGCACTGATCCTCTCCGGCCTCACTCACGATCAATGCCGCTGGATTCTCGCCACCTATCGCAATCGCAGCCTCGTTCCGCTCCGGCGCATCGAGCGCGGCAATTGGGCGGCGCTGGTCTTGACCCGGCCGCGAAAACAAAAGCGCCCGGACCGCTTTCGCGCCGGGCGCCAAGTTACCGGCGCTCACGGCGCCGGCTGGGAGGATGCGTGAAGAGGCTTAGTTGCCCCAAACCATTCTGCGGATCTCCGACCGCTTCAGTCCGATATCGGCGAGCAGGCGGTCGTCGAGTTGGGCGAGCTGGCGCTCGGCCCTGGAACGGGCGAGGAAAGCCTTGACCCGGCCCATCAGGCCGGAGCTCACATGGGTTCCGCCATTACGGGCCGCTTCGCGGCCATAGGTGACTGTGGTCATAATCTTTCTCCTTGTTCTTCTCACGAGCCCGTATGAGTCATCGCGAGGTGATTATTGCTTGTGCGATGCAGCATATAGGTTAGATTCTCCGCCTCCACCAGCCAGTCATCCGCTAATCAGGCATGCGTATATAGCATATCTAAATTCATATTTTGTTAATCATCGACTTGGATGCGAGATGATCGCCTTATTTCATTGAAATTTGGATATTTAATCGAAATTTTTTGTCACTTATTTGCCATAATTTCAGGTAGAACAGGACTAAATTTGCATATGATTTACCAATTTTTATCCAAACTTCACTCAAACATCATGCGTAATTCGCATAAACACCGCTTCTTGGTTATTTTGCGGCGCACCATGAAAAATGCCCGGCTCAAGGAGCCGGGCATCGAACCGTCGAAGCGGTTTCGCCGACGATCAGGCAGCCTGGAGGTTGCCGGCCGAGCTCTTGCCCGTGCGCTTGTCGGTGACGACTTCGAAGGAGACCTTCTGGCCTTCCTTCAGCGTGCGCAGTCCTGCGCGTTCGACAGCGGAAATATGGACGAAAATGTCCTTGCTACCGTTGTCGGGCTGAATGAAGCCGTAGCCCTTCTGCTCGTTGAACCACTTCACAGTACCCGTATCCATGGGATGTCCTTCAGTTGGGTTGTCGTGAGGTCTCGAGGTTTGCTTCGGCGCGCCAAAAGACCCGTTCTCGATATTTGGAGGAGTCTTTGCGTGCGCGCACCCAACCGGGGGCGTAGCGGCCAATCGTCCGGCCCAAGTGTCGATGGCGGCTATATGGAACAGGTTTTTCCAACTTGCAAGCCATTTCCTGCCGGTGCGTCATGCAACGGTTGCATCAAGCCGCGAAAACGCATTTGCTTGGTTAACCGGCAAACCGGCTAACATGGAGGTGCAGTGGCTGACGATTTCGAGAACTCCACTGGCCGCTGCCGCCTCTGAAATTTTGTGTGTTCGCGCAGCCCTTGCCAACGATGTCATGGCCTATATCGCCGCCCGGAAGCAGATGACGGCGAACATCGAGGGCCGCATCATGTTACAGCAGTGGAGGCAATTGCCCTCGCCGGTCCGGCCCGCTAGACAGGCGCGATGACCGAACACCGAAAGCATTCCGCGATGCGTGTCGCGGCACTGCGCGCCGAGCTGAAAAAGCGCAAGCTCACCGGCTTCATCGTTCCCCGCCAGGATGAATTTCAGGGCGAATATGTCGCCGCCTATGCCGAGCGCCTCAAATGGCTCACCGGCTTTGCCGGTTCCTGGGGTATGGCGATCCTCACCCTCAAGAAGGGCGCCATATTCGTCGACGGCCGCTACACCATCCAGGTGCGCAGCCAGGTGGATACGAAGATTTTCGCGCCGCAACACCTGGCCGATCAGCCGCCCGGCGAATGGATCGCCAAGAATCTAAAAAAGGGCGACCGGCTCGGATACGACCCGTGGCTTCTGACCGCCGAGCAGGCGCAGCGTTTTGAGAAGACCTGCGCCAAGGCGGGGGCGAAACTCGTGGCGGCGCCATCGAACCCGGTCGATGCGATCTGGAGCGGCAAGCCCGAACTGCCCCTCGCCGCCGTCGATACGCAGCCCACGCAATTTGCCGGGCGAAGTTCAAAGGAAAAACTTGCCGAGGTCGCCAAGGCGCTCGCCAAGTCCGGCGCCGATGCCACCGTGCTGACACTTCCCGATTCGGTCGCCTGGGTGTTCAACATCCGCGGCCGCGACGTGCCCTATACGCCGGTGGTGCTCGCCTTCGCAATCCTGAAGCGCAAGGGCAAGGCCGAACTCTTCATCGATCCCAAGCGTCTGCCCGAAGATGTCCGCGCGCTGGTGAAAAAAGTGGCGGACGTGAAGCCGCCGGACAAGCTGTTGGCCTCGCTCAAGGCCTTGGGCCGTGCCAAGGCCAAGGTCCAGATCGACGAGGGCGGGACTCCGGAGGCGATCCGCGCCGCCCTTGTCAAGTCGGGCGCCACAATCGTGCCGGGAACCGATCCCTGCACGCTCCCCAAGGCGAAGAAGAACCGCATCGAGCAGGAAGGGGCGCGCGCCGCCCACCGCCGCGACGGCGTGGCCATGGCGCGTTTCCTGTGCTGGCTCGAAGGCGCGGCTGCCAAGGGCGGCCTCACCGAGATGTCGGTGGCCGACAAATTACAGGCGTTTCGCGAGGCGACCGGCGAGTTGATGGATTTGTCCTTCGATTCGATTTCCGCTGCCGGCCCCAATGCGGCCTTGCCGCATTATCACGTGACGCCCGAGGCCAGCCGGCCGCTTAAGCGCGACGAAATTTTCCTGATCGATTCTGGCGGCCAATACCGCGACGGAACCACCGACATTACCCGCACCGTGATCGTCGGCGAACCCGGCGCCGAAATGAAGGACCGCTTCACCCGCGTCCTCAAGGGCATGATCGGCGTCTCGCGCATCCGCTTTCCCAAGGGCACCTGCGGCTCGCAGCTCGACGCACTCGCCCGCGCCGCCCTGTGGACCGCCGGCCTCGATTACGACCACGGCACCGGCCACGGAGTCGGCTCCTATCTGTCGGTGCATGAGGGACCGGCCCGCATCAACAAGTCCGACCGCACGCCGCTGGAACCGGGCATGATTATCTCCAACGAACCGGGCTTCTACAAGCCGGACCATTACGGCATCCGCATCGAAAACCTGCTCCTGGTGCACGAGCCCGAGGCCGTCGAGGGCGGCGAGCGCCCGATGCATTCCTTCGAGACGCTGACGCTCTGCCCCATCGACCGGCGCCTGATCGAACAGCGTCCGTTGACGAAGGACGAACTCGCCTGGCTCGACGCCTATCACGCCCGAGTGCTGAAGGAGATTGGCGCCTTTCTCGAAGGCGCCGAACTGGACTGGCTGAAACGGGCCTGCGCGCCGCTCGATTGAGAAGGCTTAGACCTCGCCCACTCTCCGGAACCACGCGGCCTCGTCGATCACCTCGACGCCGTATTTTTGGGCGTCCTTGAGCTTCGATCCGGCACCGGGTCCGGCGACCAGGAGGTCGGTCTTCTTCGACACCGAACCCGCCACCTTGGCGCCGAGCCGCTCGGCCATGGCCTTGGCCTCCTCGCGCGTCATTTTTTCGAGAGCGCCGGTGAACACCACGGTCTTGCCGGCGATCACCGAACCGGTGCTAACGGCGGCGAGCGGCGTGACGGTGACGTGTTCGAGGAGTTCGTTCACCACTTTGACATTGTGCGGCTCGCCGAAAAATTGCGTGAGAGCTTCGGCCACCACATCGCCGATGCCGTCATGGGAGGTGAGTTCCTGCCAGGCTTCGGTCTCCGCACCCTTGGCGGCCGCCATCATCTGGTCGCGGAACGCCTCGGCCGCGCCATAGGCCCGCGCCAGCACCCGGGCCGTCGTCTCGCCGACATGACGGATGCCGAGCGCGAAAATGAAGCGGTCGAGCCCAACGGTGCGGCGCGCATCGATGGCGGCGAAGAGTTTCGCAACACTCGCCTCGCCCCAGCCTTCGCGGTCCTTGAGTTTCTTGAGCGAGCCCCGGTCGCGGGCTTCGAGCGTGAAGATATTGGGCGGCGATTGGATCAAGCCGTCCGTGTAGAATTCCTCGACGATCTTGTCGCCGAGGCCTTCGATGTCGAAGGCATTGCGCGAGGCGAAATGCTTGAGCCGCTCGACCCGCTGGGCCGGGCAGATGAGGCCACCGGTGCAGCGGCGCACCACATCGGTCTTGCCGCCATCGCGCTCTTCGCGCTCGGCACGGCTGCCGCAGGCCGGGCAGGTTTTCGGGAATTCATAGGGCTTGGCGGATTCCGGCCGCTTCTCCGGAACGAAACCGACGATTTGCGGAATGACGTCGCCGGCCCGCTGCACGATCACCGTGTCGCCGATGCGGATATCCTTGCGGGCGATCTCGTCCTCATTGTGCAGAGTGGCATTGGAGACGACGACACCGCCAACGGTCACGGGCCTGAGCCGTGCCACCGGCGTCAGCGCCCCGGTGCGGCCAACCTGGATGTCGATACCTTCGAGGACGGTTGTGGCCTTCTCGGCCGAGAATTTATGGGCCAGCCCCCAGCGCGGGCTGCGCGAGACGAAACCCAGCCGCTCCTGCCAGTCGAGCCGGTTCACCTTGTAGACGACGCCGTCGATGTCGTAACCGAGATCGGCGCGCTTGCTTTCGATCTCCCGGTAATGGGCGAACAGCTCCTCCGTCGAGCGGCACAGCTTCATCAGTCCGTTGACCGGAAAGCCCCAGCGCTTGAAGGCCTGGATCACCTCCCATTGGGTCTTGCCCGGCAATTCCGGCGCCTCGCCCCAAGTATAGGCGAAAAAACGCAAGGGCCGCGCCGCGGTGATCGCCGGATCGAGCTGGCGGAGCGAGCCGGCGGCCGAATTGCGCGGGTTAGCGAAGGACTTCTCGCCGGCTTCAATCTGTTTCTCATTAAGGGCGGCGAAGTCCTTGTGGGAGCCGGCGACGGTGGACCCGTTGTAATAAACGTCCAACTGGACCTTCACGTTCGTCAGCGGGAAGTCGGAGTCGTTGGTCAGCGTTAGGACGTTGCGCTTCGGGTCCGAGGCGGTCGGCGCG
>JANMQL010000436.1:0-8856 GCA_031370475.1 Hyphomicrobiales bacterium | reverse complement strand
TGGCCCGCCAAGGATATTTTCCACGAATATGCTTCCGACTTCGTCACCCGCGTCAACGACATGGCGGGCGGGCGGCTCAAGCTCGAGCTGCTGCCGGCCGGCTCGGTTGCCAAGGCTTTTGAAGTGCAGGACGCGGTGCTGGCCGGCACGCTCGACGGCGGCCATGGCGTGTGCGCCTACTGGTACGGCAAGCACAAGGCCTATTCGCTGTTCGGAACGCCGCCGGCCTGGGGCTGGCGCGCCAACCAGATGCTCGGCTGGATGAAATACGGCGGCGGCCAGGCTCTCTACGATGAGCTGGTGCAGCAGGTGCTGGGACTCAATCTGGTGGGATTCCTCACCGGCCCGATGCCGACGCAGCCGCTCGGCTGGTTCAAGAGCGAGATCACGGACGCGAGCCAGCTGGTCGGCCTCAAGTACCGCACCGTCGGCCTGTCGGCCGATCTGTTCAAGCAGATGGGAGCGGCCGTGACCATCATGGGCGGCGGCGAAATCGTGCCCGCCATGGATCGCGGCCTGCTCGACGCGGCCGAGTTCAACAACCCGTCCTCCGACAAGCTGCTCGGCTTTCCGGATGTATCGAAGGACTATATGCTGCAGAGCTATCATCAATCGGCCGAGTGCTTCGAAATCATCTTCAACAAGGTCAAGTTCGACGCCCTCGCACCGGAGCTTCAGGCGGTCGTCAAGTATGCGGCGGAATCTTCATCCTCCGACATGAGCTGGAAGGCGATGGACCGCTATGCCAACGATCTCGCGGCCATAAAGGAAGCGGGCGTCAGGGTGCACCGCACCCCGGATTCGGTGCTGCAAGCGCAACTCGCGGCCTGGGATGCGGTGATCGCCGCGCAATCGGCTGAGCCGTTCTTCGCCAAGGTCGTCGAAAGCCAGAAGGCTTGGGCTAAGCGCGTCGTAGCCACGCAGTTCGAGCTGGAAGTCGATCAGAAGATGGCCTTCGATCATTTCTTCGCGGGCTGAGATGCACCGGAAGAGTTGCCATGCATGCGAACAGGAGCGGGTCCCGTGCCCGCTCCTGTTTGGCAGCGGCGGGGAGGAAGGCGAAATTGGGGATCGATCAAAGGGGTAATGCGGCATGAATCGCGGGCGGCTGCCGTTTATTCTATTCGCGGCGGGTGTGGCGCTTGTCATTGCGGCGATCTTCTGGTCGCTCTATGCTTTTGGCGAGGTCGGCCAGATGGTCGCCGCCAAGGGACTGCGGCCGGCCAACAGCTTCCACTGCCTGATGATCTTCGGCGGTAATTGCGATCTGCTATCCGCTGCCCATGCGGAGAAGGGCACGACGGCCTATTCACCGCTGGTGTTCTGGGCGGGTGTTATGGCGGTGTTCGGCAGCTTTTGGCTGCAATTGCGGCCGCGCGAGGCGGGCGAGGCCTGGGGCAAGAGGTTGCAGCGCCTGCTCATTCCGGTCGACCAGGTCAGCACCTCGGTCGGCCATTTCTTCGCCTGGAGCATCGTGCTGCTGACTTTCGCGATCAGCTACGAAGTGTTCGCGCGCTATGTGCTGCGGTCGCCGACATCGTGGGCCTTCGATGCCAGCTATATCCTCTACGGCACGCTGTTCATCATGGCGGGCGCTTATGCATTGTCGCGCAATGCCCATGTGCGCGGCGACTTCCTGTATCGCGCCTGGCAGCCCAAGACCCAGGCGTGGATGGATTTGGTGCTGTATTTCCTGTTCTTCTTCCCCGGCATCATCGCCTTCATCTACTCGGGCTACGGTTTCGCGGCGCAGTCCTGGGTCAACCACGAGCACTCGGCCTATAGTCCCGACGGACCGCCCATCTACCATTACAAAACGCTCATTCCGGTAACCGGCGTGTTCCTGCTTCTGCAGGGCATGGTTGAAGTGGTTCGCTGCCTGATCTGCCTGAAGACCGGCGCCTGGCCGCAGCGGCTGCACGACGTCGAGGAGCTTGAAAAAGTCATTCTGGCGCAGCATGCGGGCGAGGAGTCGAAGCCATGACCGACCCGCAACTCGGCGTGTTCATGCTGTTTCTATTCGTCGTGCTCATCATGTTCGGCTATCCGATCGCCTTCACGCTGATGGCGATGGGCGTGGGCTTCGCCTGGCTCGCCTTCGACGGCAATTGGGAACCGGTCATGTCGCTGCTGGTGCAGCGCACCTGGTCGGTGATGACCAACGACGTTCTCATCTCGGTGCCACTGTTCGTGTTCATGGGCTACATCGTCGAGCGCGCCAATATTCTTGACCGGCTGTTCCGCTCGATCCAGCTGGCAGCGGGCGGCGTACCCGGCTCGCTGGCGGTGGCGACGCTGGCGACCTGCGCGCTCTTCGCCACGGCCACCGGCATTGTCGGCGCGGTGGTGACCCTCATGGGTCTGCTCGCCTTTCCGGCGATGTTGCGGCAGGGCTATGACGTGAGGCTTTCGGCCGGTGTCGTCTGCGCCGGCGGCTGCCTCGGCATTCTCATTCCGCCGAGCATCATGCTGATCCTCTACGGCGCCACGGCGGGCGTCTCGCCGGTGCAGCTCTATGCCGGGGCATTCTTTCCCGGCCTCATGCTGGCCGGCCTCTACATCGTCTACGTCATCGTCCGCGTCATGATCAATCCGGCGCTGGCGCCGTCCTTGTCGAAGGCCGAGCGCGACGTGCCCTTCGCCACCGTCGTCCGCGAGCTGTTCACCTCCTTCGTGCCGCTGGCATTGCTCATCCTGTCGGTGCTCGGCGCCATCATGTTCGGACTTGCCACGCCGTCGGAAGCCGCCGCCATCGGCGCGCTCGGCGCATTGGTGCTGGCCGCGGCCTACCGCTCGCTGACCTTCGAAAAACTCAAGGAGTCGGTCTATCTGACGGCGCGGACCTCGGCCATGGTGTGCTGGCTGTTCGTCGGTTCCTTCACCTTCTCGGCGGTGTTCGCCATCCTGGGCGGCGACGCGGTGATCAAGGACTTCGTGGTCGGGCTCAATCTTTCGCCCTTCATGTTCCTGCTGGTCGCCCAGATCATCATCTTCCTGCTCGGCTGGCCGCTGGAATGGACCGAGATCATCGTCATCTTCGTACCGATCTTCCTGCCCCTGCTCGATCACTTCGGCATCGATCCGCTGTTCTTCGGCCTGCTGATCGCCCTCAACATTCAGACGTCCTTCCTGTCGCCGCCGGTGGCCATGGCGCCATTCTATCTGAAAGGCGTTGCGCCCAAGGACGTGTCGATCAACGACATTTTCGCCGGAGTCATGCCGTTCATCGTCATTGTCCTGGTGGCCATGGCGCTGCTCTACATGTTCCCGGCCATCGGCATGTGGCTGCCCAGCTATCTTTACGGGCGCTGAAGCGGAAAAAAACCCTATTTCTGGCTGTTTGCGGTTGCCCTTGCTCCGGCGCGGGCCTGTGGTAAGAGTCGGTCAGAATTGGGGATTCTCGTGCTTTGCCAGGGGCGGTGATGGCAGACACTCATAAACTGGATGAAGCGTTCGGACGCTTCGAGGCGGCCTTGCGGCTGTTCGAGGCGGCGGTGCTGCGCCGCCAGGAGGGGCAGAAAACCGCCGAAATGCTGACCAGCGAGGCCGATCTGCTGCGCAAGGACCGGTCTAAACTCGCCAACGAGCTCGATCTGGTGCGTGCCAAGGCTTCCGAACTGGTCGAAACCAGCAAACAGGCGGTGGGAAAGATTGACGCCGCCATGTCGCGTATCCGCGCCGTTCTCCACAGCAACAACGGGGGCTGAGGCAGATGGCGCAAGTCGTGGTCCAGGTGAACGACCGCCCCTACACCATGCAGTGTCCCGACGGCGAGGAGCAGCATCTCAAGGAACTGGCGCGGCTGCTTGACGCCGAGGTGACGCGCATCCGCCAGAGCGTCGGCACAGTCGGCGACATCCGCCTGCTCGTCATGTCGGGGCTGATGGTGGCCGACCGGCTATCGGAAGCGATCCGCAAGATCGAGGATCTGGAAGACCAGGTGCGCGGCCTGCGCGAGGCCCGGGCGGCCGCCCAGGGGGAACTGAAGAAGGTCGAGGAAACCCTGTCGGAGCGCCTCGACATCGCCGCCAAGCGGCTGGAGGCGGTGGCGACGGAATTGGGGAAATAGCGCCACACTGGATTTCGGCCTTTTCCCGGCCTACATTGGCCGGTGGCGGGCTGCCCGGTGCGTGCGGAGACTTTTTCCCTGGGGCCTATGCGATTATCCTTGGGAGCTGTCCCTGTGCCGGACCGTGGTCCGGCGTAAACGGTGCCCACCTACGTAAGTAGGGACCCGGGATCGTAACCTCCCACGGCCTATGGTGGTCCGCCGCTTTCCGAAAGGTTTTCATGAACTTAGCAGAAGACAAGCGCCGGGCGCGCAGCGAGGCGGCGAAGCGGCGTGGCGCGGCCCACCCGCTTCTGCATGAAGCAGCGGGGCCGGCGCTGGCAGAGCGCGGACTTCCCTTCATCCGTCAACCGGAGCAGCGGACCATTTCCGGCTTCTTCCCCTACAAGAGCGAGATATCGCTGCTGCCGCTGCTTGCCCGGCTGCACAGCGAGGGCTGGGTGACAGCCATGCCGGTGGTGGTGGGCGAGGACTCGCCGTTGGTTTTCCGTGCCTGGGCGCCGGGAGAACCGACGGTGCCGGGCATTTGGGAAATTCCAATGCCGCCCGAGACGGCGCCGGAGGTCTCGCCCGGTGTATTGCTGGTGCCGATGCTGTCCTTCGACCGCCAGGGTTACCGGCTCGGCTATGGCGGCGGCTTCTATGACCGGACCCTGGAAAAATTGCGCAAGTTGAAGCAGATCACGGCAATCGGCGTTGCCTATTCCGCCCAGGAAATGCCAGAAGTGCCGCACGGCCCTTACGACCAACGGCTGGACTGGATCATGACCGAGAAAGCAACGACCAAGTGCGGCTGATCTTCATCGGCGATGTGGTGGGGAGGGCTGGGCGCGAGGCGATCGGCCGCGAACTGCCGCTCTTGCGCGAGCGCTACCGGCCCGATCTGGTGGCGGTCAACGGCGAGAACGCCGCCCATGGCTTCGGCATCACGGAGGAGATTTTTCTGGGGCTTCTGGCGGCCGGCGCCGATGTGGTGACGCTGGGCAATCATGCCTTCGACCAGCGCGAGGCTCTGGTGTTCATCGAGCGCCATCCCACTCTGCTGCGCCCGGTCAACTGGCCTCAAGGATGCCCGGGCCGGGGCTCGGCGCTGATCGATACGGCCTCGGGCCGCCGGGTATTGGTCGTCAATGTCATGGGCCGGGTGATGATCGAACCCGTGCTCGACGATCCCTTCCCGGCGCTGGCGCGCGAGCTCGAGGCCTGCCCACTGGGCAAGGAATGCGATGCCATCCTCATCGACATGCACGGCGAGGTCTCGTCGGAGAAAATGGCCATCGGCCATTTCGCCGACAGCCGCGCCAGCCTTGTCGTTGGGACACATACCCACACGCCGACGGCCGACCATCAAATCCTCCCCGGCGGCACGGCCTATATGACCGACGCCGGCATGACCGGCGATTATGATTCCATCATCGGCATGGACAAGGTCGAGCCGCTCAACCGCTTCCTGCGGAAACTTCCAGTCGAACGCTTCAAGCCGGCCGAGGGACCGGCGACGCTATGCGGCGTGGCGGTGGAGACCGACGATCATACGGGGCTGGCCAAGGCGGTGGCGCCGATCCGCATTGGCGGCAGGCTATCGCCGGCCGAGGTGCCGTTCTGGTAAGCATTAGCGATATTTCCGGCTTCGCCCCAAAAAACTCTAGTGACGGCCCGGCAAAGCGCCGTTAGTATCTTTCACCAACGCTCACCAAAAAGAGCCGCAAGCGGAGTCGCGCACAGGGTTGCGAGGGGCTCTGCCAGGGTCCGAGGGCGCAGGAAGGGGAGGTTCGATTTTGCGGCGCGGGTCCTGCTGTTTTGCAGGCACACGCGCCGCGCATCAATCCTCCGTGAATCATTTCATCGGCCGGATTACCGGCGCATCAGGAGGAAACATCCGTATGAAGAAACTTTCAGTCGTGTTCGGCGCGGCACTTCTCGCCAGCACCGCGTTTATCGCCGCGGCTCCAGCCCAGGCGGGCGACGAACTCACCGTCGTGTCGTGGGGCGGCGCCTATTCGATGAGCCAGCGCAAGGCTTTCATCGAGCCCTTCGTCGCGGACGGCAACAAGGTGACGGAAGAAGAATATAACGGCGAAATCGCCAAGCTGCGCGCCATGATCGAGGCCAAGTCGATCACTTGGGACGTGGTCGACGTCGACACGCAGACGGCGCTTGCCGCCTGCGCCGAAGGCATTCTCGAGACGATCGATTGGAGCAAGCTCGGCCTCGACCGTTCCAAGTTCATCGGCGGCGACCTGCAGGACTGCGCCGTTCCGAACATCGTGTATTCCACGGTGCTGGCTTACGACACGACCAAGCTTAATCCGCCGCCGACCCAGATGACCGATCTGTTCGACATGGCCAAGTTCCCCGGCAAGCGGGCGCTGCAGAAGAGCCCCTTTGTGAACCTGGAATGGGCGCTGATCGCCGATGGCGTGGATGCGGCCGATGTCTACAAGGTTCTGGGAACGCCGGAAGGCGTCGACCGGGCCTTCAAGAAGCTCGACACCATCAAGAAGGACGTCGTCTGGTGGGAAGCGGGCGCCCAGCCGCCGCAGCTCCTCGCCGACGGTCAGGTGGCGATCGCCTCGGACTGGAACGGCCGCTTCTATAACGCCGTGAAGGTCGACAACAAGCCGTTCAAGATCATCTGGGACCGTCAGGCTCCGGATTGGGATTGGTGGGCGATTCCGAAGGGCACGCCCAAGCTCGATGGCGCCTATCGCTTCGTTGCGTATTCGTCCGACGCGCAGCGGATGGCCGACCAGACCAAGTATATCTCCTACGGTCCTTCGAATCTCGACTCGAGCCCGATGGTCGATCCGAGCGTTCTCGGCGACCTGCCGACGGCGCCGGACAACATGAAGACGGCGCTGAACGTCGATCCGCAGTTCTGGGCCGATCATGGCGACGAACTGCGCGAGCGCTTCAACGCCTGGCTCGCCCAGTAAGCAACACGCGCAACGGGGAGAAGGGCAACCTTCTCCCCGCCTGAATTCAAAATCATTTGGGAATACCGGGCATGGCGATGGCTGGCGCCGTACTGAACGATGGCATCGTACGGACCGCCGATGGCACGCCGCTCAAGATCAAGCTGCGCCAGACCGAACGGCGCGAGCGCATCAAGGCCCTGACCCTCATTTCCCCACTGTTCCTGTTCATCGCGCTGACCTTCCTGATGCCGATCGCGGTGATGCTGTTCAATGCGATCTACGATCCCGATGTCAGCGACAATCTTCCCCAGACGGTGATCGCCCTGCGGGCCTGGGACGGCAAGGACGTGCCGGGCGAGGCGGTGTTCGCGGCCTTCGTGCAGGACATGAGAGCGGCGAACCAGAACAAGATGACGGCAATGATCGGCAAACGCCTGAATTACGAGATTTCGGGCATCCGCTCCAAGGTCGTGACAACCGGGCGCAAGGCCGCTGCCCTGGAAGGCGGCCCCTACAGGGAGGCCGTCCTCGCCATCGATCCGATATGGGGGCAGACCGATACCTGGGCCACCATCAAGCGCAGTTCCAGCGCCTACACGCCATTCTATCTTCTCAGCATGCTCGACCTGCGCCAGGCCGCCGACGGCTCCATCGAGCGGGTGCCCGCCAACCGGGCGATTTACGTCGACGTGCTGCTGCGCACCATCGGCATCAGCCTGCTGGTCACCACATGCACGCTGATCCTCGGCTATCCCGTCGCCTACATGCTGGCGACCTTGCCGCAAAAGACCGCCAGCCTGCTGATGATCTTCGTGCTGCTGCCGTTCTGGACCTCGCTTCTGGTGCGCACCACGGCGTGGTTCGTGCTGCTGCAGGACAATGGCGTGGTCAACGACCTGATTATCGCCCTGGGAATTTCCGACCACCCGTTGAAACTCATCTTCTCGCGCTTCGGCACGATCGTGGCGATGACCCACATCCAGCTGCCCTTCACGCTGCTGCCGATCTATAGCGTGATGAAGACCATCTCGCCCACCTACATGCGGGCGGCCAAATCGCTCGGCGCCACGCCCTTCTATGCGTTCCTCAGGGTCTACATGCCGCAGACGCTGCCCGGTGTCGCGGCGGGCTGTCTGCTCACCTTCATCCTGAGCCTCGGCTATTACATCACCCCCGCACTGGTCGGCGGACCCACCGACCAGATGGTCTCGGGCTTCATCGCCGACGCCATCAACCGCGAGAACAACTGGGGCAAGGCCTGCGCCTTCGGCACCATCCTGCTCACCGCCACCCTCATTCTCTATTATGTTTACAACAAGCTCATCGGCATCGACCGCATGAAGCTCGGATAAGCGGCCATGGCCTTTCCCGCATACGTGACGGCCGGAGAGAAATTCGCCTATTACGGGCTGCGCGTTTTCGTCGGCCTGGTGCTGCTGTTCCTGATCGCGCCGATCCTGGCGATCATGCCGCTGTCGTTCAATTCCGAGAGCTTCTTCAGTTATCCGATGCCTGGCTATTCCTTGAAATGGTACAATGACTTTTTCTTCAATCCACGCTGGTCGGGCGCATTGAAGGTCAGCTTCATCGTCGCCATCGCCACGACGATACTGGCGACGTTCCTCGGCACGGTGGCGGCACTGGGACTGTCGCGCAGCAACTTCCCGGCCCGCGCCAGCGTCATGGCGGTGCTGATTTCGCCGATGATTGTGCCGGTGATCATCTCGGCCATCGGCATGTTCAAATTCTACGCGCAGTTTGGCCTGGCGGGCACCAGGCTTGGCATCATCCTGGCGCACACCGCACTGGCAACGCCCTTCGTCGTCATCACGGTGACGGCAACCATGTCGAGTTTCGACAAGACCCTCA
>JANMQL010000325.1:0-3609 GCA_031370475.1 Hyphomicrobiales bacterium | reverse complement strand
CACGATGCGGCGGAAACTGCGCCAGAATCCGGCGCCGTCGATTTCGGCCGCCTCGGTGAGCGATTTGTCGACATTGGACAGCGCCGCCAGCAGAATGAGGAACATGAACGGCGTCCACTGCCAGATTTCGCAGAAGACGATGGCGGGGTAGACGAGCTTCGGACTGATTGTCCAGAGAGCCGCGACCGGATGGCCGGCAAACCAGCCGAGAATCTGATTGATCGGGCCGAACCGGTTGTCGAACAGCAGCCGCCAGGTGGCGCCCGCAACAATGGGCGAGATGATGGTGGGCAGCACCAGGAGGGATACAAAAATCTGCCGTCCACGCATAGGTTCGAGGAACAGATAGGCCATGGCGAGGCCGAGCAGGAGTTCGGCTGGCAGGGCAATTGCCGTGATAAGCGCCGTGTGCAGCAGCGACTCCCACAGTCGCTTGTCCTTGAACAGGGCGGCGAAATTGGCGAACCCGGCGAAGGACGTGTCCGACTCCAGCATGGTGAGCCGCATGAAGGCCACGACCAGCGAATAGACCAGCGGAAACAGCCCTATCAGCAACAGCAGGAACACCGCCGGAGCGATCAGCCAGTGTTTGAAGTGCCGGTCCGGGTGGATACCAATCGTGGCAGTGCTGTGCATGGATAGATTGCCGTCGGGGTCAGCCTCTTCACTCTGTCATCCCCGGGCTTGTCCCGGGGACCCATGGTTCAACAAACTCGAATGTCGAGCATGCGGCACAATGGGTTGCCGGGACAAGCCCGGCAATGACAAGTGTGAAGCAAGCTCGTTACATCTTCGGATAGGCGCCGGACTTGGCGGCCCAGCTATTATAGACGGCTTTCTGCTTGTCGACGCCGACCTTCTCGGTGATCGCATCCCAATCGGCCGCGGCCTGATCGAGGATCGCCTTCGGATCGTCGCCCGCCCACAGCTTCGAGATCGCCTGGCGCAGCACTTCCTCATACTTGTCGGTCTGCAAGAGCGACAGGTCGAGCAGGCCGGAATTGGCGCCGGCCTGGAGCGCCGCAAGATAGTCCTTCGCGTCGGGCCATTTCGCCAGATATTCCGGGCTGGTGAAATGCGAGGTGCGGAATGGATCGCGCAGGGCATAGGGCAACTGCACGCGCTGCAGGCTGATATCCTCGCTGTTCAGCCACTGGATGAACAGATAGGCGGCGTCCTTGTTCTTGGACGTGGAGGCCACCGACAGCGCGAAGCCCGCCGCCAGTTCCGGGTGCCCGCCCGGCGGCAGGGCATAACCCACCTTGCCGGCGATCGTCGATTTCGGCACCCAGCTCAGAACTTCCTCGTCGGTGCCATAGCCCGCCGCCCAGCGCCCATAGGGCGGCCAGGAGATGGTCATCGCCGTCTGGCCCTGCAGGAAGGCCGCGAGATTTTCCACGAAGCCGAACTGTTCGACACCCGGCGGCATGAACTTGTTCTCCTCGCGCATCTCGGTGAGAACCCTGACGCCGATGTCGGAATTGATCGTCGCCTTCATGGTGTCGGCGTCGAAGAACTTGCCGCCTTCATTGCGGAAGCGTTCTTGCAGCATGAACATCGTATAGGGCGGCTGGCGGAAGAAGGCGGCGCCGTAGATGCCCTTTTCCTTGAGGATGTCGGTCAGCGCGGCACCCGTCACGTCGAATTCGGCCCAGGTCTTGGGCACCGCCAGATCCTTGCCGGTCTTTTCCTTAAACGCCGCCTGCACCGCCGGATCGGCGAAAATATCCTTGCGGTAATACATCAGGAACACGTCGCCGTCGTCCGGGAAGCCGTAGATCTTGCCGTCCACCATCATCTGGTTGTCGCGATAGGTCGGGGCGATCTTCTGCAACTTGTCGCGGAAGCCGTATTTGTCGACATAGGGATCGAGCACTTCGAGGGCGCCGGCCTGCGCCAGGTCGGGCATCCAGGCCGGAATCACGTTGAGCGCGTCATAGGCACCCGCGCCCGACTTGTAGTCCTGCATGATCTTGGTGAACATCTCGGCGGTCGAGACCTCGACCACCTTGACGTCGATGCCGGTGAGCTCTTTCCACTTGGGCCCCGAGAAGTTCAGGGGATCGAGGGCCTGCAGTCCCGCTTCCCAGACGATAGTGATGGTCTGGCCCCGGTATTTCTGGGCCTCCTTGACTGCGATGTCCGCGGCACTTTCCGCCCAGGCCGGCTGCGCCAGCGTGACCGCGAACGTGGCGGCCAGGCCGATCCAGCCCAGTTTCCGTCTTGTAATCATGGTTTCCTCCCGTTTCTTACATTGTCAGGCGCCGAAGCGGCTCCTGTAGTCTTCCAGACGCGCCTTGAATCGTGGCGAGTCGAGAACTTCCCTGTTGACGACGCCGCGCGGCACGCGGCCGTGTTGGACGTCGAGCACCGCCTTGACGTCGACTGCGCCAATGCCGGCGAAACACTGGTCGGTCCAGCACAACGCATGCGGCGCCACGATGATGTTGTCGAGCTTAAGCAGGGGATCGTTCGGGTCCGTGGGTTCGACTTCGAAGACATCGAGCCCGGCGCCGGCGATGCGCTCCTCCTGCAGCACCTTGGTGAGGGCCTTCTGGTCGACGATGGGGCCGCGTGCCGTGTTGATCAAATAGGCCGTCTTCTTCATCAGCGCGAGGCGTTCGGCATTGACGATGTGATGCGTGTCGGGCGTCAGCGGACAATTGACAGTGAGAATGTCGGCGCGCGTGAAAAGATCTTCGATGCCGACAAGCTCTATGCCGAGTTCGACCGCGACTTTCGGGTCGGCAAAGGGGTCGTGGGCGATAAACTTCATGTCGAAAGGCCTGGCCAGCCGGAACATTTCCGCGCCGATATTGCCCACACCAAGAGACCCTAGCGTCTTGCCGACGAGGCCAACGCCCATGTGCTGGCCCTTCGTCGCGAAGCCCTCGGGGCCCAGGCGCGCCAGCTTGTCCTTCATCATCATCTTGCCGGTGAGCGCCAGCATGAATGTGAGGATCGACACCGCCACCGGGCGCCGCACGCCGTCGGGCGTGATGCAGAGCGCGATGTCGCCCGCCGTGCAGTCGGCAACATTCACCGTGTCGTAGCCCACGCCGAAGCGCGCCACCGCCGTGAGCCTGCCGCTTTTCGGCACACTGGTCGCATCGAAACGGTGAATCAGCAGGATCAGCGCATCGAAATCCTCGAGCTGATCGGCACGCAACGGCGTCGCGGGTGTGAACCTGGTGCTCAGCATGGGGTTAACATCGTCGAGAAACGCCACCTCCACATTCGGCGCTGATCTGAGCGGCGCCAGATCGAAATCCGGAAACGTCGGCGAACCGTCGGCCTTCTTGAAGTCACTGGAAAGTGCGACGCGGAATTTGCCCGCCATCACTTGCACCCTTTCCGCAGCTTGCCGATCGCCTCGGCCAGCGCGTTCTGCAGCACCCAGACATCGCCGGAATAGCAGCAGAAATCGAAACCTTGCTTGTAAAGCGCAATGCCGAGATCGGTGGTCGGCACCAGCCGGCCGAGCGACTTCTTGTGCTTTTTCGTGGCGGTGATGGCCCGGTCGATCGCCTTGAGGAACTTCGGGTGGTCGAACTGGCCGGGAATGCCGAGCGAGACCGAGAGATCGAAATGCCCGACCCACAGGCAGTC
>JANMQL010000259.1:0-17627 GCA_031370475.1 Hyphomicrobiales bacterium | reverse complement strand
GCACCGGACGTCGTGCCGCCCTGCTGGAAAGGCGCCCATCAGACGGACTCGTGGGGAAATTGTCAATTCGCCGCCGGAGCGGATTCCGTCAGCGGAGCTCGGTCAGCGGGCCGATATTTTCCGGCCCGAACTCGATCAGTGGCTTGCGGCCACCCAGCACAAAAGCCAGGGCTTCGAGGATGATGCCGTTGGTATTGACGTCGGAGAGATCGATCGGTTTCAGGTTCTGCTCGAGAAGCGCCGATGCGAAGCCCAATCCGGAGATCCTGGCGCGGTCGCGGGCAAGGCCGTGAAGCATCGCCGAATAGGCGCCGGGCCGCGCCGCGAGCCACAGGAAGCAACCCTTGGTGCTGACTGCCCTGATAGTCTCCACGGCCTTCGCCGTCAGATATTTCCTGCCGCCCGGCGGCGCGTCGACGGGCCATTCGCCGGACCCGTCGCCCATGACCTGATAGCCCTGATAGGCAAACCACGGCCGCCGGTCGAGCGGGCCTTCGGAAACGCAAGTCGGAATGCCGGTCTGGCGGTGGCGCTCGATCTGCGCCGCGAGCAGCATGTCGCTCATGATCTTGCCGTAGTCCGATTGGCCCAGTTCGACGGCCTCGGTTGCGCTCGGCTCGGTGGCGATACGGCCTTTGGCCCGCATCTCCTCGATGAGCCGGAGCGTCGCGTCCATGCTCGACAGCGGATCGGTTTCGCGGAAGGCGGGCTGGATTTCGATACCCCACAGGCGATAGCCGCGCTCGACGTAGTGCGCGTAGGAATAGGACTGGCTCGCGTCGAACCGTCCCCTGGCGACATTATGCAGTTCGCCGTCGCGGGCCGCCGCGGCCAGGTCCCAGCCAGCCACGAGCTTGCCGATGCCGAGCGAGCCGCCCGACACATTGTCGAGAACCCGGAGCGCGATCAGCAGGCGGCCGGTGTCGGTCGAATCGAATCCCTTGCGTTGCCCGCGGGCGCGGCCGATCGGCGCTTCCGCCGGCGGCAGTTTCAGCTTGCCGAATTTGAAGGTCGAGCGGGCGAGGAACTTCACGATGCCGGCCGCCGCGCGGTCGAGGCGCGCGTCGTCGATGAGCCCGATGCGGTGTGCGGCGACATGCGCCATGACCAGCGACGCCACATCCCACATGGTGAGGAACGGATAGGCTTCCAGCCTCTTGCCCTCCCGCCAGCCGGTGCCGGGAACCAGCACGTCGAACTTCTTTTGCCAGGCATCGAAATATTGCCAGGCCGTTGCCGCGTCCTCCATCAGGCTGGCCTGCGACGGCGGCTCAAAACCGGTTTCCCGGCTGTCGATGACTTCGACCATGGTCCGCGTATTGCGGACGGTTTGAAGCATCGGCATGGGCTGGCTGACTTTGCCGACGTACTGATCGAAATTGGTGAGTTCCGTTTCTGGCAGCTTGCGCAGCGTCTCAAGCAGATCGAAGCAATCCCGCCGCCTTTGAGGGGTGGAGAGGGTCGCGGGATGGATCGCCAAGACGGCGTCGTTTCTACCGCCCAGTTGGTAAAGCATCTCATCGGGCGTGAACAACGGAATATCGTTATCCCAGTTTTTCTCGGGATGAACGTTATTCGATGCGTGCAGCAGACCGTGCTTGTCCAAGCCCCAGATCCAGCTGTAGTCGCCACGTTCGGCGCTGAAATTGGAGACACCGCATCGCGAAAGCGCCATTAGGCTGTTGTTGTCGAATGCATTATTGGGTGGAATGAAACTGGCTGGAACAAACCCGGTGGCATCGTTGATGGCGCGAAGGCTTTCCCTTACGAGAGTTTCATTGTGCTCTAGCGTATTTCCGGCCATCTCGCGCGGCGTGTGATTGAAGCCGTGTGCGGCGGCCTCGTAGCCGGCGTACGTTGTCAGTGAAGCGAGCCGGATCCTTGCGGCGGCATCGTTTGCGATTGAGACGGCGCCCCCGGGAAAGACCGCCTCGGTCATCGGAATGCCTAACTCCATGAGCCGGTCCGTGAATTCAACGTGCGCCCCGTTATCATTCGGATTGACCCGGTAGTCGTCGATCCTGACGATGATGTAGCGTGACGGTTGGCTCTGCGACTGCATATAGACCGTATGCGGCAGTGCGGCGCGCAGACGCCGCACTGCCGTTCCGGCACGAAGCTGCTGCGCAATTTCCCGCGCGTAGGCCGGCAAGTCCGCGTCGCTCAGCGTCCCGGCGGAAGACAGCGGAATGTTGTAGATCACCGGGCCCGACTTGGCGACCAAGCCGTCGACCGCCGGGTCAAGTGCCGGTGGCAGCAATGCGCCAGCCGATGTCGCGGTTGCCGACACGAAGGCGTGCCGGAGGCCGGTGCCGGCCAGCCAGTAGCCGGGATCCAGATTTCGTTCGTCCGTGAATTGCGGTTTGAGGTGAATGACCGTGCGGATGCCGGCGGCTCGCATATTACCGAGATCGGCCATCCCCCGCGCTGGCGTCGATGTTAGCAGGGTCATCGCCATCAGCAGCGGTTCCACGAAAATGTTGCCCGCGGGGTTTAATGACTTCGTGAACTGGGCCTGCAGTGTGCTGGCCTGGCGCAATTGCCAGTAGGGATCGGCGGAAGCGATTTCACCGGCATCGATAGCGATCTCGACAAAATTCGGATTGGCGTCGGCGAGTTGTCGCAGATCCTGCGCCAGTTGGCTGAATCCCGCGCCTTCGCCGGACCTGAATGAAAGTCCCAAGGTGATGCAGATGCCCTGATTCAGAAAGGCTTCGCAAAACGCCGACAGGCGCGCGAAGGGGGTGCCGGCCTCAATGCCGCTCAGGATGACGATGAGCGGCCTGGCGACAGGCGCCGGACCGGTGCCGCGGGCCAGGGAGCCTTCCGCCAGGAAGGGAAGCGTCAAGCCGCCGAATGTGAATGATCTGCGAGTAACCATGGATGCAACGTCAACGCCGGTTCCGGATTATGGTGGTACTCAATGCAATTTAGGGGCCATGGTAAGTTGCGGCGCGCGCGCCGGACTTTTCCAGCGGCCATCCGAAGTAACGACGAAGGAATTGGCAAATGCCTGCGCGAACAGGACGGCGTCCAGGAACCTCAGGAAGGGAAACGCCAGCCCATAAACCAACAGTCCCGGGCGCCGCGTGAGCAGGGCGACAACGATCGTCAGCAGGTAGTCGACACCAATATAAACGCCGGCCAGCAGGAGGGGCGCCACGGGATGGAACGCCATGTCTTGCAGCGAATAGGCCGCCGCCGAATGCCCGTAAACCAGTCCGAGCGCCACTATGATGGGCAGCGTCATGGTAAACAGGCTGATGATCCCGAGCTCGACCAGCAAGGGCAAGAGTGCCAGCCAGAATTTCCCCCGCCACACGCCATGGCGCAACACGGTCTGCCAGAAGCCGAGGTACCACCGGTAGACCTGATTGCGATAATCCCGGAACGTAAATGGATCTTCGGTCGAGCAGCGCACCCGCGGCGAATAGGCGATGCGGCCGAGTTTCTTGTGCTGGACCTCGAAGGTCATGTTGAAGTCCTCGATCACCAGCCCCGGGGCGGTGATGTCGATCTGTTTCAACGCCGAGCTGCGGTACATGCTGGCAAAGCCGGGCGCGATGTAGCTAACATTGGTCCGCTTCCAGGATTGGCCATACTGGAACGCCGCCTGAAGAAGGAGATAGAGCCGCATCCGGTAGGCCGAGAAGAGCAGGGACTGCCCCGCACCGCCGCCTCGGCCCCAGCGCGACTCGACATGTCCGGCGACAGCCGCGACACTCTCGTCGTCGAACAGAGGCAGGCCGTTCCGCAAATAGTCGGGGTCGATTTCCGAATCCGCGTCCTGTATCAAAACGACCTTGTAGCGGTCGCACAGCTCGTTTCGGGAAATTGCCACGGCTATGGCCCGCGCCTTGCCGCCGTTTGGCCTGATATCGTCGACATTGCAGCCGGCCTCGCTCGCCACAGCGATCGTCGCGTCCGACGAGCCGTCGCATGCCACATAAATCTGATGCCCCGGCACGATCCGCCGGAGAGCGGCGAGGCATTTCGGCAATGCGATCTCTTCGTTATGAGCCGGCACGACGACGGCGACATCGCTTGGCCCGATGCGCCGCACACCCATCGTGCTGCTGCCGTGGCGTCTTTCCTCGATCAATCGCAATACGCCAACGCAGCACCAGAACAAAATGTTCAGTCCCAGGGCGCTGCTGAGAATCAGCAACAGCAAGTTCTCGATCAGTTGGCCGTTCATCTCAGGCATATCCAATGCAAGAGCGGATTCTCACGCAGAAAGCGGCATCGATTGCGGGCTATCCATTTTCGATTCCCGGCGCGCGGGTTTGCGGACGCCGGCGCCAACGGCTCCCGAAGTTTTCTCCAGATGGCTTCGCCGCAATCCCGCCTCCAGGGATATGCGGGGATTCCACCCCAGATTTCGCATTTTGGCGGTGTCCGGCAGCCGCCGCTTGTGATCCGCGATGAAATGCGACTCGAATACAGGCGGTTGAGCGTAGCCGGCTATGTCGCTGAGAAGAATAAACAAGTCCCTGATGGAAATTTCGCGTTCACCGCCAATATTGAATACATCGCCGGCGCACCGGCGCCGCATAAGCCGGGAGAAGCCGTCCATCAGGTCGTCGACATGCAGGAATGCCCGGGTTTGCGAACCGTCGCCGTAAATGACCACCGGATTGCCGGCGATCATGTTCGACAGCATCTGCGGTACGACCCGGCTGTCGGTCGTGGACATGTTCGTTCCATAGGTATTGAAGATTCTGACGATGCGGGCATCGAGACCCCAGGCTCGCCCATGGAATAGGGTCAGCGCTTCGCCAAACCGCTTGCCTTCCTCGTAGGGGCTTCGCGGCCCGACCGGATCGACATTTCCGGCATAATTTTCACACTGCGGAACGATTTCCGGATCGCCGTAGACTTCCGCGGAACTGGCAAAGAGGAATTTGGCGCGGGATTTTTTCGCGGCATTGAGCAGGTTGAGCGTCCCGGCCGAGGAGGCGGCGAGCATTTCGCCGCCCAGGCGCGCGATGTTCGGCACGCCCGTCGGGCAGGCGAGGTGATAGATCTCGGAGTAGTTTTCGCGCAGCAGCCGTGCGGCGATTCCGCTATCGGCGATATCGCCCTGAATGAACCGGAAATCGGGATCGCCACGGAACTCCGCCAAATTGGAAAGATGTCCGGTAATTAGGGAATCGACGCAATCGACTTTCCGGTTCCTATCGAGCAGACTTCCGACAAGATTGCTGCCGATGAATCCCGCGCCGCCTGCCACCAGCACGCGGTCATTTCGCTGTCCCAAATGCACGTTACCACCATTAACCTAATTTGCACCGCCCTACCCACGCCATCGCATGGGGCATCCGGACACTCTGAGGCCGGCGCTAATTATTCTCAAATGCAATCCAGATAATTAGTGAATTGTAAACCTTAACCGCCTGGCGGACATCGTCGGCCGGAAGACGCGCATGCCGCCGCGCCGGCCGGACCCGCGGTGGAAATGGCATGTTCCTTGCAAATTTGTTTCACGGTCGCAATGCGTTGCGGCTGATTTCGGATTTGCCGGCGGAAAGCCCGGCGTTGTGAATTTGCGTGAGAAACGGACAAACCATGTCGGCCATCGCTTTCCAAGAAGAGACGCTGCACTCCAGACTGACCCAGCGCACCGCAACCGTCGGTGTCGTGGGTCTTGGATATGTGGGCCTGCCGCTTGCCGCCGCCGTGGCAAAGTCCGGATACAATGCCATCGGCTTTGACATCGACCCGGCGAAGGCCGACCGGATCAACGCCGGCCGCTCCTACATCGACGCCGTATCCGATGCCGATCTGGCGGCGCATGTTGCGGGAGGCAGGCTGCGGGCGACCACCGATTTTTCCGTCTTCGCCGAGTGCGACGTCATTTGCATATGCGTGCCCACTCCGCTCACCAGGCAGCGCGAGCCCGATCTTTCCTTCGTCGAAAACACGACCCGCGCCATTGCGAAATATCTACGTCGCGATCAGCTCATAATCCTCGAATCGACGACCTATCCGGGAACCACCGAAGAGGTGGTGAAACCGATACTCGAGGCGACCGGCATGCGGGCAGGCCGCGATTTCTTCCTCGGATATTCGCCCGAGCGCGAGGATCCCGGCAACAAGAACTTCGCGACGCATTCAATTCCCAAAATCGTGTCTGGACTTGGACCAATCGCCAAGGAACTGGTCGAGATATTTTACAGCGCGGTCGTCGAAAAAATCGTGCCGGTATCGTCGGTCAAAACGGCGGAAGTCGTCAAGGTCACCGAAAATGTCTTCCGTGCCGTGAACATCGCGATGGTCAACGAACTGAAAGTGATTTACGCGGCCATGGGGATCGACGTCTGGGAAGTAATCGAGGCGGCCAAGACCAAACCGTTCGGATACATGCCGTTCTATCCCGGCCCCGGCCTTGGCGGGCATTGCATTCCCATCGATCCGTTCTATCTCACCTGGAAATCGCGCGAGTTCGAGCTTTCGACCCGCTTCATCGAGCTGGCCGGCGAAATCAACCTGTCCATGCCGCGCTATGTCGTCGGCCGCCTCGAGGAGGCGCTCGACAGGCATTTAAAACTGTCGATGAGCATGTCGTCGGTATTGATCGTTGGCGTCGCCTACAAGAAGAATGTCGCCGACGTGCGCGAGAGTCCAGCCTTGAAAATCATCGAGCTTCTGGAAAGGCGCGTCGCCGACATTGCCTACCACGATCCCCATGTCGCCAAGCTTCCGCTCACCCGCAATTATCCGGGCCTGGTCGGCAAGAAATGCATTGGCCTGACCCGCGACAGCATTTCCGCCTATGATGCCGTCATCGTCGTGACCGACCATGACGACGTCGACTATCGGCTGCTTGCCAGGCACTCGCGGCTGATCGTCGACACGCGCAATGCAATCCGGTCCCGGGGCATCGCCTGCCCGAATGTTGTTCAGGCCTGACCGCACGTTTCCCGCGAGCCGCGGCGCTATCGCTGCTTGGATAGAATTGCCGCCCGGTAGCCATCAATTGCTCTGACATTCGATTGGTCCTATCTGGGATAGGGATGCCGGTGGCCGGCACCCCGGTAATTGCGCCGGGCCTCCGGCCACGGAAACGCCCGCCGCAGTGACAAGAAACGCCGAAAGTACCGATGGGCCGACTTTAATGACGCAATCGTCGAGCCGGGATCGCGCGGCAACCTCCATCGCCGGCTGGATGGCCGGGAGTGGCGTTGCCTTCGGAACCAGCGGAGTCCGGGGGCTGGTATCGGCAATGACCGACCGGGTGTGTTTTGCCTATGTCCTGGGTTTCTTGCAGCATGTGACCGAGGTAGACGAATTCGCGACCGGCGGCCGGGTTGCGGTGGCTGGCGATTTGCGCCCAAGCACGCCGCGCATCGTCCGGGCCTGCGTGGCGGCGATCCGCTTCGCCGGGGGTGTTCCCGTCTATTGCGGCGAGGTGCCCACGCCGGCTCTTTGCCTTCACGCCTTCGCCGGAGCCATGCCTTCGCTGATGGTGACTGGCAGCCACATTCCGGCAGACCGGAACGGAATCAAATTCAACCGGTGCCGCGGAGAGTTTTTGAAATCCGATGAGGCGGCCATGCACCAACAGCTGGTGAGCCTGCCGGAGCATTGGTTCGATGCTCTGGGCAATCTCACTGTGCCGGTCGACCTGCCGCCGGCCATCGATATATCCGAAGCCTATGAACGCCGTTACCTGCATTTCTTTGGCGACGGGGCGCTCGAAGGATTGCGGCTGGGGGTTTATGAACACTCGGCTGTCGGTCGCGATGTGTTAGGGCGCATTTTAGAGTCGCTCGGCGCCAAGGTCGTTCGGCTGGGCCGATCCGCGGTATTCGTGCCGGTTGATACCGAGGCGGTGCGCGAGGAAGATGTTTCTCTCGCCCGGAAATGGGTCGATGAGCACCGGCTGGATGCATTGCTGACCGGCGATGGCGATTCGGACCGTCCGCTGCTGGCGGACGAAACCGGGGCATGGCTGCGCGGCGATATCTTGGGCATTCTTGCCGCGCGCTATCTTGGTGCGCGAGCGGTGGTGACGCCGGTGAGCAGCAACACGGCACTGGAACGCAGCGATCTTGCCGGCCGGGTGTGGCGCACGCGGATCGGCTCGCCCTATGTGGTGGCGGCGATGGCGGAGGCGCTCGACGCCGGTTGGCGTCCGGTCGCGGGATATGAGGCCAATGGCGGATTTTTGCTGGCGAGCGATGTCGACCTGGGCGGCAAAAGGCTGCCGGCCCTGCCGACCCGCGATGCCGTGCTACCGATGCTTTGCGCCCTGGTCGCGGCGCGGCAGGCGGGCCTGGCGCTTTCTTCCCTGATTGCCCAACTGCCGCACCGGTATACGCTCAGCGATCGGCTGAGCGAGATGCCGACCGCCGCAAGCCAGGCCATTTTGTTGGCGCTGTCCATACCCGGCGATCCGGAAGGGATGCAGGCCCATTTCACCGCCAGGTGCGGCTCCGTCGCCCAGATCGACCTGACCGACGGCGTTCGAATGGTGTTTTCGTCGGCGGATATCGTGCATCTGCGTCCCTCGGGCAACGCGCCCGAGTTGCGGCTCTATGTCGAGGCGGGCACGCCCGAATGCGCCCGGGAATTGCTGCAGTTTGGCATGAAAGTCATAACCGGCTGGAAAGAGGGCCCGGCCCTTGCGCCGAAATCTCCAGCCCGGATTTGACTCCGCCGCGGCATGGCCGGCGCCTGTCAGAGCGCGACCGTGGCGCCCGCGGTGGCTTCGGGGCTGTAACACAGGTCGAGAATTTTCTGCAGATCGGCGCCGCGGCGGAAATCCGGCTCGGCCTTGCCGCCATTGACGACCGCCGTCACGAAATTCCGGTGCAGCGTCTCGACCGGCCCGGCGCCAACCTGCCGCCAGGCCTGGGTATGTATATCTTCGCCCGAACACATGCGGATTTCCGTCCACTCCGACCCATGCACGATCTCGATGGCGCCCTTGGTGCCGAAAACATCGAGCTTCAAAACATTGCCGTACCCGGTCATGAAGCGGCTGGTATGGATGACGCCGAGCGCGCCGTTACCGAACTCGACCGCCATGGTCGCGCTGTCATTGGCATCGAGCGGGTAATCGCCGATCCTGTCGCCCGGCGCCTTGTGGAAGGTTTTGAGCCGCGCTTGCAGCGATACCGGCATCATGCCCACCGCATGGCAGACGAAATCGAGAATGTGAATCCCGACGTCGCCAAGCACGCCCTTGGAGCCGTGTTTCTCGGAAAGCCGCCACAGCCACTTGGGATCGGTCCGCCAATCGCCCCAGTGATTGCCAACCAGCCAGCTCTGCCGGTAGGAAGTTTCGACATGACGGATATCGCCGATCTCGCCTTCGGCGATCAGGCGCTGGGCTGCCTGCAGCGCCGCGACATTGCGGTAGCTGAGATTGACCATGTTGACGGCGCCGGCCTTCTCCGCCGCCCACGCCATTTCGTCGGCAAGGGCGAAGTTTTCCGCCAGCGGCTTTTCGCACAGCACATGCTTGCCGGCCGCCAGCAGTTTCATCGTCGTGGGATGGTGCGCACCGTCGGGGGTCACATTCGCGGCGGCCTCGAACTTGCCCCAGGCCAGCGCCTCGCCGAGACTACCGAAGGATTTGCCGATGCCGTTCTTGGCGGCGAAGTCTCGTGCCCGCCCGGCATCGACATCGGCGCATGCCACGACATCGGCGCGCGGGTCGGCCTGGAAGTGTTTCACATGCGTTGCCGCCATGGCGCCGGTGCCGAGCACCAGAATTGCGATTTTGCTCATCTTGTCTACTCAACGAAATCCTGTCTCGCCCGCCTCGTGCAGGCGCGGGCCTTTGACTTCCAGCGGCACGGGCGCCTTGTCGTGCGGCACGTTCGGCGCATCATTCACCGCCGTCCAGGCTGGAGCCGGATTGAAGGCCCAGCGCGTGGCGTTGAGAATGACCTTCAGCACCAGTGGATTGTGATAGGTAGGATAGGCCTCGTGGCCCGGCCGGAAATAGAAGATGCGGCCCGCCCCGCGTTGATAGGTGACGCCGGAGCGAAATACCTCGCCGCCCTCGAACCACGAAATCAGCACCGTCTCCATGGGCTCGGGAATGGTGAAGGGCTCGCCATACATCTCCTCGTGCTCGATCTCGATATATTCGGGGAGCCCGGCGGCGATCGGATGGTTCTTGTCGATGACCCAGACCCGCTCGACCTCGCCCGCCTCGCGCCATTTCAATGCGCAGGGCGTGCCCATCAGCCGCCGGAAGATTTTCGAGAAATGACCCGAATGCAGGACGATCAGTCCCATGCCCTCCCAGACCCGGCGCTGAACCCGCTCGACGATGGCATCGTCAACCTTGCCATGGGCCTTGTGGCCCCACCACAGGAGCACGTCGGTCTTGCGCAACCGCTCCTCGGTGAGCCCGTGTTCGGGCTGATCGAGGGTCGCGGTCTCAACCTCGATGTCGGAGGCGCCGGCGAAGGCGGCCGCGACGGCATGGTGGATGCCTTTCGGATAAAGTTTCTGCACGAGCGCGTTGGTCTTCTCGTGTTCGTTTTCGTTCCAGACGAGGGCGCGTATGGCCATGGTGAGACTCCTCGAACTCAATTGATTCGTAAACCGTTGCCGTCGAAGCGGTGTACCAGCTTGGCGACGGGGGCGAGGGCGATTTTGTCGCCGGTCTTGAAGCCGGTCTTGCCGGTCTCGCGCACCGTGAGCGTGGTGCCCGCCGCCGACACATAGAGATAGCTGTCGCTGCCCAACACTTCGGCGTAGTCGACGGTGCCCTTGATGTCGCCCTTGGCCGAGGAAACGGTGAAATGCTCGGGACGAATGCCGATCGTCGCCGCCTCGAATTTCGCGGCCGGCGCTCCGGTCAGAAAGTTCATCTTCGGCGAGCCGATGAAACCGGCGACGAACAGGTTGCCCGGCCTGTCATAAAGCTCCATCGGCGTTCCCACCTGCTCGATGTGGCCGGCCTTGAGCACCACGATGCGGTCGGCCATGGTCATCGCCTCGACCTGGTCGTGGGTCACATAGACCATGGTGGTATTGGGCAGCGAGCGTTTCAGCCTGGCGATTTCCATGCGCATCTGAACTCTCAGCGCCGCATCGAGATTGGACAAGGGCTCGTCGAACAGGAACACCTTGGGATCGCGCACGATGGCGCGGCCGATGGCGACGCGCTGGCGCTGGCCGCCGGACAACGCCTTGGGCAGGCGCGTCAGGTAGGGTGTCAGTTGCAGCATTTCCGCCACCTTCTCGACCTTGGCCTTGATCTGCGCCCGGTCCAGCCCCTGGTTCTCGAGCGTGAAGGAAATATTCTCGAACACGCTCATATGCGGATAAAGCGCATAGGACTGGAACACCATGGCGATGCCGCGCTTCGACGGCGGCACCTCGTTCACCACCGCATTGGCGATTTCCAGCGTGCCGGAGGTGACGCTCTCGAGCCCCGAGATGGAGCGGAGCAGGGTGGACTTGCCGCAGCCCGAAGGGCCGACGAAGACCATGAACTCGCCCGACTTGATGTCGAGGTTGATGTCCTTGAGAATATGCACGGCGCCATAGGACTTGTTGAGATTGGTGAGTTTGATGTCGGCCATTGTTCAGCCTCCCTTGACCGAGCCGGCTAGAAGGCCGCGCACGAAAAAGCGTTGCAGCGAGAAGAAGACGGCGAGCGGCACGATTATGGTGACGAAGGCGGAAGCCGTAAGGATTTCCCAATTGCCGCCGCGCGAGCCGAGCAGCGCGTTGAGGCGGCCGGTCAGCACCAGTTGGTCGTCGCCGCTGCCGAGGAACACGATGGCCACGAGCAGGTCGTTCCACACCCAGAGAAACTGGAAGATGGCGAAAGAGGCGAGCGCGGGAAACGACAGCGGCAGCACGATGCGGCGGAAGATCTTGAAGTCGTTGGCGCCGTCGATCTGCGCCGACTCGATCAGGTCGCGCGGCAGGCCGGCGATATAGCTGCGCAAGAGATAGATGGCGAAGGGCAGGCCGAAGCCCGTATGCGCCAGCCAGATGCCGAGATAGGTCTTGGAGGGCACGCCCATGAAGGTGCCCGCAGCGTTGTAAAGCTTGAGCAGCGGAATGAGCGACATTTGCAGCGGCACCACCAGGAGGCCGACGATGACGGCGATCAGCAGCCCGCGGAACGGCAGTTTCATCCAGGCCAGCGCATAGGCGGCGAAGGCGGCGATCAGGATGGGGATGATGGTCGATGGGATGGTGACGGTCAGGGAATTGACGAAGGAGCGGCCGATGCCTTCCGAGAACAGCACCGAGTTGTAGTTCTCAAGCGTGAAGCGGGGCGGAACGGACGTCACGTAAAAAACGCGCGCACCCTTTCCGTTGGCGAAGGCCGTGGGCGAAGTCTGCACATAGGAGCCATCGGCATTGACGATAAGTGTCTGGCCGTTCTCCAGCGCGGCGACGGTGCCCGCGGCATAGGCATCCGGCTTCTGCACTCTCGTACCGAAGGCCTTGATCGTGCCGCCTTCGCCGGCGCCCTCGAGGAGATTGCCGGAGATGGTGAACTTGCCGTCCGTTTCCACTTGGCCGGCCATGCCCTTCATGCGGCCAACCGAGCTGCGATCGGTCGTCGTGAGTGCCGTCCACCAGCCGGATACGGCGATCTGGTTCTTGTCGCGCAGCGAGCTGACGAGCAGGCCAGCGGTCGGCAGCGTCCACAGGGCGACGATCGCCAGCACCGCGAGATGCAAGGCGAAGCGCGAGGGTTCGAGAGCGATGCGGCGCATCATCTCAGTGGCCTCTCTGTTCGGCATTGGCGCGGCGGATGTTCCAAACCATGATCGGCAGCACCGCCACCATGATGATGATGGCAATGGCTGCCCCGCGGCCGAAATCGCCGCCGCCGCGGAACATCCAGTCGAACATCAGATTGGCGAGCACCTGGGTATCCCACTGGCCGTTGGTCATGGTCAGCACGATGTCGAAGACCTTGAGCACCAGGACCGTGATCGTCGTCCACACGACGATGATGGTTCCGGCGATCTGCGGCACCATGATGCGGTAGAAAATCTTGAACGGCCCGGCGCCGTCGATGACCGCCGCTTCCAGCGTGTCCTCGGGAATGCCGCGCAGCGCCGCGGCGAGGATGACGGTGGCAAATCCCGTCTGGATCCAGATGAGGATCGCCATCAGAAAGAAATTGTTCCAGAAGGGCAGCGCGATCCACACCTGCGGGGCGCCGCCGAAATAGCCGGCGATGGCGTTGAGAATGCCGATCTGCTCCTGGCCCTCGCCGCGATAGTCGTAGACGAATTTCCAGATGACGCTGGCGCCGACGAAGGAGATGGCGAGCGGCATGAAGATGAGGCTCTTGGCGATGTTGCCCCAGCGGATGCGGTCGGTCAGCGCCGCGATGATCAGGCCGATGCCGGTGCAGAGTGCCGGCACCACCAAGAGCCACAGCAGATTGTTGAAGATCGACTGACGGAACTGGCTGTCGTTGAAGGCCCAGGAATAGTTCGCCAGGCCGACGAAGCCCTGACCGGATTTGTCGCGGAATGACAGGAGGATCGTATCGATCACCGGATAGA
Organism: Hyphomicrobiales bacterium; assembly: GCA_031370475.1. Taxonomy (GTDB): domain Bacteria; phylum Pseudomonadota; class Alphaproteobacteria; order Rhizobiales; family Aestuariivirgaceae; genus Aestuariivirga. The sequence continues at coordinate 4,116 of JANMQL010000259.1, read as the reverse complement.
CGAGATAGACGCCGAGCAGCGCAATCGCTGGCCCGAGGAACAGCCAGGGGCGGATCGCCGCCTGCAGTTTGAGGTTCCGCACGGCGGCGGCGTCATTGCCGGCATCGGCGGGCAGCAGCCGGTCGAGCAACCAGTTCGATCCGTAGAAATAGGCGACACAGCCGCCGACCCCGATGACGACGGTGATCAATGCCGAGAAGAATTGCCAGGCCATGCGGTGTCGCTCCTTGCGAAAATAGAGGAGACGGCGGGGCCCCCGGAAACGGCCGGGAGCCCCGATCGCGGAATGGGTTACTTGATTTCGTCCCAGGCCTTCTGCATCTGGGCGGCGACATCGGCGGCGGATTTGCCGCCGACGAAATCCACCATGCCGGTCCAGAAGGCGCCGGCGCCGATCTTGCCAGGCATTAGGTCGGAGCCGTCGAAGCGGAAGGTGGTGGCGGTGGTGAGAATCTCGCCTTCTTTCTTCAGCACCTCGTTAGCGTAGGCGTCCTTGTTGACGGTCTTGAGCGGGGTGAGGAAGCCCGACTGCGCCATCCACAATTCATGGGCCAGCGGCATCTTGAGGAACTCGATGAAGGCGCGCGCCGCCTTCGAGTCCTTGGCGATGGTGAACAGGGTTCCCGCGCCCAGCACCGGCCGGCCGAGTTCCGGCTTGGCGGCGAAGGGCGGGAAATAGAAGAAATCCGCATCCTGGCCTTCGCCGAGCTTGGTGCCTTCCGGGAAGAAGGAGGGAATGAACGACGCCTGCCGGTGCATGTAGCATTTGGGCGGCGTCGAAAAGAGGCCCTTCGGGCTGTCGCGAAAGTCGGTCGAGGCCACACCCGCCGCTCCGCCGTCCACATAGGCATCGTTCTTGGCAAAGGAGCCGAAGATCTCGAGCGCATTGACCACGGCGGGATCGTTGAACTTGATCTCGTTGGTCACCCACTTGTCGTAAACATCCGGCGTCTGGGTGCGCAGCATGATGTCTTCCACCCAGTCGGTGGCCGGCCAGCCGGTGGCGCCGCCCGAGCCGAGGCCGATGCACCACGGCTTGCCGCCGTCGGTCACGATCTTATCGGAGAGGACGATCAGCTCTTCCATGGTCTTGGGGATTGCATAGCCCGCGTCGGCGAAGTTCTCCGGGCTGTACCAGACGAGGCTCTTGAGATCGGCCTTGTAGGGGAAGGCGAAGAATTTGGCGGTGCCGTCCTTATCCTTGTAAGTGCCAAGATCGACCCAGGACTGGCCGGCGCCGTAATTGACTTTGATGAAGTTCGCCGTGTCGTCGTCCAGGGGCGCCAGCAGGCCCTTGGCGGCGAGATCGGCGAGCAGGCCCGGCTGCGGCAGAACCGCGATGTTGGGCGGGCTCCCGGCCTGGGTGTCGATGACGATCTGCTGCTCGTAGTTTTCCGAGGAGGAGTATTTCACATCGGCCCCGGTCGCTTCGCGGAAATAATCGAGAATGCTCTGGACGAGTTTTTCGTCGTCGCCGCGCCACGGGCCGAAAATGGTCAGTGTCTCGCCCTTGAGATCGACCTGCTTCAGGGCGTCGTAATCGGCCCAGTGGAAGCGGGCGTCCTCGCCCGGCTTGAATTTGAGTTCGGCGAAGGCCGGGCTGGTGAGAGCGAAGGCGCAGGCGGCGGCGCCCAGCAATGCGAATTTCTTCATCGGTTTCCTCCCGTTGATGGCAACGATCCACAAAGCGCCCAATGCCGGGCTTGATTTTGATATTTCCCAAAGCGCTTTGGATGATTTACCCTTGCCCATTTGACGCTCGCCGTCAAGAAGATTCTTTTGAAATGCCGATTTTATCGATGCTATTTTGCGGTGCAACAAAATGGAATTGGTAAGGCTTGCTACCTAATTTGCAAATCAGCAAAATAATTTGAAAGCGCTTTGAAAAAATGCAAAAATGCTGCCAATGAATCTCAAGCAACTCGCGGCCCAACTCGGCCTGTCGCAGACCACCGTCAGCCGGGCCATCAACGGCTTCCCGGAAGTCTCCGAGGAAACCCGTCTGCGCGTCAAGGCCGCCGCCGACCTGCACGGCTATCGCCCAAGCGCGGCGGCACGAAGGCTGGCCACCGGCCAATCGGGCACTCTCGGCATGATCTTTCCGGCCGAGCGCAACATGCTGGGCGATCTGATCTTCATTGAATTTCTCGGCGGCTGCGTCGAGAAGGCGGCCGATCTTGGCTATGACGTGACGCTTGCCATGGCGCGGGGTTCCCAGAGCGAGGAGCAGGTCTACCGCCGCACCGTCCGCTCGGCCCGCGTCGATGCCATGATCGTCTCGAGCCCGCTCGTCGCCGATCTCCGTCCCGGGCTTCTGGCGCAACTGGGCATGCCCTTCATCGTTCACGGCCGCACCGCTTCGGATGTTCCCTATGCCTATCTCGATATCGACAATCGCGGCGCCTTTCATGCAGCCGTGAAGCTGCTTGTCGATCTCGGCCACCGCCGCATCGCGCTTTTGAACGGCGAGCGCCGCCACAATTATGCCGCCGACCGCGAACGCGGCTTTCGCGACGCCATGACGGCGCGCGGCATCGCGCCCATCGAGGATTTCGTCTGCGAGGCGCCAATGAATGAAGAGAACGGCTTCCGCCAGGCTGCGCGCCTGCTGGCGCATCCGGCCCGGCCCACCGCCTTTCTCTGCTCAAGTCTGGCTCAGGCCTCCGGCGCCGCCAAGGCTTGCCGCAATGCCGGCCTTCAGGTGGGCAGGGACATAGCACTTATCGCCCACGATGACCGCCTGGCGGACGTGCGCGCTGAAAATTTTGATCCGCCGCTCACCGCCACCCAGTCCTCGATCGGCGAAGCCGGACGCCGCGTCGTGAGTCTCCTGGTGGACATGCTGCGCGCCCCGCGGGAGCCGCTGCCGCGGGAAATCTGGCCCGTCGATCTGGTGGTGCGCGCCTCGACCCCGGCCTGCCGGTAGCTCACGCTGCCGCGCGCACGGACCGGCTTGCCAGCAGATTGTCGAACAGCCGCCTGCTCAGCCGCGCCATCTGCGGCAAGAGCGGCAGGGATTCCGCCCTGACCCGCTCATAGGCCTTGGGGCCCAGCGCCTCGTCGAGCCACAGCCGGTACTGCGGAATATGGGCCCAGCGCTCGACCAGTTCCGGCGTCAGCTCGGCGTGGAATTGCGTGGCCAGCATCTCGCGCCCGACCGCCATGATCTGGACCTTGGTGACGGGCGATGACGCCAGCACTTCGGCCTCCGCCGGAAGCTTGGTGACTTCGGCATGGTGCCACTGCATCACTTTTTGACTCTTGCTCAACCCCGCCGTCATCGGATGCTGGCGGCCGAGCCCGTTGATTTCGATCTTGCCGACGCCCACTTCGGCTTCCTTCGATTGTCCAACCGCGCCGCCCAGGGCCTCCGCCAGAAGTTGCAGGCCGAGGCAGATGCCGAGATAGGGACGGTTGCGGTTGACCGCCCATTCGCGGATCGCCGCCTTTTCAGCCGCAAGCCAAGGATGGGCCTCGGTTTCCCAAACATCCATCGCCCCGCCCATCACCAGCAGGAAATCGTAAGGGGCGAGCGACGGAATCCCCTCACCCCTGTGCAGCATGACGATATCGAGTGCAGCGCCGCGCTCGCGCAGGAACTCGCCGAACAGCCCGGGCGGCTCGTTGTCCATATGCTGAAACACCAGGGCACGTCTGATCATTTCACGGGTTCCCTTTCCGATCGGAGCGCGTAGATAGGGCCACACCCGCGAATCGCAACTGTCGCATTTGTCGCAGTAATCCTTTAAGGCATGATCGCAAACAAATTCTTGCCATGACCCTGCTCCGCATCCTCCTCACGGCGCTCGCCCCCTTCACCGCCGGTTATTTCCTCTCCTATCTGCTGCGCGCGGTTAACGCCGTCGTGGCGCCCGATCTCGTGGCCGATGCCGGGCTCACGCCCGCCCAACTCGGGCTGCTGACCGCCGCCTATCTCGGCGCCTTCGCGCTGTTCCAGTTGCCGCTCGGCGTGCTGCTCGACCGTTACGGCCCGCGCCGCGTCCAGGCGGGCCTGCTCTGCGTGGCGGCCGTGGGCTGCCTCGGCTTCGCCGCCGCTCCCGGCTTCATCGGCCTCTTCGCCGCCCGCGCCCTGATCGGCCTCGGCTTCTCGGCGGG
>JANMQL010000255.1:0-5095 GCA_031370475.1 Hyphomicrobiales bacterium | reverse complement strand
GGCAATCGCCTCGGTCTCGGGCTCGGAGGATTACGGCTTCGAGGATGCGGCCTATGGGGCGATGAAGGCGGCGCTGCTTTTTTACATCAAATCGATGGCGCGCTTTGTGGCGGCCAAGGGGGTCAGGGCCAATGTCGTCTCGCCCGGCATGACCTATTTCAAGGACGGCTTCTGGCACAAGGTCGAGGAAAATTCGCCCGACGATTTTGCCGCCGCCCTGGCTGCCAGTCCGATGAAGCGCCTGGCCAAGCCGGAAGAGATCGCCAATGCGGTGGTGTTCCTGGCGAGTGCGGCGGCGGGTTTCGTGTCGGGCGTCAATCTGGTGGTGGATGGGGCGCTGACGCGAAGGATACAGAATTAGCCGGGCTTGAGTTCGCGCCGGTCTAGCGCAACGGGCCCTCAAGTGGAACCCACTTGAGGGCGAAAAGTTGCGCCGGATTATATGCTTGAGCATCGGATTTTCCCAAAAGTGGTATCCACTTTTGGGTCCGATGCTCTAATAGCACTGGTTGTCGGTGCCGTAGCAATTCGAGCCCGGGGGACAGCACCAGGTGGAATTGGGGCCGGCGCAGCCTGTCGCGCCGGGTCCGCAACATATTGCCTCGCCGGTTGACGGATTGAATATGCATTGCGGAAAATCCGGCGGGCAGTAGCAGTTCTGATCGCTGTAGCAACTGCACGACTGGGCGCGAAGCCCACGGGGAAGGCCGGCGGCCGCGGCACTGAATACCAGTACCCGCAAGAAGGCGGCCAGCAGCCGGCGCCGGGACCAAGAGGCATCGCCGGTTCCGGGAACCGACCGGAGCGCCGTGGCCCGCGCCGACCGGACGGTAAACATCCAGACATGGGCCATCCAGAGAAGGGTCTGGACGAAACTCGCCGAGCCGGCCAGCAGTATCGGCAGCAACGGGGCGGCAAAGAACCATAACAGCAGCGTCGCCGACACGGCAGAGGCAGCCGCAACAAAAGACGAATGCGTGCACTTGGGACAGCGGCCGATCCGATCGGTGAAATACCTCACTCTACTAGAGATGACAGCGTGAGCATTCCACATTTGTGCATCTCCGGTGCGAATCGAAAGGCGGGCGCGTTGCGGAACGCTATCTTGTCCGGAGAGAGGCTGCAACGAAACATCGGCCGGGTGCGGCCTGAAGAACCCGCCAGTGGGGCGGGCGGCCGCGGGGCGCTGAAAGGTTCATCGGCACCCTGTTGGCCCCGCTCTTGCCATTCCCGGTCAACGGCGGCAATCTCCGCCGCAACAAGCCGGCCGGATTTCTCCCCCGCCGGCTCTTTCACAAGGTGTTCCCATGCCGATCGGCAAGCCGGATGCGGCTGTCACCCATATCTGCCGGGCGAGCGCCGACAAGGTCGAGGTGCGCGGCCGCGATCTGACGCGGGAGCTGATGGGACATGTGTCGTTCACCGAATATTTCTATCTGCTGCTCACCGGACGGACGCCGACGGACAATCAGCGCTTCTTTCTCGATCTGCTGCTGGTGGCGATCGCCGAGCACGGATTGATGCCGACGGTGCAGGCGGCGCGCATGACGTTGGCCGCCGATCCCGGCTCCCTGCAGGGCGCCGTGGCGGCGGGAATTCTCGGCGCCGGGCCGGTGCTGCTGGGCACTTCGGAATTGTGCGGGGCGCTGCTGGTCAGGGCGCGGACCCGCGTTGCGGCCGGCGAGGAAGCGGGTGCCGTCGTTAACGATCTGGCGCGGGAGATGCGCCGGGCCGGCGGCAAGGCGCCGGGCTTCGGTCACCCGGTGCACAAGCCGGTGGACCCGCGCGCCGAGCGCATCCTGGAGCTCGCCGATGCTCGCGGCGTGGCCGCCGTTCACGTCGATCTGGCGCGGCGATTGCGGGGTGCGGTGGCCAAAGCGTGGGGCAAGCCGCTGGTGATGAATGTCTCGATGCCGATCGCCGCGGTACTGCTCGATCTCGATTTCCCGCCCGAGACCATCAAGGCCATTCCGCTGCTGGCCCGCACCGCCGGCATTCTGGCCCATCTCGCCGAGGAGCGGAAACATCCGGCGGGCTTTGTCATGGCGGCGGCCGGGGAAGACGCCGTCCCTTACGAGAAACAAGGCGGGGGCGACTGAACATGTTCGAGGCGGCGGTTGAAACCCTGCCCTGGGACGAACAGGCGCGGCTCGACGACGGGCTCTATCGCCGGCAGATTTCCTATCTTCTGGAACATTCGCGTTTCTACCGGGACAAGCTGGGAAACGCGGGAATCGCATCGGCCGCGAAGATCGGTGGCCTCGATGCCATCGCCAAACTTCCCTTCACCGAGAAAAGCGAAATCCGGGCGAGCTGCGATGGCGACAATCCGATCGGCAGCCATCTCTGCGTGGCGCCCAGCGACATCGTCCGCATCTATTCGACCAGCGGCACGACCGGCACGCCGAGCTATATTCCGCTGACCTCGGCAGACCTCGACAATTGGGTGACCACCTCGGCGCGGAGCTATGCGGCGGCGGGAATTTCGCGCGGCGAGGGCATCGTCACGACCTACAACGCCGGGCCCTTCGTGGCCGGGGCGGCGCTCGCCGCCTTCGACCGGCTCGGCATGTGCCATATCCCGGTGGGCACCGGCAACACGGAACGGCTGATGACGGCGATCCGGCTGCTCAAGCCGAAAGCGGCGGTGATGACGCCTTCCTATGCGGCCCATCTGGCGGAATGGGCGGAGACGCGGAAATTCGATCTCAAGGGATCGAGTGTAACGCGGGTGCTGGTGGCGGGAGAACCTGGCGGTGGCGAACCGGCGCTCCGGGCAAGGCTCGAAGAAGCCTGGGGTGCCAAAGTGACCGAGGCCATGGGCATCGGCGATATCGGTGTGTCGCTGTGGGGCGAATGCGAGCAACAGCGCGGCATGCATCTGGGCGGGCGCGGCTTCGTGCATGCCGAGCTGATCGATCCGGAGACGGGGGCGGCTCTCGCCATGGCCGGCGGGGCCAAAGGCGAACTGGTGCTCACCCATCTCAGGCACCGGGCGGCGCCGCTGTTGCGCTTCCGCACCCGCGACCATGTGCAGGTGTGGACGTCGCCATGCAAATGCGGGCGCACGGCGCCCCGGGTGCGCTGCATCGGCCGCACCGACGACATGCTGATCGTGCGCGGCGTCAATGTGTTTCCCTCGGCGCTGCGGCAAGCGATCGGCGAATTCATGCCGGCGGTAAGCGGCATGATGCTGGTGAAGCCCGCCGCGCCGGGCGTCAGGCAGGAGCCGCCTTTGCCGGTCGCCGTCGAGCTGGCGAAGGGCAGCGAGGCTTCACCGGGGCTGGCGGAGGCCATCGGCAAGCGCATCCGCGAGGTGCTGGTGGTGAGCGTGCGCATCGAGCTGGTCCCCTGGGGTAGCTTGCAACGCAGCGAATACAAGTCGAAACTGGTGCAACACTGAGGGACCGGCCAATGCAAAAACTGCAATCCCAGGGGGTTCATCATATCACGCTGACGGGCTCGAACCGCCAAACCTCGATCGATTTCTGGGAAGGCGTGCTCGGCATGCCCTTCGTCTTCGAGCAGCCCAATCTCGACCGGGCCTCGGAAAGCCATCTCTACTTCGATCCCGGCGACGGGCGGCTGATCACCGTCTTCACCGACGAGGGACGCAAGCCCGTGGCGCGGCGGACGCCGACGGAGCCCGGCTGCGCCCATCACATCGCCTTTTCGGTGTCGCGGGCGACCTTCCTGCAGGCGGTCAAGCGCCTCGACGAGCGCCGGATCAAGCACTCGGGCGTCAAGGACCGGGGCTTTATGGATTCGATCTATTTCGAGGATCCCATGGGGTTGCTGATCGAACTTGCCTCCTACCGCTTCGAGCCGCCGGCAGGCTTCACCCATGCCGACGTGCTGTTCGAGGCGCATCATATCCGGGTGGCGCGCGGCGACCACCATATCGCCGAAACGCATCTCGCCGACGCCATCGAAAAGCTCGTGGCGAAGCGGAATGCGACATTGTCCGCCGACCGCGCGCCGAAGAATCCATACTGAACGTGCCTGCAAACAAACAACGGGAGGAATGAATGGCCGCCATACAACTGCACATGCTGAAACCGAGCGTCAACAACATGACGGTGCGGGTTTTCCTGCGCGCCGCGAAACTCGACTACAGCGAAGACGATGTCTGGGGCAAGACGCGCTCGCCGGAATTCCTGGCCAAGAACCCGGCCCACATGACGCCGATGATCGAGGCCAAGGGCCTGCCCAAGGGGGCGCTGTGGGAAAGCTGCGCCATCATGCAATATCTCTGCAACAAGCACGACCTGGCGCGCTTCTATCCGAAGGCTCCGGCCAAGCGGGCGATGATCGACAGCGCCATGTTCTATCTGATCGGCACGCTCTATCCGCTGGTGGCGCGGGCCACCTATCCCAACCTCAATTTTCCGCAATATGCGGGCGAGGTGGGAACCAGCAGCGCCGGGCCGGAGATGAAGGCCGAGGCGCAGAAGGCCGCCGCCGCGGCGATCGCCGAGCCGCTCGACGTCTTCCACAAATTCTACATGGACGGCAAGCCGTTCATCGGCGGCGCAAAGCCGTCGATTGCCGATATCAGACTCGCCTCGACGCTCGAATTCCTGGCGGCGGTCGACTACGAGTTGCCGGCTTGGGCCAAGAAATACATGGGCGCCATGGAGAAATCCCTCGGCAAGGCCTATGCGGAGCCGGCCGCCGACGTGCGCGGCTATATCGCCTATGTGAAGTCGCAGAAGAAATAGGGCTCTACGCCTTCAGGAAAGCCTCGACCTCGGCGGCGCTGGGGGCGGCGGCGGAAGCGCCGTATCTGGTGGTGGAGAGTGCCCCGCAGGCGGCGGCATAGCGCACCGCTGCCAGCAAGGGCTTGCCTTGTTCGAGGGCATAAGCGAGGCCGCCGTTGAAGCTGTCGCCCGCCGCCACCGTGTCGATGGCTTCGACCGCGAAGGCGGGGATGGTGCCTTCGGCATCGGGCGAGGAGACGGCAACGCCTTTGGCGCCGAGCTTGACGATGGCCGTGGCGACGCCGCGCTGGCGCAATTGGCGGGCGGCTTTCAGGCCGTCGTCGAGCGAAGACGGCGTCCAGCCGAGAATGGATGCGGTTTCGGATTCGTTGGGA
>JANMQL010000187.1:0-28527 GCA_031370475.1 Hyphomicrobiales bacterium | reverse complement strand
GCCGCTGGCCGAGATCGGCGGCAAGGGCCTGTTCACCAAGGAGATCGAGGAAGCGCTGCTGGCCGGTGCAATCGATATGGCGGTGCATTCGATGAAGGACATGCCGGCGCAATTACCGGCAGGACTTGTCATCGCCGCCCTGCTGCCGCGCGAGGACGCGCGCGATGCTTTCATCAGTCCCGTCGCGCCGTCGCTGGCAGCTCTGCCGCAGGGCGCGGCGATCGGCTCGTCTTCGGTCCGGCGCACCGCCCAAGTGTTGCGCCTGCGGCCCGATGTGAAGACGGTGCAGTTTCGTGGCAATGTCGAGACGCGGCTGCGCAAGCTCACCGAAGGCGTGGCACAGGCGACCTTTCTCGCCTGCGCCGGGCTCAATCGCCTGGGACTGGCGGACAAGATCACGGCACCCATGCCCATCGACATCATGCTGCCGGCCGTGGCCCAGGGCGCTATCGGCATCGAGATCCGCGCCGATGACGACAAGACCCGCGCCCTCCTCGCAGCCATCAATCACCGCGACACGGAAATCGCCGTCACCTGCGAGCGCGCCTTCCTTGCGGCACTCGACGGTTCCTGCCGCACGCCGATTGCCGGCCATGCGGTGCTCGACGGCGGCACCCTGCGCTTTCGCGGCCACTCGCTGACGCTTGACGGCGTACATTGTTTCGAGACCACCCGCCATGGCGGCCATGCCGATGCGGCACGCATGGGCCGCGAAGCGGGCGAGGAAGTGAGGGCGCTGGGCGGCGCGCTGATCGCCTCGTGATGAGATTGATTGTCACCAGACCAGAGGAAGATGCCGGGCCGCTTCTGGCCAAGCTCGAAGCCCTCGGCCATCGGGCGGTGGCGCTGCCTTTGCTGACGATCGTGCGGCGCCCGGATATCCGCATCCCGGAACGCAATTACCAAGCGGTCGGCGTGACCAGCGCCAATGCCATTCGTGCCCTGGGCAAGCCCGGCCCTCTGGCCGCAATTCCCATGCTGACGGTCGGCCCCCAGTCGCTGCGCGCCGCCCGCGATGCCGGATTCAACAAGTCCGAGGCCCATGGCGGTGACGTGCGGGGGCTTGCCGACTACATTACTGGCAAGCTCGATCCGGTGCGCGGTCCGATCCTCTATCTCTCGGGAGCCGAGACGTCGGGCGATCTCGAAGGCACGCTCGCCAAGGCGGGCTTCGAAGTGATCCGTCTCGTGCTTTACGATGCCGTCGCCCTAACCCATGCCGCCCTGCCTGCCTTGCGCGAATATGACGGCGTTCTGCTCTATTCGCCACGCAGCGCCCGCATCTGGGCGGCGCTGGTGGTGGTAGCGGGACAGGCGGAAACAGCCCGCCGCCTCATCCATTACTGCTTGTCGGCCAATGTCGCCGCCGCACTTCCGCCATCCTGGACCGCAAGCGTCGCCGCGAAACCCGAAGAGGCTGCGATTCTGGCGCTTCTTGATCCAAGCCTTCGAACCCGGTAGGCCGGTGCCATGACAGACGAGACGCCCGACGATGCCGTGAAGCCGCAGGTGATCGACCTCGAAGCCGAGGACGTAAGCCCGGTTGAGGATGAACCGAAGGCCGAAGCGGCAACATCGCCGGAACCGCCGCCGCGGCCTCGGCCGCAGCACCTCTATCGCTGGCTGGGGGTAGCGGTTCTGGCAGGCGCGCTCGGCGGCGGAATTTTCTATCGCGGCGTGCTGTCATCCTATCTGCCTACCGACGCCATGCAGTCCATGGATGCCCGCCTCGGCAGTCTCGAGGCGAATACCGTAGCGCTTAGCCGGCAGCTCACTGCGGTAAGTGCCGCCGCCGCCGCGCTCAAAAGCCAAACCGGTGCTTTCGACGCGGCGATCAAACAGACAGCCGAAGGCAGCGCCGCCGCGCACGAGCAGATTGCGGCACTGGCCACGCACCTTGCCGCCGCCGAAACGGTTTTGAATGAAGTGAAATCCAGCCTCGAGGCTTTGAAGCAGACGCCGGCGGCCACCGGCGGCACCGTCGACGGCAGCGCGCTGACGGCCCTTGCCTTGCGCATTGAGGTTTTGGAAAAAGACATGGCCAGCCTCAAGAGCAGCGGCAATGCCGGTGGCGGCGAGACCGTGGCGGCGCTGTCGCGGGCGCTCGCCGATCTCAAGGCCCGGATTGCCGCGGGCGCCGCCTACCAGGACGAATATGACCGCATCGCCCGCATGGTGCCGGCCGCCGAAGGCCTCGATATTCTTGCCGACCAGGCGAGCCGCGGCCTGCCGGGTGCGCAGGCGCTCGCTGCGGAACTCAAGGAACTCATGTCCAGCTTGCCGCAGCCCAGCGGCGGCGATGGCGCTGTCGATGCCGGCTATTGGAGTAGTTTTTGGAACACGCTGATATCGGTGGTGAAGATCCGTGACATCGGCGAGGCCGACTGGCCGGCACTGGCCGCGGAATGCGCAAGCCTCGCCGCGGCCGGCGATCTCACCCAGGCCGTGGCCCTCGTCGACAAGACCGAAGGCGACAAGCCGGCGGCTCTTGCCCAATGGCGCGACCGCGCCGCCGCCCGCCTCAAACTGGAGGCTGCCCTCGAACAGGTCTCGCAGGCCGTGTTGCGCCAGATCGCCGCCCTCGGTGGCGGCCAATGATCCGGCTGTTCTGGCGCTTCGCACTTCTGGTTCTCGCCGCCGCCGCCTTCGCCTGGCTGGCGGATCGGCCGGGTCAGGTGATCGTCCGTTGGCAAGGCCGGGAGATCGAAACTTCCTTCCTGGTGGCGGTGGCGCTGTTTGTCTTGATCTTCATTGCCGCATGGTTTCTCTGGGGGCTGATCCACCGCCTGTGGCGCACGCCCGGAGCCGTGCGGCAGAGCTGGCGCTTCCGCAAAAATCGCAAAGCCTATGAATCGCTCTCCCGCGGCATCGTTGCGGCAGGAGCCGGCGATGCGGCGGCGGCGGCCAAACATGCGGCGATCGCCGCCAATGGGCTGGCCGACGAACCCCTCGTCAATGTGCTGGCCGCCCAGGCCGCGCAGTTGAAGGGCGACCGCGCCGCCGTGAAACGTATCTTCGAGACCATGGCGAAATCGCCCGATACCGAAGCCCTGGGCCTGCGCGGCCTGTTCGCCGAGGCCCGCCAGGCAGGTGATACCGCCGCCGCCCGCGCTCATGCCGAACGCGCCCTCAAGCTCAATCCAAGGCTGGCCTGGGCCTCCTCCGCCGTGCTGCAATTGCAATCGGCGGCCAAGGACTGGAATGGCGCCGCTGCAACGCTCGCCCAGCAGGCGAAATCCGGTCTTCTCGCCGGCGATGAAGCCAGCCGCAAGCAGGCGGCAATTCTCGCCGCCGAGGCCCTGGCCCGCGAGGACAAGGACCGCAACGGCGCCCGCGATCTGGCGCTCAAGGCCTTGAAGCTCGATCCGGCCCTGGTGCCCGCCGCCCTGGTGGCGGCGCGCTGCCATATCGCCAACGGCTCGCCGCGCAAGACATCGAAGCTGATCCGCGCCGTCTGGCGCCTGTCGCCCCATCCCGACCTCGCCCAAGTCTTCGCCCATCAAAAGCCCGGCGATGGGCCGGAAGCCCGTTTCGAGCGGGTGCGCGATCTGGTGAAGGACCATGGAGGCGGCCTCGAAGGCGCCTATTCCCTGGCCCGCGCGGCCGCCGACGCCCAGCGCTGGGACGTCGCCCGCAAGACCCTCGAGCCCCATATGGCGGAACGGCCCCAGGCAAGGCTCTGCGCCCTGATGGCCGATATTGAGGAGGCCCAGGGCGACAAGGGCCGGGCCCGCGAATGGCTGGCCCGCGCCGTCAAAGCGCCGCGCGATCCGATCTGGGTTTCCGACGGCGTGGCCAGCCCGCGCTGGACGCCCGTTTCGCCGGTCTCCGGTGATATTGTGCCCTGCGAGTGGAAGGTGCCCTTCGAGATGCTGGGCGAGGAGCCGGCGGCTGAAATTTCTGCCTCTGCCGCTGCCACTGCCGCGACGGTGTCCAGACCCGTCGCCAAGCCGCCCATATCCGAACGCCCGCGCCCGCCCGACGATCCTGGCCTGCCGGAGGATTTTGGCGAGCCGGAACTGCCGGCCCGCCGCGGCCTTGCCGCGGAAGGTTGAATTGGCGGCCGAAACCGTCTAAAGCTCCTCCATTCGCGGGCGGTATCGCCGCCCGCCCCGGCGCCGCTTTAGCTCAGTTGGTAGAGCACCGCATTCGTAATGCGGGGGTCGCGTGTTCGAGTCACGCAAGCGGCACCATTTCTCAAGCAAGATCAATAGATTGAATTATCAAGGCTCACTCCGCCCGACTCAAACCGAAGAGCCTGGGCCAACAGCAGAAATGCACGGGCCATTTTGAGTCGTCCTTGATCTCAAGTCGCAATGCATTGCTCAAGACACTTGAATAGCAACGCCATGGCTCGGCTGCGTTCGTCTTTCCGGTGGGCCAGATAGAAGGTATCGAAGTAGGATGTGGAGTTTGGCAACAGGCTTCGCATTTCGCCACGCTCGACGAACGAAGCTGCAAAGTGCGACGGCAGATAACCGACGTAGCGGCCAGAAAGAATGAGAATGGCGAGACTCTCCATGTGCGAGGTGAGGGCCGCATTGTGAAACGCGAGATTCGTGGAGCCGGCATTCCCCTTCATGTAAGTCCGCGCCGCATAGGGGAGTTGCTGCAATTGTTCCAGGCCGATCGCAGTGTCGGGAGTATCGAACAGCGCATGCCTTGCGCCGCAATAGAGAGATTGCATTTCCTGGAATAGCGGAACGGCGTTCACCGACGGATGCGCGTCGTGGATGGGTGTCAGGATCAAGGCATAGCGGCCATCCAGCAGGCGTTGCAAAAGATCCTGCGGCGAGGCGATTTCGAGGTGGATATTGACCTTGGGTGCCAGATCGTTGAAGCGCGCCAATGCCTCCTGCAGATGCAGACCGGTGTTGGTGTACATCGCATCGACAGTGCCGAAATGCATATTGCCGGTCAGTTCGCCGCGAACCGAGCCGATGATGCTGCTAAAATTGTCGATCGAGCGCAGGACATTCTCGGCTGCCTCATGGATGCGCAAGCCTTCGCTGGTCAGCGAAAACCCCTTTCGCCCCCTCTCGCACAGCCTGACTCCGAAACGGGCCTCGAGCTGAGCCATATGGTTGCTGATGGTTCCCGGCGAGATTCCAAGCTCATCCTGGGCGGATGCGAAACCCTCATGGCGGACCACGGCCTGAAATATGCGCAACAGGCGCAAATCGGTCGGTGCGAACTGGACGCTGTGTCTTTCCTTGCCCACACAATGATATTTATCATTGTGTCGCGTGAAAGAAAGTTATTTTTCATTGTAAATTTTCGCGCTAGCACTTGACCGGTCTTGCCAGGTGCTTTGGGGGCAGCATGTCCGGTCATGGCTATCAATCGGGGCGTCTGGATCTGCCCTTCGTTGGCATCAGCACATTTGGCAAGTCGCCGGTCTGCCTCGATTGGGACAGAATCGAGGCCGACGTGGCCATCTTGGGGGCGCCCTACGATTTCGGCACCCAATGGCGCTCCGGCGCCCGCTTTGGGCCGCGCTCGATCCGCGAAGCTTCGACGCTGTTTTCCTTCGGCCACGCCGGCGCCTATGACCACGAAGACGACGTCACCTATCTGCAGGCCGACAAGGTGCGCATCGTCGATATCGGCGATGCCGACATCGTCCATACCGATACGGTCAAGAGCCACGCCAATATCGAGTTCGGAGTGCGCAAGATTCTCGCGGCCGGCGCCCTGCCGGTGGTTCTCGGCGGCGACCACTCGATCAACATTCCCTGCGTCAACGCTTTCGGCGACAGCGGGCCCATCCACATCGTGCAGATCGATGCCCATCTCGATTTCGTCGACGAACGCCATGGGGTGCGTTTCGGTCATGGCAACCCGCTGCGCCGGGCCGCCGAAAAATCCTATGTGACGGGGCTGACCCAGATCGGCATCCGCAACGTCTCCTCGACTGCAAGCGAGGGCTACGAAGACGCCCGCCGCATGGGCTCCGACATTCTGTCCGTCAGGCAATTCCGCAAGCTCGGCGTCGAGGCGGTGCTGGAGCGCATCCCCAAGGGCAGGCGCTATTATGTCACCATCGATATCGACGGTTTCGATCCCTCGATCGCACCCGGCACCGGCACGCCGAGCCACGGCGGCTTCATCTATTACGAAGTGCTTGAATTGCTCGCCGGACTGGTAAAACGTGGCCCGGTCGTCGGCGTTGATCTTGTCGAAGTCGCACCCGACTATGACCATACCGGAACGACGGCCATTCTGGCGGCTCAACTGCTGCTGAATTTCGTCGGCCGTATCACGCACCAACGCAGTCTCACATAACAAAGGGAGGAATATATGCTGAACAGGATTTTTGCCGCCACGGTGCTTGCAACCGTGCTGCTCTTCACAGGAACCGCCGATGCCGGAACCCTGAAGCTCGCCCACTCGACATGGGTGGGCTACGGCCCCTTCTACATCGCCCGCGACAAGGGCTTTTTCAAGGAAGAGGGAGTCGACGTCGAAATCACCATCATGGAAGACACGCCGATCAAGATGGGCGCCCTGATGGCCGGACAGATCGATCTCGTCGCTTCGACGGTCGATGAATTCCCCATCTACATGAAGACCGGCAAGATGCTTCACTATATTCTCGCCGTCGACAATTCCAAGGGCGGCGACGGTGTTGTGGCCAACAAGGACATCACCTCCATCGCCGGCCTCAAGGGCAAGAAAGTGGCGTTTGAGCAGGGATCGGTCTCCCAGTTCTTCCTCAATGCCTTGCTCAAGGACGCCGGCATGACCCAAGACGACATCGAAGCGGTCAACATGGCGGCAACCGATGCCGGCGTGGCCTTCGCCGCCGGGCAAGTCGATGCGGCGGTGACCTGGGAGCCGGCTTTGAGCCAGGGCGCCAAGTCCGAGCACGGTCACATCCTGCTGACCAGCGCCGACAAGCCCGGCCTGATCACCGATGTGGTGGCCGTCACGGCGGAGACCGCCGTCGCGAAAAAAGACGACATCGCCGCCTTCGTGCGCGCCTGGTACAGGGCGGTCGACTTCGCCAAGAGCAATCCCGACGAGGCCAATGCCATCATGGCCAAAGGCGTCGGCGGCTGGCTCGAAGACCCGGCGGTGTTCGGAGAAACCCTGAGCGGCATCGAATATCTCGACAAGGCCAAGAATATCGCATTCTTCGGCACGCCCGAGGCGCCGGGCCAAATCGCCAAGACGCTGGGCGTCGCCCTCGATATCTGGAAGGGTTTCGGCCGCATCCAGGTCGAAGTGAAGCCCGCCGACATGATCGATTACTCGTTCATCAACGGCTAATTCCAATGGCTACCGGCCGCATTGCGTTGCTGAGGGTCCTGACCCCGCGCCGGGAAATTTCCCGGGCGCTGGGTCTGGGCGCCGGCAGCCTGGTCGCCGCGCTGATCCTGGCATTCTGGAGCATCATCACCTATGGCGGGCTGGTCGACACGACCTTCTGTCCGCCGCCCCACCAGGTGCTGCTGGCGCTTTGGAAAGTGATGGCCGACGGCAGCCTGTTCAAGCATGCGTGGTCGAGTCTGGTCGTCATCAATCTCGGGTTTCTACTGTCCTCGGTGATCGCCATCCCCTTGGGGATACTGATGGGCAGTTTCCGGATCGTGCAGGCGGCACTTGAGCCGGTGGTCAACTTCACCCGTTATCTGCCGGTGACGTCGATGATCCCGCTGCTCATCCTGTGGATCGGCATCGGACTGGAGGAGAAGGTGGCGGTCATTTTCATCGGCACCTTCTTTCAGCAGCTGGTGATGTTCGCCGATGTCTCGGCCCAGGTGCCGAACGAGCTGTTCAGCGCCGGATACACGCTCGGCGCCAACCGCCGCCAGGTGGTCACCAAGGTATTGCTGCCGGCGACTTTGCCGGGCGTCATGGACACGCTGCGCGTCACCATGGGCTGGGCCTGGACCTATCTGGTGGTCGCCGAGCTCGTCGCCTCGAATTCGGGGCTTGGCTACATGAGCATGCAGGCCATGCGCGGCCTCCATGCCGATCTCATTTTCGTGGCCATCCTGACC
Source organism: Hyphomicrobiales bacterium (assembly GCA_031370475.1). GTDB lineage: Bacteria > Pseudomonadota > Alphaproteobacteria > Rhizobiales > Aestuariivirgaceae > Aestuariivirga. The sequence goes on along the minus strand of JANMQL010000187.1, from coordinate 20,521 downwards.
ATCGGTTTTCTTGGCATGGTCACCGATCAGATATTCAAATGGGTCAAGGCGGTTTGCCTGCCTTGGGCCGGACAGCGCTGAGGGAGATCGCCATGGGCGCGGTAGCGATCGAGAATGTCAGCCTCAGATTCAAGTCGCGTGGCGGCGGGGAGGTGGTGGCGCTCAACAATCTGTCGATGCAGATTCCGGACAAGCAGTTCGCGGTCATCGTCGGCCCGTCCGGCTGCGGCAAGTCGAGCCTGCTCGACATCATCGCCGGATTGAGGGAGCCGTCCGGCGGCCAATGCAAGCTCGATGGCCAGGTGATCGACGGACCGGGCGCCGAGCGCGGCATGGTGTTCCAGAATTACTCGCTGTTCCCGTGGCTCACGGTCATCAGGAATGTCGAGTTCGGTCTCGGCCTGAAGAATATCGCGGCGAAAGAGCGCATCGAGCGGGCCCGCTTCTATGTCAATGCCGTGGGGCTCGGTGGTTTTGAAAACGCCTATCCCAAGCAGCTTTCGGGCGGCATGAAGCAGCGCGTGGCGATCGCGCGCTCGCTCGCCAACGATCCCAAAATCCTGCTGATGGACGAGCCGTTCGGCGCACTCGACAGCCAGACGCGCACCGTGATGCAGGAACTCCTCCTCGGTGTCTGGGAGAAGAACCAGAAAACGGTCCTGTTTGTCACCCACGATATCGACGAAGCGTTGTTCCTCGGCGAGAAGGTCTATGTGATGTCGGCAAGGCCCGGCCGCATCATCGACACGGTCTCCGTCGATTTCGCGCACCCGCGCAGCTACGACCTGCTGACATCGGCATCCTGCGTCGAACTCAAGAAGCGCATCCACCACAATTTGCATACCGAAGTTCACAAGGCCATGGCCGCCGCCGCGGCCTGATCGAAACTCAATCTCCAATCAATCGGGTGGACCATGTCTTCCGGAACGGACTCGAATTTTGACTTCATCATCGTGGGCGGCGGCTCGGCCGGCTGTGTCCTCGCCGCCCGGCTGAGCGAAAACGGACGCCATCGCGTCCTGTTGCTCGAAGCGGGAGCCCGCGATTGGCATCCGATGATTCACATGCCGACCGGCGAGATCTTCATGGTCGGCAGTTCCGCCGACTGGAAATTCGAAAGCGAACCCGAGCCGCGGCTCGGCGGCTACCGGGTGCCGCTGCCACGGGGCCGGGTGCTGGGCGGCAGCTCGTCGATCAACGGTCAGATCTATGTCCGCGGCCACCACCGCGACTATGACGAGTGGCGCCAACTCGGCAACACGGGCTGGGATTGGGAAAGCGTTCTGCCATTCTTCAGGAAGGCGGAATGCTGGAACGGCACTCCGAGCGAGTTGCGCGGAACCGGCGGGCCGCTGCGCACCGCGTTCGGCCGTTACAAGATGCCCCTCTTCGAAGCCTTTATCGCGGCGGGGACGCAGGCCGGATACAAATTCAATCCCGATTACAATGCCGAGGACATGGAGGGTTTTGTCTGGACCCAATATACCCACACTCACTTGTTTCCGATGCGCTGCTCGACGGCCCGCGCCTATGTCTGGCCGGCACTGCGCCGCAAGAATCTCGCGGTGTGGACCCATGCCCGCGCCCACCGCCTTCTCATGGATGGCAGGCGGGTGACCGGCGTCGAGTTGGAGCACAAGGGCCGAAAGCTGACCGTCTCGGCGAACCGCGAGGTGGTTGTTTCGGCCGGCGCCTATCATTCGCCGCAACTGCTGATGATTTCGGGCATCGGCGATCCCGCGGTGCTGTCCGGGCAGGGCATCGCCTGCCATCATGCACTCAAAGGTGTCGGCAAGAACCTGCAGGACCATGTCGGCTCCTTCGTGCAGCACCGCTGTAACAGGCCGATCACCTATTACAATATGACGAAGCCACTGGGCCTGGCGAAGGCGGTGTTGCAATATGTCTTCACACGCAGCGGCCCGCTGGCGATCTTCCCGATGAACACCATGGCGTTTCTCAAGAGCGATCCGGCGCTCGAGCGGCCGGATATCCAGTACTACCTGTTGCCGGCGGCAATGAATCCCAATGGTTCGTCCGATCACTTCCCGAAATTCCACGGCTACAACATCCACTGGTGTGGATTACGGCCCGAAAGTGCCGGTCACGTGGGATTGCGTTCAAGCAGCCCGCTCGACGCGCCGGTGATTGTTCACAATTACCTGACGGCCGCCGCCGACCGGGCGCTCAATCGCTTTTCCCTGCGGCTGGCGCGCAAGCTCCACGCCCAGAGCGCTTTCGATGAATTCCGCGGCGAGGAACTCGATCCCGGGTCCGCGTGCCGCAGCGATGGCGAAATCGACGACTATATGTCGCGCTTCATCTCGTCCCATTATCATCCGGTAGGCACCTGCAAGATGGGCACGGACGGCATGGCGGTCGTCGACCCGGAGTTGCGTGTGCATGGCCTGCAGGGGCTGCGGGTCATCGATGCGTCGATCATGCCCAAATTGGTGGGTGCCAATACCAACGCGCCGACAATCATGATCGGCGAAAAGGGAGCCGATATGATCCTGGCCAGCGCCTGACAGGCAAATCGGATCGCGCCGGTGCTGTATGTCCGTGCCATGTCCGGTCAGCGGACAAATCCGGAATTGGTTGTTCACCGTTGATGGCGACGTGCTGATTGTTATTCAAGCTCCCAAACCGGCGCGATGAATCATGAAATGTCAAAATTCATTGCCGTGCAGCCAACAGGCCACAACTCGGTCTTGGACGAGGGAGGATGATGGCTGGAGCCGCCGGCAAGGCTCCATGACGAGCGGGCACCGTGGGTGGAAGGAGCAACCCGGCGGAATATTCTCGGGGTTCGGAGGATCGCCAGCCAGCACGATGCGTTGCCGTTTCTTCGCCGGGTCGACTTCCGGCGCGGCGGAGACCAGCGCCTGGGTGTAAGGATGCAGCGGCGAACCAAACACCTGTTCAGCCACGCCATATTCGACAACGCGTCCGAGATACATCACCACCACTTCATCGCTCACATGCTCGACGACCGAAAGATCGTGCGAGATGAAGATGTAGGACAGCTTGAGACGCTGCCGGAGGTCGATCAGCAGATTGAGGATTTGCGACTGGATTGATACATCGAGGGCCGAGACCGGCTCATCGAGCACGACAAGTTTGGGCTCCAGCGCAATAGCGCGCGCGATGCCGACGCGCTGGCGCTGGCCGCCGGAAAACTCGTGCGGATACTTGCTCGCCGCGGCGCGGTCGAGCCCGACGAGATCGAGCAGCTCGAGCACCTTTGCCCGGCGCTCGGGCCTGGTGCCGATGCCATGAATGTCGAGCGGCTCGGAGACGATCGCCGCGATATTCATGCGCGGGTCGAGCGAGGCATAGGGGTCCTGAAACACGATTTGGATGTCGCGGCGGCGGTGGCGCAGCGCGGCGCCGTCGAGAGTCAGCAGGCTTTCGCCATTGAATATAACGTCGCCGTCCGAAGGCTCGATCAGCCGCAGCATCAGCCGCGCCAGGGTCGACTTGCCGCAGCCCGATTCCCCGACGATGCCGAGCGTGTGTCCGGCCTCCACCGCCAGGCTCACGTCATCGACCGCCCGCACCAGCCCCTTGCCGTCGCGCGACGGGTAATGCTTGGAGAGATTGCGGACTTCGATCAGCGCCGTCATGGCACGGGATTCCAGCAGGCCGCGGCCCGGCCGGTTGCCGGCGCCAGCGGCGGAATTTCATGCCGGCATCGCTCCTGCACGCGCGGGCAGCGTTCGGCAAAATTGCAGCCCGTGCCGCGCTGTCCCGGCGGCGGCACGACACCCGGAATGCTCGGCAGGCGCTCGCCTTTCTTCGCCCGGCGTGGCGAAGAGCCGATAAGACCCGCCGTATAGGGATGGCGGGGGGCGGCGAAGACCGCCGCCGTAGGCCCGCGCTCGACGACGCGTCCGGCATACATCACCACCAAGTCGCGGCACATCTCGGCCACCACGCCGAGATCGTGGGTAATGAGCAGGATCGCCAATCCGAGATCGCGTTGCAGGGATTTCAGCAGCTCCATGATCTGCGCCTGAATGGTGACGTCGAGCGCCGTCGTCGGCTCGTCGGCGATCAGCAGCTTCGGCCCGCAGACAATGGCCATGGCGATCATCACCCTTTGCCGCAATCCGCCGGAAAGCTCATGCGGATACTGTTCTAGCCGCCTTTCGGCATTGCCGATACCGGCCTTCTTCAGCACGTCGATGACCAGGCCCCTGGCTTCGCCATAGGCCATGCCGCGATGCAGCGAAAGCACTTCGGCGATCTGCCGGCCGATGCGCTGGGTCGGATTGAGGCTGGTCATCGGCTCCTGAAAGATCATGCCGATGCGGTCGCCGCGGATCTTGCGCATCCGCCGCTCCGGCAGCGCCGCCAGATCTTCGCCCTCGAACATGACGCGCCCGCCTTCGATGCGGGCCGGCGGACTCGGCAGCAGCCGCATGATCGCCTGGGCGGTGACACTCTTGCCGCAGCCGGATTCACCGACCAGGCCGAGCATGTCTCCCGCGGCAAGCTGGAAACTCACATCCTCGACGACGCGAACCGGGCCCTGTTCCGTATTGAAGCCGACATTCAGCCCTTCGACGCTGAGCAGCGGCGCATTCGTCATTCGAAGACGACACGCGGAAAATAGAAGGAGACGACCCAGTTCGGAATATCGACGATCTCGCTGATCCTGAGGTCGCCGCACACACTGCACAGCATATAGGCCTCGACCGCGCTCATCTTGTAGCGCCGGGATAGGAGATCGATCATGCCGGAGACGGCGGCCTTGGCGCCCGCCATGAGATCGGGCCCGATGCCGGTCGTCACTTCATAACCTTTGACATCCATGTGCCGCGCCACGGGCCCCGGCGTGGTGAAGCGCGGGAAGGCAAGATTGGCGTTCTTGACGAGATCGAATTTCGCGGCCAGCGAGCATGGGCTTTCGATTGCCGTGCCGCAGACTTCGCCGTCGCCTTGCGTGGCGTGCGTGTCGCCGACGCTGAACAGTCCACCCTTCACTTCGACCGGAAGATAAAGCTCGGTTCCCGCCGCCATGTCGCGGATATCCATGTTGCCGCCCATGCGGCGCGGCGGCACGATGGAATGCAGTCCCGCCTCGGCGGGGGCAAGGCCGATGGTGCCGCAGAAGGGCTTGAGCGGCACGCGGCCGCCGGGCCCGTACATGGCCGGCGCCAGCGTCTGGGCGTCGTATTTCCAGATATGCAGGGCCGGGTCCTTGAACTGGTCGGCCAAGAGCCCGAAGCCCGGAATATTGGCAGTCCAGCCCCAGCCCGAAGGCGCGAAGTTGAGAAGCGTCACCTTGATGGCATCGCCGGGTTCGGCACCCTCAACATAGACCGGCCCCGCCACCGGATTGACCTTGGCGAAATCCAGCTTGGCGATAGCGGCGAGCGTCGACTTCGGCGTGAGCTGCCCGCCCGAGGAATCGACCGGATGGAACTCGACCGTGTCGCCCGGCGCCACCCGCGCCATGGGCGGATTGTCCCGGTTCCAGCCGAAATGGCACTGGTGCTGATGGATCGTGTGATTGTGCTTGTGCATGGCAAACCTTGCAGGCGTTCCCTCCGGAAAGAAGGGAACGCCCGAGTTGCGTGAGTATTACTGCGCGTCCTTGGCGTAGATGTAGTCGTAGTTCACCGGAATATGGATGGGATCGGTGAACAGGGCCGGATCGCCGCCGAGCCGCGCGGAATGATAGGTGAAGCGCTTCTCGTTGAAGATCGGCGCCCAGGGCGCATCCTTCAACACATCGTCGAAGATTGCCCTCCACTCGGCGGTGCGCGCCGCCGCCTGATCGTCCTTCGCCATGGCATCGGCATTGCCGGCGCGGGCGTCGAGCTCCTTATTGCAGTATTTCGACCAGTTCCAGCCGCCTTCAACCGCTCCGGCGCAACCCAGAATGCCGTAGTAGAAATTGGCCGGGTCGGGGAAGTCGGCGATCCAGGCCATGCCGCCCGACCAGATCATCGGCGCCTTGCCCGAGCCGCCGGCAGCGATCACCTCGGCCTGGGCCAGCGAGCGGATTTCCACCTTGATGCCGACGGCGGCGAGGTCCTGCTGGATCGCCTGGGCGATGCGCGGATTGGGATCGACATTCATCGTATAAAGCTCGGTGGTGATGTCACCCGCCCCGGCCTCGGCCAGAAGTTTCTTGGCGGCCTCCGGATCATAGGCATAGCCCTTGTTGTCGGGGTTGTAGCCGGGCATGGCGGGCGGCAGCGCCTGGGTGGCCGGGACGCCGCGGTTGTTGATCAGCCGCACGATGCGATCCTTGTTGATCGCCATGTTGACCGCCTGGCGAACTTTAAGATTGTCGAAGGGCGGCTGCGTCACATTCATGGTCACATAGCCGGTATGCAGCTGGTCACCCTCGGCGATCAGGTCCTTGTTGGCCGGATCGGCCATGATCTCGGCGAACTGGGCCGGCGGCACGCCGTCGCCGACGATATCGATCTCGCCCTTCTTGAGGCGCAGCACGGCCACCGTCGGGTCCTGGCCGAATTCGAAGGTGATGGCGTCGAGATAGGGCACGCCGGCGCGGTGATAATCCTTGTTGCGCTCGAGCTTGATGTTCTGGCCCGGAACCCATTCGACGAATTTGAAGGCGCCGGTGCCGACCGGCTTCTTGCCCCAATCGGCGCCCGCCTTCTCGACTTCTTCCTTGGGCACGATGTAGCCGAAGTTGATGGCCATGAGATGCAGGAAGGTGGCGTCGGGCCTTGTCAGCGTGAACACCACCGTCTTGGCGTCGGGCGTGGCGATGCCGGAAAGCTCCGTGGTCTTGCCACCCGCCACGTCGTCATAGCCGCCGATCATGCCGAAATAACCGCCGCCGGGGCTCTGGGTGGCCGGATTGACGGCGCGCTCGAAGGAATATTTGACGTCGGCCGAGGTCATGGCCCGGCCGTTGTGGAACTTGATGCCGTCGCGCAATTTGAACGTGTAGGTCAGGCCGTCGTCGGACACCGTGTAGCTTTCCGCAAGGTCCGGCTCGAGCTCGGTGGTGCCCGGCTTGTAGTCCATGAGACCGTCGAAGATCGACTTAATGACCGACCAGTTCTGCCAGTCATAGCCCACCTGCGGATCGAGCGTGGTCAGGTCGTTGTTGAAGGTGATGATCGCCGCGCCGCCCTGCTTGGGTGCATCCGCGAAGGCGGTGGGCGCTGCAACAAACAATGCAAGGGCCGCCGCCGCCGAAATCAGTAAGCGTTTCATGTCGTCACTCCCTGAAGTTTCTCTTGTCGCCGCAAATTTGCCGGGCGCATATCAGCCCAAGCGGATGCGCGGGTCAATGAGCGGCGCAAGCATGTCGGCAATGAGGTTTCCGAGCACGATGAAGCAGGCGGCGATCGTCGTCACCCCCATGATGATCGGAATATCGAGCGACTGGATGGCCTGCCACATGAGCTGGCCGACGCCGGGCCAGCCGAAGACGTTTTCGACGACCACCACGCCCGACATGAAAATCCCGACATCGAGGCCGACCATGGCGATGATCGGCAGGATGGCGTTGCGCAGTCCGTGTTTGAGGATCACCCGCCATTCCGCCATGCCCTTGGCGCGGGCGGTGCGGATATAGTCGTTGCGCAAGACCTCGATCATCGACGAGCGCATCATGCGGGAATACCAGCCGCCGCCGGCCAGGCCGAGCGTCAGCGCCGGCAGGATCAGATGCCAGACGCTGCCATAGCCGCCGAGCGGGAACCAGCTCAGCAGATAGGCAAAGACATAAAGCAGCGTCAGCCCGACCACGAATTGCGGTGCCGAGACGCCGACGAAGGACAGAGTCATGGCGATCTTGTCGCCGATCCGGCCGCGGCGGCTTGCGGCATAGATGCCGGCCGGTAACCCGATCAGCAGTTCCGCCACGATCGCGGCTAGCATCAGCAAGAGCGTCGGCGGCAGGCGCGAGACGATCAGTTCACCGACATCGGATTTGCGGGCATAGGACTTGCCCAAGTCGCCCTGCACCAGACGCCCCAAGTAGCGAAGATATTGTTCCGGCAGCGGCCGGTCGAGGCCCAATTGCCGGCGGATCTGCGCGCGCACTTCCGGCGTCGAATTGCGCCCGGCGATCATCGCCACCGGATCGGCCGGAATCATGAAGGTGAGCCCGAAGGTCACGACGCTAACACCCAGCAGAATGAGCAGCGAGGCCGCCAGCCGCCTGGCAAGATAGGCGAGCATCAGCCGCGCCCCCGCTGGGTCGGATCGAGGGCATCGCGCAGGCCGTCGCCCACCAGGTTGAAGGCCAGCGCCAGAATGAGAATGGCCGCCCCCGGTATGAACACCAGCCAAGGCGCATTGAGGAAATAGGATTGGCTTTCGAAGATCATCATGCCCCAAGCCGGGGTGGGCGGCTGTACGCCGCGGCCGAGGAACGAGAGCGTCGATTCGAGCAGCACCGTGGTGGCAATGCCCAAAGTCGCGTAGACGATAACGGTGGGAACGAGATGCGGCAGCAGGTGGCGCAGCAGGATGCGCGCCGGCCCGGCCCCCATGGCGCGCGCCGCCTCGATATATTCGCGCTCCGACAGTCCCACCGTTTCGGCGTAAATCACCCGGGCGATCTGCACCCAATTGACGAGCGCGATCACCAGAATGACGATGTTGAGGCCGGGCTTGAGAATGGCGGCGAGCGCAATGGCCAGCAGCAACGCCGGAAACGCCATCATAAGATCGGTGAAACGCATGATCGCCGCTCCCAGAAGGCCACGGGCATAGCCGGCGACGAGGCCAAGGCCGGTGCCGATCACGACGGCGATTCCGTTTGCCACGATACCTATTAAAAGTGAGGTCTGGGCTCCATACAACAACCTCGAGAACTGATCTCGACCATTGGTGTCGGTCCCAAACCAGAAGCGCGTGCCCGGCGGTAAGGGGGAACCTTCGAGTGTCAAGCCATCGAAGAATTGTTCAGATGGATCGTAAGGTGCCAAGACCGGTGCCAGAATAGCAGCAAACAGGAAAAAGCCGATGACGATGAGTCCTGCCACCGCCAACCGATCTCGCCGGAACCGCCTCAAAAATTCACTCATTCGCGCCCATCGCCTTAGCTACTCAAGTTTACCGAGACTTGGCAAGCCGGCTGACCCGCTGTCACCTTGGACTGACCGATCTTCCGTACCGACTGGAGTAAGAGGCAATGTAAACCCTTTTAATCGCGGCCGGGACGGCGTCGATTCCCCGGACTTCAGCTCTGGGGTCTTTCTCCAACTCGGCGCAGCTCAAAGCTCGCGGTACAGGCGAGAGTCCGTAAATCAGGTAGACGTTGGGCTCCGGAATATGTCTCGCAGCTTGGTCATGGCCTTTAGCGTAGTTTTCTCGTCGGCGGCGGCGAACCCCATCACCAGGCCGCGCTGAGCCTGGCCGTGCCGGTATTGGATCGACAATGGCGAGACATTTACCCCCCGGGCGCGCGCGGCGATGGCAATGGCCCGATCGTCGAGATTGGAATGAAACAGTCCGACCAGTTGAATGCCCGACTCGGTGCGCCGCAGGCGCAGCCACTGGCCGAGATAATCGTCGCAGAGTTCCATGAAATACTGGCGCCGCACCGCATAGAGCCGGCGCATGCGGCGCAGATGCCGGGTCAGATGGCCCTCGTTGATGAAATCGGCGAGTGCCGCCTGGGTGAGAAGCGGCGCGAATTGGCCGGTCACGCTGAGCGCCGGGACGGCGGCTTCGCGAATGGCCTCCGGCACCACCATGAATCCAAGCCGCATGGCGGGAAACAGCGTCTTGGCGAAGGTACCGACAAAGACGACGCGGTTCGTGGCGCCGATGCCTTGCAGGGCCGGAATCGGCTGGCCCTGAAAGCGGTATTCGCTGTCGTAATCGTCTTCGACGATCCATGCGTTCCAGGCCTCGGCCATGCGGAGGAGATTGAGACGCTGCTCCATCGGCATGGTAACGCCGAGCGGATGATGGCAGGAGGGCGTCACGAAGATGAGACGTGGAGCCAGTGGCGGAGGGTCGAGCTTCCAGCCCTTGTCGGTCACTTCCAGGGGTTCGAGCCTGGCGCCCGCCGACAGGAATGCAGCACCCGCGCCATAGTATCCAGGCTCCTCCATCCATACCGTGTCGTCCGGATCGGTCAGCAGGCGGGCCAGAAGATCGAAGGCCGACTGGGCGCCGTTGGTCACCACGATCTGCTCCGGCGCGCAGGTAACGCCTCGCGACGCCGTGAGGTAGCGGGCAATCGCTTCGCGCAATGGCGGATAGCCGGTGATGTGATAGGTGCCGAACAGATCGCGTCTGGCCAGCTTGGCCCGCCGGGTGAGCAGTTTCGACCAGGTGTTGAAGGGGAAATTGCCGGCGTCCGGCAGGCCCGGATGAAAAGCCAATATGCCCGGCATGCCATGATGATAGGGCTGGGCCAGCATGATCTTGCCGCGCCAGGATATGGGATTGCCAATCGCGCTTCGCGGTTTGCCGGCCGCGGCGCCGTGCACGGGCAAATCCATGACCAGCGGTGGCGCGCCCCGCCGCATCAGCAGGTAGCCCTCGAGCGCCAACTGATCGTAGGCCGCGATCACGGTATTCCGGCCGACGGCGATATCCTTTGCCAGCATGCGCGTCGACGGCAGGGCGCTGCCGCTCGGCAAGACCCGCCTTTCGATAAGCTTCCGCAACTGGCTGTAAATCTGCCGGTGCAGATTGGCGGCTATTGTTCGGTCGAGGGCGATCCCGTCGATCGGCAAGGTGGCGGTCACGGTGGTTCCTGAAAATAATCGCAAACTGGTTCTGACATTGGAACCACTCAGCTTATAGGCTTTGTCCCGTTCAAGCGGCAAGTTGCAAGTCCGGTGGGAAAGCGATGCAGCGGGTCAGGATCGGCGTTGCCGGCGCGGGCGCCATCGCCCAGATCGAGCATGTCCCGAATCTGCTGAAGCTGAAGCCGCAATTTGAAATCCTCGGCGTCTGCGACCCCTCGGCCACGGCCCGCGCCTTCATCGGCGAGCACTTCGGGATTGCGGCATACGAGAGCTTCGAAGACCTTCTGGCCTTGCCCATCGAAGCCGTGGTCATCGCCTCGCCCGACCCGTTGCACCATGAGCAGGTGCTCGCGGCCCTGGGCCGCGGCCTGCATGTCTTTTGCGAGAAGCCCCTGTGCTATTCCGCCGCCGGCATCGATGACCTGATCGCGGCGCGCGACCGGGCCGGCAAGGTGCTGCAGGTGGGCTACATGAAGCGCTTCGACCCGAGTTACGAGGCCGCCCTGGCGCGCCTGCCGGGCACGGCAAAGACCCTGCGCTATATCTCCGTCGAGGTGAACGATCCGGATGCCTGGCCGTTCATCCGCCATCATGCCTGGCGCCGCGGCGACGATGTGGCAGCCGATGTGAAAGCATCGATGCTGGCGAAACAGAAGCAACAGGTCGCCCGCGCCGTGCCGGCGCCGCTCGACGCCGCGGCCTATCGCGGCTTCGTCAATGCCTATTGTTCCTCCCTCGTCCATGATGTGAATGCCGTGCACGGCCTACTCGACGCGCTTGGCGTGCCGGACGGCAAGATCGCCGGAGCGCAGCTTTTCGCCAATGGCGGCGGCGGTCAGGGAACAATACGCCTGCTCGGTGGCCGGGCCCTGTGGAACATGGCGCATGTCGCCGTTCCGGAATTCGCCGAATATCGCGAGCGCATCACGCTTTATTTCGACGATGCCTCGCTGGAGCTAGAATTTCCCGCACCCTGGCTCAATCATCAGCCGGCCCGCTTGACGATCAAGAGATCGGACGGCCACCGGCTGATCGGTGAGGACGTCCGAAGCGGCTATGAGGAAGCCTTTGTCGAGGAACTGAAGGGCTTCTGGTCGGCCACCGCCGAGGGTGCCCCGGTGCGCAACACGGCGGAGCAGGCGCGCCGCGACATGCAATTGCTGTGCGGCCTGGCCCATTGGCATGTCACCCACACAAGACCCGGTACAGGAAAAGGAGATCGCCCGTGAAGGTTCGCATCGGCATCAACCCGATTACCTGGACCAACGACGATGTGCCGGAACTCGGCGGCGATACGCCCCTCGAGGTCTGCCTGAGCGAGACCAGGCAGGCGGGCTATGCCGGCACCGAACTGGGCGGCAAGTTTCCGCGCAATTCCTCCGAGCTGAAGCCCATCATGCAGCGCCATGGCCTCGCCGTCGTGTCAGGCTGGTATGACGGCCGCTGCGACGAAAAGGAGGTTGCCGAAGAAATGCAGGCGATCGGGCCGCATCTGCAGCTTCTGAAAGACATGGGCTGCCGGCACGTGGTCTATGCCGACACCTCGCGCGGCCGCCACGGCGCCATCTGGGCTCCCATCTCGCAGCGCCCGAAATTGCGGCCGGAGGAGTGGCCCGCCTACGGCCGCAAGCTGACGCAACTTGCCGAACGCATGGCGGATTTTGGCGTGCGAATGGCCTTCCACCATCACATGGGAACCATCGTTGAGACCGATGCCGAAGTCGGCCTCCTGATGAAACATACTGGCGAGGCGGTGGGGCTGCTCTATGATACCGGGCATTCGGTGTTTTCGGGGGGCGACCCATTGAACCTCTTGAAGTCCCATGTGCGCCGCGTCGTGCATGTCCATTGTAAGGATTCGCGCCAGGCCGTGCTCGAACGCGCCCGCCGCGACGACATGAGCTTCATGGATGCGGTGCTGGCGGGCATCTTCACGGTGCCGGGCGACGGTTTCATCGATTACCCGGCCATCCTGCGGGTGCTGGCCGAGGCGAACTATTCGGGCTGGCTGGTGGTCGAGGCCGAACAGGACCCCAAGAAGGCCCATCCGCTCACCTATGCCACGATGGGTTTCAAGAACCTGTCGCGCATGGCGAAGGAGGCGGGATTTACGGTTGCGAATTGATCGGGGCGGGAGCGATTCCGTCCTGGCAAAGGAACCAGTGCTGAGGAATGGACGAAGACAAAGAAAGAATGAGCAACTGGTCTGCCGGCCGCGGTCGCGGCGGGCAGAGACAAGAAACAGGAGGAAACATGTTCTCGCTTGCGAAAATCATGAAGCCGGCGCTCGGCCTGTTGGCCGGGCTCACGCTGATGTCGGCGGCCTCAGGCATGGCCGTCGCGGATGAAACCCGCGTCGTGTTCGTCACCCACGGCCAGAGCGGCGACCCCTACTGGTCGGTGGTCAAGAACGGCATGGACGACGCCGCCAAGACGCTCGGCGTCAAGGCCGAGTATCTGGCGCCCGAAACTTTCGACATGGCCAAGATGGGCCAGATGATCGACGCGGTGGCCGCCTCGCGGCCCGACGGCCTCGTGATCTCGATTCCCGACGCGGCGGCCCTCTCGGGCCCGGTGAAGAACGCGGTGGCGGCCGGCATCCCGGTCATCGTCATCGACTCCGGCGGCTCCAAGCTGACCCATGACCTGGGCGGCCTCCTGTTCATGGGCCAGGACGAATTCCAGGCCGGCGTGATGGCCGGCGAGCGCATCAAGGCGCTGGGCATCGCCAAGGCGGTCTGCGCCAACCACGAAGTCGGCAATTCGAGTCTCGACGACCGCTGCGCCGGCTTCGCCAAGGGCCTCGGCGTCGACGTGCCGGTGATGAACGGCGTGATCGATCCGACCGAGATGAAGAACCGGGTGATCGCCTACATGACCGCCCATGCCGGCACGCAATTCATCCTCGCGGTGGGCGCCAGCGGCGCCGAGCCGACCCTTGCGGCCCTCGACGAACTGGGCCTCAGCGGCAAGGTCAAGACCGGCACCTTCGATCTCTCGCCCACCATTCTCCAAGCCACGGTGGACGGTAAGATGGAATGGGGCATCGACGCCCAGCAATATGCCATGGGCTACATTCCGGTCGTCATGTTCGATCTGTGGAAGAAGTACAAGATCATGCCGATCGCCGACTACCCGACGGGCCCCGGCTTCGTCACCAGGGAGACGGCGGCTTCGGTCATCGAACTGGCCAAACAGGGCAAGCGCTGATCGCACTCGACATTTCCCTCCCCCTTGCGGGGAGGGGAACTCTTCAGGGAAGACGTGATGAGTGCTGAGGCGAAAGACGAAAGAGTCCGCTCGGTCTCCCGGCTGAACCGGCTACTGAGCCGGCCGGAGCTTGGCGCTGCCGCCGGAACCGTGCTGGTATTCGTCTTCTTTGCCGTCATCGCCGGCGGCAGCGGCCTGTTCAGCGCCAAGGGCATTATCAATTTCCTCGAGGTCTCGGCCCAGCTCGGCATCCTCGCGGCCCCTGTGGCGCTGCTGATGATTGCCGGCGAGTTCGACCTCTCGGTCGGCTCGATGATCGGCTTTGCCGGCATCCTAATCGCCATCCCCGCCGTGTTCTGGGGCTGGCCCATCTGGCTGTCGCTGCTCTTCGCCTTCCTGGTCTGCGGCGGCATCGGTGCCTTGAACGGCCTGATCGTCGTGCGAACGGGACTTCCGTCCTTCATCGTCACGCTGGGCAGCCTGTTCATGCTGCGCGGCCTGACGCTGGGCGTCACCCGCGGCATTTCCGGGCGCACCCAGGTCTCCGGTGTCCATGAGCTCGCCAAGGGCGATCCGCTGAACGGGCTGTTCGCCGGACAGGTGTTCTCGGGGCCGATCGCCTGGCTCTCCGACTTGGGGGTCATCGGCAAGCGGGCCGACGGATTGCCGTCCATCACCGGCATCCCGATGTCGATCGTGTGGTGGATCGCGCTCACCCTGTTCTGCACATGGCTCCTGACCCGCACCCGGTTCGGCAACTGGATCTTTGCGGCGGGCGGCGAGGCCAATGCCTCGCGCAATTTGGGCGTTCCGGTGTCGCGCACCAAGATCGCGCTCTTCATGTTCACGGCCCTTGCCGCGACGCTGTTCGCCGCCATTCAGGTGCTGGTCACCGGCTCCGCCGACACGCTGCGCGGAACCCAGAAGGAATTCGAGGCGATCATCGCCGTGGTGATCGGCGGCACGCTGCTGACCGGCGGCTACGGCTCGGCCATCGGCGCCATGTTCGGGGCTCTCATTTTCGGCGTCGTGCAGATGGGCATCTTCTATACCGGCATCGACACCGACTGGTTCAAGCTGTTCATGGGCGCCATGATGGTGACCGCCGTGCTGTTCAACAGCTATGTGCGCGCCCGCGCCATGCGGAGCCGCTGATGACCGCGCCCCTTGTCGAGCTCAAATCGGTCAGCAAGTATTTCGGCTCGGTGATCGCCCTCAAGGATGTCTCCTTCGAACTGCGCGCCGGCGAGGTCCATTGCCTACTCGGCGACAATGGCGCCGGCAAGTCGACCCTGATCAAGGTGCTCTCGGGCGTCCATGTTCCCGATGAAGGCGAGATTCTGGTCGGCGGCGCGCCGGCCCGCTTCGCCTCGCCCAAGGAGACGCTCGATAAGGGCATCGCCACGGTCTATCAGGATCTGGCGCTGGTGCCGCTGATGAGTGTGGCGCGCAATTTCTTCCTCGGCCGCGAGCCGGTGAAGGCGGTGGGACCGCTGCGCCAGTTCGATGTCGAATTCGCCAACCGCACCGCCTATCGCGAACTCTCCGACATGGGCATCGAACTGCGCGATCCCGAGCAGCCGGTCGGCACCCTGTCGGGCGGCGAGCGGCAGTGCCTGGCCATCGCGCGCGCCATTTATTTCGGCGCCAAGGTGCTGATCCTCGACGAGCCGACCTCGGCGCTCGGCGTGCATCAGGCCTCGGTCGTGCTCAAGCTCATCGTCCAGACAAAGGCGCGCGGCATCGGCGTCATCTTCATCTCCCACAATGTGCATCACGCCTATGTGGTGGGCGACCGCTTCACGCTGCTGAAACGCGGCAAGAACGCCGGAACCTTTCTCAAGAACGAGATCAGCCGCGACCAATTGCTCAATTTGATGGCCGGAGGCAAGGAACTCGTCGATCTCGAACAGGAGATCGCCGGACTCAACGGCGGCAAGGCGAAGGGGAGGCGATGAACATGGATCGCATCGGCGTTGGCCTGATCGGCACCGGCTTCATGGGCAAATGCCATGCCATGGCCTTTGGGGCGGTCAAGGCCGTGTTCGGCGATGTTCCGGCCGTCGACCGGATCGCATTGAGCGATGCCGATGCCGCCCATGGCAAGCGCATGGCCGATGAATTCGGTTTCGCCCGCGCCGCGCCCGACTGGCGCGACATGCTGGCCGATCCGGCCATCCGGCTCGTCTCGATCACCTCGCCCAACGGCCTGCACCGGGAAATGGCGGTTGCCGCTCTTGCCGCCGGCAAGCATGTCTGGTGTGAAAAGCCCATGGCGCTGACGCTGGCCGATGCCGAGGCCATGACCGCCGCGGCTGCCAAGGCGAAGGGTCAGGTGACTGCCTTGGGCTATGCCTACTTGCGCAATCCCGCTTTGCAACATGCCAAGGCGCTCATCGCCGAAGGGACGATCGGCGAGGTCTTCGATTTTCGCGGCAGCGTTGACGAAGACTATATGGCCGATCCGGCGCTGCCCTGGTCGTGGCGTCTGACCGCGAAAGACGCGGGCCTGGGCGCGCTCGGCGATCTGACATGCCATCTCGTTTCCCTTGCCCATGAGCTTGTCGGCGAAATCGGCGGCCTCTGTGCCATGGCCGATGTCGTCCACGCCATGCGCCCGGTCGCGGGCAAGCCAGGGAAGATGGCGCGCGTCGAGAATGACGATATCGCCCATGCGGTGGTGCGCTTCCGCAATGGCGCCCGCGGCGTGCTGAGTTCGAGCCGCGTCGCCCATGGCCGCAAGAACGGCCTGAGAGTCGAGGTGCATGGTTCGAAGGGTATGCTGTGGCTCGACAATGAGCGGATGAACGAGCTCAATCTCTATGTGGCCGAGGGCGCAGCCGCTTCGCGCGGCTTCCGCCGCATCCTGTCCTCGCCCCAGCATCCCGCCTATGGCCGGTTCTGCCCGGCGCCGGGACATGGCCTCGGCTTCAACGAGTTGAAGGTGATCGAACTGGCCGAAATTCTCAATGCTATAGAAGGCCGGCCGTCGAACCAAGTCGATTTCGCCCGCGGCTTCGGCATCGAGAAGGTCATTCACGCCTTTGCCAAATCGTCGGTGGAGCGCGCCTGGGTCGATGCCGGATAGTCCGGTCTTGCTCCGGCCTCCATGCAACTCGCCGTGATCGCCCGGTATGGGCGAGTATCGCCATGCGGCCAACGGCATGTTTCAAATCGTTTCCATGGGGTGCGGACGGCTGCGGTTTCAATACATTGATTGCACGTTGCTTTTGGACTTAATAATGCGGGAGCCGCGTGTTCGAGCCACGCAAGCTGCACCAGCCTTGTTCGAGCCTCAATTGCCACCTACCCCGGATCATCATGAGTCGTTCCGCGCCTGACAAACTGGCCCTGGTGACTGGCGCCTCCGGCGGCATCGGTGAGGCCTTCGCCAATTTGCTGGCGGCCGAGGGTTACGCCATGGTGCTGGCCGCCCGTCAGGACCGGGAACTGAACCGGGTGCGCGGTGTGATCGCCGCTCGGTATCAGGTTCCGGTGACCGTCATCGCCACGGATCTAGGCGCCGCCGGGGCCTGCGACCGGCTGGCCGATGAACTTGCGGCGCGCAATCTGACCCCCGATCTCGTTGTCAACAACGCCGGCTTCGGCCTCGTCGGCCCGGCTGCGCGATTACCGGTCGCCGAGCAGCTGGCGATGGTCGATCTCAATGTCCGCGCACTGACGGATTTGTCGCTGCGCTTTCTGCCCGCCATGCTGGCGCGAAAATCCGGCGGCATCGTCAATGTCGCCTCTACCGCCGCCTTCATGCCGGGGCCGAACATGGCGGTCTATTACGCCAGCAAGAATTATGTGTTGGCCTTCTCCGACGCCCTGCACGAGGAGCTCAAGGGCTCGGGTGTCACGGTGACGACAGTCTGCCCCGGCCCGGTGGCGACCGGCTTTCAGCACCGCGCCGGCATGACCAGCATCAAGGCCATGCTGGGCGGCGGCTTGAGCCCCGCCGATGTGGCGCGCCAGGCGATAGACGCCTTCAAGCGCGGCGAGCGTATGGTGATCCCCGGCGGCATGAACAAGGCGATCGCCTATGCCATGCGTGGTGCGCCGCGGCGCATGATCCTGCCGCTCATCCGCCGGGTCATGGCCCGCACCAAGAGTGCCTGAATCCGCGCCTACTTGCCAAAGGCGGGTTAAGATAGCACACTCCCAACGACTGAATGGTCATTCAAAAGGCCAAAGTGCAACAGGGAGAACATAATGGCTCGCACACCATTATTGCGCTGGATACAACGCCTTGCCAATGAGCATGCGGCGGCGGAACGGCTTGGCGTGACGCCGGCCGAGTTTCGCGAAAAACGCGCCCGGGCGGCGCTCACCCGCCGCGAATTCCTCAAGGCCGGCGGCGCCCTCGGCGCTATTGCCGCCACCGCCGGACCGGCGGCCCTCTTGCGCCCGGCCCGCGCCGCCGCTTCGGCCCGCATCGCCATCATCGGCGCCGGCATCGCAGGCCTCAACGCGGCGCTGACGCTTCAGGACAAGGGATTGCCCTCGACGGTTTACGAAGCCTCCGATCGGATCGGTGGACGCATGCACAGCGACACCGGCGGCTATTGGGACAACGGCCAGGTGAGCGAGTTCTGTGGCGAACTGATCGACTCCGGCCATACCACCATCCTCGGCCTCGCCAAGCGTTTCGAGCTGCCGGTGGACGATTTGATTTCCGCCCAGCCGGAGGGCTCGACCGATACTTACTGGTTCCTGGGCCAACGCTACACGGCCGCCCAGGCCGACATCGATTTCGCGCCGGTGCGCAAGGCGGCCAAGAACGACATCACCGCCGCCGGCTATCCGACCCTATGGAACTTCTACAAGCCGGCCGGCTTCGCCCTCGACCACATGAGCATTTACGACTGGATTCAGACGCGCGTGCCGGGCGGCCACATTTCGGCCTTCGGCCACCTGCTCGATGCCGCCTACAATATCGAATATGGCGCCGAGACGACCGACCAATCGTCGCTCAATCTCCTCTATCTGCTCGCCTACCAGCCGAGCCCCAAGACCTTCGCCGCCTTCGGCGTGTCGGACGAGAAGTACCATATCGCCGGCGGCAACCAGCAATTGCCGCAAGCCATGGCGAACGTTCTCCCCGATGTTCGAACCGGCTGGCGCATGACTTCGATCGCGCGGAACCGCGATGGCACGGTGGCGCTTGCCTTCGCCGGCGGCAAGACCGTGACCGCCGACCGGGTGATCCTGACCACGCCCTTCCCCGTCCTGCGCACACTCGATTATTCGAAGGCCGGTTTCGACAGTCTCAAGACCAGGGCGATCCTGGAGCTCGGCGCCGGCCGCAACGTCAAGCTCCAGCTCCATTTCACCAGCCGCTACTGGAACACCGAAGGCCCGTGGGGACTTTCCAGCGGCGCCGTGACGACCGATCTCGGTTTCCAGAACACCTGGGACGTGACCCGCGCCCAGGGCGGCGCCACCGGCATTATCGTCAATTATACCGGCGGCGACGTGGCCGGTTCATTCGCTCCGGCGGCGCCCTATTCGAACGCCACCGACGATCCCAAGGTGGCGGCCTATGCGCGCGCCTTCCTCAAGCAGTTCGAGACCGTCTTCCCCGGCATCACCAAGAAGTGGAACGGCAAGGCGACGCTCTCGGTTCCGCTTCTCGATCCCAACCTGCTCAATTCCTATTCCTACTGGAAGGTCGGGCAATATACCTCCTTCAGCGGTTACGAAGGGGTGCCGCAAGGCGCCATCCATTTCGCCGGCGAACACTGCTCCCAGGATTTCCAGGGCTTCATGGAAGGCGGCGCCTCGGAAGGCGCCAGGGCGGCACTGGAGGTTTTCCATACCCTGACCGGCAATTGAGCGGCGGCGCACCTATTGCCAAAACATTAAGATCATGCGCGTAACATGGCCGTCATGGCGCGCCGCATCCTGATCGTCGTCCATTCCGAGGCTTCGACACCCGGCCGCATCGGCCTGCTGTTGAAGGCCAAGGGCTATGCGCTCGATATCCGCCGCCCCTGCCTCGGCGAGCCCCTGCCCGAAACCATGGCGGACCACGATGGCGCCGTGATTTTTGGCGGGCCGATGAGCGCCAATGACGCCGACGGCTGGATCGCCCGCGAAATCGACTGGATCGGCGTGCCGCTCAAGGAGGAGAAGCCCTTTCTCGGCGTCTGTCTCGGGGCCCAGATGCTGGCCAAGCACTTGGGCGGCCGCGTCGGGCCACACCGGGAGGGCACGGTCGAAATCGGTTATTATCCGATCCGGCCGACGGCAGCGGGCCGCGATTACGGCCCCTGGCCGGAACAGGTCTATCAATGGCACCGCGAGGCATTCACCCTGCCGGCCGGCGCCACCCTGACCGCCACCGGCGATGCCTTCGAAAACCAGGCCTACAGCTACGGCCCTGGGCGCCCGGCATGACGAAGCGGTGGGCGCCAAGCACCGTCCAGCGGTGCATGGTGAGGCGGGTCACTTCGGGATGAAACTGGATGCCATGGGCGGCGGGGCCGTAGCTGTAGGCCTGGTTTTCGAAGGCATCGCCGGTGGCGGTCAGGGTGGCGCCAGCCGGCAGGGTGAATGCCTCGCGGTGCCATTGATAGACCTGTTCCGGCCAGGGGCCG
>JANMQL010000179.1:0-3852 GCA_031370475.1 Hyphomicrobiales bacterium | reverse complement strand
GAGGATCGACGGTGGTTGACGAGTAATCGCCCCAGCGGCAGCCTCCGCCGCAGCTGGTGAACTGGAAGGCCGAGGTGCCGACCACCGAATAGGTCCAGTTCGGAGCCGTCGAGTCGGTGTTCAGGCCGTACATCTGGAGATGCGCGGCATTTCCGGAGCCCGTTTGTATCGACGGGATTGTCCGCGAGACAGTGAGGTGACCCGGCGCGCCCGGCAGGCCGGAGCCTGTCGCGATCGACGGGTTGAACAGGTAATCCGATCCACCTGTTGCAAAGGTCGGCGAGTTCAGAACCGAACATGCGATCGTCGAGCAGGCCAGCCGGTACCAGCGGATCAGGGAGCGGCCGCCGATATTGACGGCATGGATGTTCCACACATAGCCGCGCGACTGGATGCTGTTCGACTGGAAACGGCCGTCAAGCGTATCGAGAAGCTGGCCGTTCGGCTGCGGCGCGTTCGGCGGCGCCGTCCAGGCGGTAATAGCCACCGAGGCTGGCGTTGCAATCGTATCGCTGCCCGCCGAGCCCGTAATCGTGCCGATGGACGTCACGTTGCGGCGCGCCAGCGAACTGCCGGAGCCGGTGCCTGGCGAAAAGAAGAAGGCCACGGACGAGGTGTCGAGCTGCATGGGCACCGCCAGATTGAACGGCAGATTCTGGAAACACTTTGCAGTCACGCCGGCGCCCGAGAGACTGGGAACCTTGTCGATGCTCAACAGGCCGCCGGTCACCGTCGAGCCGAAGTCGTTGGCGGAAATAAACCAGCGGGTGTTGCTGGCGCCGGCCTGCGGATAATCCCAGAAGTTGCCAGCGGCCCTCTTGCAGAACAGCGCTCCGGTGGAGGTCCGGCTCAATATAAAGGGATTGTAAATCCACCAGCTTGTCCCCGCGGAGTTCTGGGAAACGGCGAAATACTGGTACTGGTCGGTGCTCGAGGACCGGCTCGACTCCACGGTCACGAAGAAGCGGCCGGTGCGGCGGTCGTAAAGTACGCGCGGATCGAAAAGCGTCGTCGTCGAGCCGTCGATCAGCGCGCCGGCAAAGAACGTCTTCAACGAAACCCGGCTGACGATGCCGCAGCCCGCCTTGCTGTAGACGCCGATATCGACGTTGGTCACCACGACCAGAGTGCTCGTGCCCGCCGCTCCATGACTGTCGGAGGGCGCGAAGCCGCCGGCGACATTGGTGTTGCAAAGGGCATCGAGGCCTTGCTTGCCCGGTCCGCTGCTTGCATCGCTTTGAATGGTGACGATCTTGGTCGTCGACGCCGGTTTCAGAGCCTTAAGCCGTGCCAGGGCGGCGGCGTCCATCGGAATCAAAAGTGGCGTCGCCCGATTGGGGCCCATGACCGCCTTGGTTTGATCGCCGGCGGGCATGAGATAGCTTTTCGCGGTTACGGTCTGGGTTCTGGCCGCGTTGGCGGGCATGCCCCAGGCAACCGCCATCGTGCAGCCCAAGACGGCCACCGATGCCAATTTCATCGCCGATGGAGTGAATAACGTCATGTAATGTTGGAGAATTTTGCGCATGGTCTGGGATCCCTTGATCTTACAATTGCGGCCCCGATTAAACGTTAACACTTCCTTAATGACATTCCAAGTCTCCGTGACGATTCAGGATTAACAAGGATGTGATCATGCGCCGGTTCGGCCCGGCGAAGCCGGATGGACCGCGGACGAGCCTAGCGGCCTGCGCAATCCAGAAGCCGCCCAGCG
The DNA here is from genome assembly GCA_031370475.1 of Hyphomicrobiales bacterium. Lineage (GTDB taxonomy): Bacteria > Pseudomonadota > Alphaproteobacteria > Rhizobiales > Aestuariivirgaceae > Aestuariivirga. The sequence continues at coordinate 2,138 of JANMQL010000179.1, read as the reverse complement.
CCGCCGGTGGCGCGGTCGATTCGTCTTAGCGCCGTATTCCGGTCCCGTTTGGCGCGCACAATACAGGATACATGATGGCGTGGAGTTTTAAGTCTTGGCTGGGTCCATGATAGCCTTCTCCGGTCCGGCCGGCCGGCAATTGCGGGATAAGTTCATGCTTCGTCTTCTGCCTTTCGCCATCGCGATCGCCGTCGTAATCGGTGCCGGCGCCACGGCAACGGCACTTGCCAGCGAAGTGCGGGGCAAGGTGCTGATGGGCCCGATGTGTCCCGGTCCGGCGAGAGTCGGCGTCGAGTGCCCGTCAAAGCCGTTTGCCACGACGGTGGACGTCTTCGCCTTCCGCGGCGACGGGTCGATGCCCGCCACGCCGGTGGCGAGCGCCGCCACCGACACTTTGGGGAATTTTCAATTGCCGCTCGCGCCGGGCCGCTACTTGTTGCTGCCGCGGCCGCCAAAGCCGGGTGGACTGGCATCAAGCAAGCCGGTCGAGGTCACGGTGGCGGCCACGGGAGTGACGACCGTGACGCTGCGCGTCGATACCGGAATGCGCTGAAGGGCGCAGGGAGCGTTGCGAACCTTAACCCCACATGAATGGACCTATCGGTCCTCGTTCAGCAAGATTCCGGCACGATGGCTGGCGATGGGGCCGAGGGGGCCGATCAAGAGGAGGGCTTCATGCTTCGCCACTTCACCGTTGCGGCCGCGATGTTGGCCGCGGTACTGGTCCTTCCGGCTGGAAGGACATTTGCGGCCCAAGCCGGCGCGCAATTCGCCAACACCCCGGTGCCTTGCCTCGGGGTTAACGGCGGATTCGGCGACAACTGCGGCCCGGCGCTGCAAAATCGCAATTATGTCAACTGCCGGGCGGCCCGGCATATTCTCCGCGATCGCGGATATCGCCATGTCGAGGTCGTGACCTGCGGCGGACGATTTCATCAATTCGCCGCCTGGAAAGGCGGGCATGCTTTCCTCGTCACGGTTTCGGCGCGAAGCGGCAGGATCGTTTCGATCCGGCGGCTCTGGGCGTGAGACGCTAGCGCTCTCCGATACGGGAGTGGGCGAAGCATGGCGTGGGGGAAGGGAGGCAGCGTGCTTGGGCAAAGTCTTGCACGGCAAATAACTGCATATAAGACCCCCATTTGCCCTCGGCCCCTTCCTCCGCTACACGGCCCCCATGAACACACATGTGCCGAAAGTCGGGCTCGTCTCCCTCGGCTGCCCCTAGGCGCTGGTCGACTCTGAGCGCATCCTCACGCAATTGCGGGCCGAGGGCTACAGGATCGCGCCCGGCTACGACAAGGCCGACGTGGTGATCGTCAACACCTGCGGCTTTCTCGACAGCGCCAAACGGGAATCGCTGGCCGCCATCGGCGAAGCCATGCAGGAGAACGGCCGGGTCATCGTCACCGGCTGCTACGGTGTCGAGGCCGACGCCATCCGCGCGGCGCACCCGGGCGTGCTGGCGATCACCGGCCCCCATCAATATGCGGCGGTGGTGGGCGCGGTGCATGACGCCCTGCCGCCGCTGCACGATCCCAAATTCGATCTGGTGCCGCCGCAGGGGCTGCATCTCACGCCCAGGCATTACGCCTATCTGAAGATTTCCGAGGGCTGCAACAACCGCTGCTCGTTCTGCATCATCCCGTCGATCCGCGGCGATCTCGAGTCAAGGCCCGTCGCCGCCGTGCTCTACGAGGCCGAGCGGCTGGTCAAGGCCGGCGTCAAGGAACTGCTCGTCATCTCGCAGGACACCAGCGCCTATGGCGTCGATGTCAAATATGCCACGAGCAAGTTCCACGGCCGCGAGGTCAGGGCCAAGTTTTACGACATGGCGAAGGAACTCGGCGATCTCGGCGCCTGGGTGCGGCTGCATTACGTCTACCCCTACCCGCATGTCGACGATGTCATTCCGCTGATGGCCGAGGGCAAGATTCTTCCCTATCTCGACATTCCCTTCCAGCATGCCTCGCCATCGGTGCTCAAGGCGATGAAGCGACCGGCAAACCAGGAAAAGGTGCTGGAGCGCATCGCTTCGTGGCGGAAGATCTGCCCCGATCTCGCCATCCGCTCGACCTTCATCGTCGGCTTCCCCGGCGAGACGGAGGCCGATTTCGACTATCTGCTGCAATGGCTGAAGG
>JANMQL010000153.1:0-4441 GCA_031370475.1 Hyphomicrobiales bacterium | reverse complement strand
GTGCCTATGCCGAGGCGATTTATCGCAAGCTGCTGCGCGAAATCACCGGTCCTGGCATTTCCTGACGCCGCTGTTTGACGGAACCGCGGTGCTCGGGCAATTTGCCGGTCTCGCGATTATCCATCCATCAGGAGTGGCGTGAATGGGCCTTGGCAACTCTATCCGTATACTGATTGTCGAGATCGACCGTTACCTTGCCCCCATGGGAGGTCCCGGAATTGCAGAGGTTCGCGATGGGCTGGCGCGCTGGGGGCGGGGGCCGGTGAACCCGTTGGCGGCGCGGCCCGATCCGTCCTGCGGAAGTCTCGACGCGGCGATTGCCGCCATCGACGCGCGTCCCGAGTTGCGACGCGCCATCGACCGGTCGGCGCCCCACTTGCGCTGGGTCACCTACGACGCCTATCCGCCCGGGGAGATCGGTCCGCGCTTTCCGCGGGCCCATGCCTTTTGTAGTCTCATCGGAGAAACGGGCTTCGTGCCGGCGGAAGATTATGAGCTCGGCCTGTTTCTCATCGCTCCCCATACGCTCTACCGCGACCACAACCATCCGGCACCCGAACTCTATGCGCCGCTGACTGGCCCGCATCGCTGGCGGTTCGGGACCGATGGGGCCTGGGTTGAGAAGCGGGCGCATGAACCGGTGTGGAACGAGCCCTGGCAAGCTCACGCGACGGCCGTGGGCGTGGCGCCGTTTCTTTGCATCTTCTGCTGGACCCGGGACGTTAACCTCCCGGCCAAGGTGGTGCCCGCGGCCGATTGGAATATGATAGAGGCGAGCCTGTGAGCGACGAAAATTTCAAAGAAATCCGCCGGCTGATCGGCGCCATCGCCCAGGGCTTGGAAGAGCGCGGCGGCGAGGGAACGGCCCACGTGCTCGAGCGTCTAACGCGACAAGACGTGACCGCGGCGCAGTTCCGCGAGCCCGCACCGCGACGCCAGCCGGTTTGCACCCATCTCGCCCAGTGTATCGCCGAGACCATGCTGCTCGATGCCGGGCTCGCCGCGGCGTTGGCCGCCGTCGAGGACCGGCTCAACTGGTGCCTGTCCGCCGGCTACAGCGATGCCCTGTTGGGCGAGGGCTTCATGGCCAATTACGGCTGGTGCGAGATCGTCGGCTCCACCGGGTTTTTTCCCGGCGAGGATTTCAAGCTCGGATTGCTTCTCCTCGGCCCCCACCGCCATTACAAGGATCACTACCATCCCGCGCCGGAACTCTATTGGCCGCTGACCGGACCCTCCGACTGGAAACGCGGCGCCGGCGGATATGAGACAAGAAATGCGGGCGAGACCATCTGGCATAAGCCCTTTGTCATGCATGCGACCCGCACCCTCGGCACGCCGCTGCTCGCGGTCTGGAGCTGGACCGAAGATACCGCAACACCCGCCAAGCTGGCCGGCTAGAACGCGATGAGTTTTGACGGGACCAAGCTCCCCCAAACCGTCATCCCGGCGAAAGCCGCTATCGGGTTCACACATCTTTGACGATCTTTTCCTGTCAACCCAAGTCTTGGAAAACATCGAAAATGCCGCCGGAATCCGCCCTTCCCCCCTCGCGGGGGAAGGTGCCGAGCGAATGCGAGGCGGATGTGGGGGCCGCTCCGCGAGACAAATTGCCGGCATACGGATTCGTTGAACCAGCCCCCTCTTCCGTCTCGCGCCCGCGGCGCGATCCACCTTCCCCCGCGAGGGGGGAAGGGCAAAGGAAGATGCGTGAATGCGATAGCGGCCTCCGCCGGGATGACGGAACAAGAGCGCGTGGTTCCGTTGAAACTCATCGCCCTCTAAAATCCCGGTGGCGGCACGAACGCCGCATACTCGCGCTCGATCAGTTCGGCGAAGCGGATCGAACTATAGTCGCCATATTGCCGGGTGACGATTTGCACGCCCGATGGCAGCCCTTGCGGCGTGACTCCGATGGGCGCGATGGTCGACGGCAGATAGAAGCCGCCGGAATAGCCGGCCCAGAACAGTTGATCGGTGGTCGGTACTTTCTTACCGTTAACCGGAATTGTCCGCTCATGGCGCTCGCCTACATGATCGTGGGGGAAAGCGGCCGAGGCCGCCGCCGGGCATAGCAGCACGTCCCAGTCCTCAAAGAATGCCTCCCATGCGAGGCGCATCTGGTGGCGGCGCTCGTTCGTCATCAGCCATGAGCGATGCGGCATGACATAGGCGCGCAACATTTGCGCATAATAGCTGCGGTCGCCGGGCGCGAATGCCTTGACTTTGGCGGCGTTGGCGGCGAATTCCTCATCCGATTGCCGCCGGCTCGTCGCCGAGCGCAACAAGGCGATATAGACATCCATCGCTTCGCGCGTCGAAAATTGCGGCCTGGCCGTCAGCGACAGTTTTTTCACGCGCTTGCCGAGAAATTGCGCCAGTCCGCCGATCAGGTCCTGCACCGGCTGGTCGACCTCGCTCACCGGGTCGGTCAGCATCACCGCGACGCGGAACTCCTTGAACGATTTTTGCCGCGCCGGCGGCAGATGGTAGCTGAATCCCCGCGCCTCGGGCCCGTCGCTGCCCACCAGCACTTTCATCATTGCCGCGAGATCGCGCGCCGAACGCGCCAGGGGGCCGGCGACGGTGATGTCGGAGGGCTGCACGATGCCGGGCGGAAAATGGCCGCGATAGGGAACGACGTTGTAGGTCGGCTTGTGGCCATAGACGCCGCAATAATGGGCCGGATTGCGGATCGAGGCGCCGATATCGGAACCGATCTCGAGTGCGCTCATGCCGGCGGCCAGCGCCGCCGCCGAGCCGCCGGACGAGCCGCCGGGGGAACGGGTGACATCCCACGGATTATTGGTCGTGCCATAGACCTCGTTGTAACTTTGCCAGTCGGCCAGCATGAGCGGCACATTGGTCTTGCCGTAGATGACGGCGCCGGCGTCCGTTAGCCGCTTCAGCGCCACCGCATCGGCCTTGGCGATGTTGTCCTTGAAGCGGGGATCCCCCCAGGTGGATGGCGTGCCGGTCCAATCGAAGGATTCCTTGGCCGTCATCGGCACACCGTCGAAAGGGCCGATGGGATTGCCGGCCTTCAGCCGCCGGTCGGCCGCCGCCGCCGCCCGCCGGGCCCGGTCGATATCCGTGACGACGATGGCGTTGAGCTTGTCATTGTGATGGGCGAACTGGTCGAGGCACAGATCGAGCAGGGCGCGGGCCGAAATCTTGCGGGCGCGAAGCAGCCGGGCGAGATCCGTTGCCGAGCCGAACACGAGAGACGTTGGGGCCATGAAATCCTCCTGGCCGCCGAGACTAGCGGCGGCGCTACCGGTTGGGAAGCGGCACGAAGCATGAGACTCCCTGCGCGGCGGCATGTTAAGCGATGCCAATGACTCGGCGGCGGCTCATCGTTGGCTATATCTTGGTGGCGGCCGGCGCCGCGCTGTTTTCCAGCAAAGCGATCTTCGTCAAGCTTGCCTATGTGGAGAGAAGCGACGCGGCACTGATGCTCGCCTGGCGGATGATGGTTGCCTTGCCGTTTTTCGCCGCCATCGGAATTCTTGCCTGGCGGGCACGGCGGGCGGCGGGAGTTCCCGTGCCCGCCGCCTTGACGGTTCGCGCCCTGCTGACCGGCTTCATCGGCTATTACCTGGCGATGATTCTCGATTTTAAGGGCCTGATATTCATCTCCGCGCAGCTTGAGCGGCTGGTGCTGTTTACCTATCCGGTTTTCGTCATGCTTCTGGGCGCCGCCTTCTTCGGCGGGCGCCTGAGCCTTCGCGGCCTGGCCGCCGCCGCCGTCACCTATGTCGGCCTGGCGGCGGTCTTCGCGGCCGACATGTCCGAAGGTAATGCCGATGTTGCAACCGGAACGGGACTTGTTCTCGGGTCGGCTCTCGCCTTTGCATTATATCAACTGCTCGCCAAGCATCTGATTGCCGCCATGGGCAGCACTTTGTTTACCTCGCTCGCACTTTCGGCGGCGGCGGTGGCGGGCATTGCGCATTTCGCCGTGGTGAGTGGCGGCTTCGACTTGACAGTCACCCCGCATTATTTTCTGCTTGCCGCGGGAACCGGAATATTCGCCACCGTGCTGCCGTCATTTCTCGTCAATGCCGGCATGGCCCGTATCGGGCCGCAATCGACGGCGATGATTTCGATACTTTCGCCTTTGCTGACAATCTATTTCGCCGTTGTCTTTCTCGGAGAGTCCTTCACGTTTTTCGATGCCATTGGTACGGCGCTCATATTGGGCGGCATCGGTTTCTACACATGGGACGAACTGCGCAATCCCGCCGTCCAGTGATTTGATTCGTTTGATTCAAATTGGCGCGATGTCTTAGCCGCCGCTTAACTTCGTTCATCAACCACAACTTAAAAGCTACTGCGGTTGTAGTGCCGCGGGAACTGCTTGGGACCACAAGAAAGGCTGAGCCTCGCGGGGATGCAGGTAGTTTCCAGAGATAACAGATCGATCTAACATCAGAGGAAG
>JANMQL010000138.1:0-8769 GCA_031370475.1 Hyphomicrobiales bacterium | reverse complement strand
GAGCCGTGTCCCGGTTAGCACCGGAACCCCGAAGGCCAGCCGCGCCGCCAGTCCGCTGCCGCGCGGCGCCGTGGTGCGGGCGTTCTCCTCGATGATGGCAACCGGCCTTATGCCGAGATGGCGGCAGGTGAGGAGGGCCGAGAACGACACCCATTCGCTGCCGACGACCACCGGGCGGGCGAATGGCTTGAGCCCCTGCAGATAGACAAACTGCTGTAGCGCGCCCGTCGTCATGACGCCCGGCGGCCTGGTGCCGCCAATCAGTCTCGCGGCGCGCGGGGTTTCGCGCGTGCCGGTGGCGATCAGCACGGCGCGGGCCCTGATTTCACTGACGCCCTTGGCATCGCGGATGCGCAGCACGCCGCCCTTGCCCAGTTCCAGCACCGTGGCGCCGGTGCGCACATCGATCCCGGCAGCATCCCTGCATAGCTCGGCGGCAAAGCGCGGGCCGCTCCACAGGCGGCGGTGGCTCTGCCAGCCGAAACCCAAATGTCCGCAATGGCGGGGAATGCCACCAGCCTCGGCCTCGCGTTCGAGAACCACGACATCGCCGATGCCACGCTCGGCGAGGCGCCGCGCCGCCGCAAGCCCCGCTGGCCCGCCGCCGACGATCACCACCTCATGGCTTGGCACGGGCCGCCTCCAGGAGCGATGCGATTTTGGCCGAACAATAGAAGCCCTGGCAGCGGCCCATCATGGCGCGGGTGCGGCGCTTCAATCCGCCGGCATCGCCCGCCGGCAGCGGCCCGGCGAGTGCTGCTTCGATTTCGCCGCGCGTGACCAGCTCGCAATGGCAGATAATCTCGCCGCCCTTCATGTAGGGCCGCATGCGATCCTCGCTGAGATTGGGCACCGGCGTCCATTTCAGCCGCGGCGGCTTGGCCGGCAGCTTGCCGAAATTCTTCGCATGAAGTTGCGCGACATGCCGGGCGATGCCGAGCGCGGCGGTGAGCCCGGTCGAGCGGATGCCGCCCACGGTAATCCAGTTGCGATCCCCGACCGCCTCGATCACGTAATCCTTCCTTTCCGTGGCGGGCCTCAGTCCCGCATAGATGGCATTGACTCCGATGCCCGCTAGGGCGGGAATCATTTCGAGGGCGCGGGCTTTCAGCCGCTCCAGCGTGGCGCCATCGCAGGACGCAACTTCGCGCTCCTCCACATCTTCCGCCGTGGGGCCGATGGCGAGATTGCCGAAGGCGGTGCGGAACAGGACGACACCCTTGGTGCGCTCGCTGGGCACCGGCAGAATGATGGCCCGCAGCAATTTCGCCGCCGGCTTGTCGAAGACCACGAACTGGCCCTTGCGCGGCCTGATGGCGAAGGGCGAGACCCGCGCGATTGACTCGACGATATCGCCGAAATTCCCCGCCGCGTTGACGACGGTGCGGGCCGATATGTCTCCCTGCCCACTAACCATTCGCCATTCGCCATTCGCCAGCGTCCCACCCGTCACTTCCGCGTTGCGCAAAATCACCGCGCCATGGGCCAGTGCCTGATGGGCATAGGCGAGCGGCGTCGACCAGGGATCGATAATATGCTCGCCGGGCACCTCGACCGCCGCCAATGCGCCTTGCGCAAGCTCGGGTTCCCTGTGGCGCAATTCGCTGCGCGAGATTTCGCCCACATCGGCGGCGCCGTTGCCATGGGCCTTGGCAACGATGCCGGCCAGGGCAGCGCGCTCGGCCTCGGTCCAGGCGACGACCAGAGCCGAGCTCTCGATCAGCGGCAGGTTGAGCCTTTCCCTGATTTCGAGATATTCGGCATAGCCCGCCTTCATGCAGGCGAGTTCGAGGCTGCCGGGCGGCGCATCGAAGCCGGTATGGAGCAGCGCGCTGTTGCCCTTGGAGGCGCCCGAGAGAATGTCGGCGCCCCGCTCCAGCAGCACGCATTTGAGCCCGGCCATCGCAAAGCGGCGCAGAATGGCAAGCCCCACCACGCCGCCGCCCACCACCGCGATATCGAATCTCCCGCTCATCTTACAAGCCTAGCACAAATGAAAAGGGCGGCCCGCAGGCCGCCCTTCGCGTATGAGTGACTTTTTAGCTGGCAGCTTCGAGCGCCTTTTCCGCGGCGGTGATCGCCGCCTGACGCTTCTTGATCTCATCGCCGATCGGCGGGCCGGCGAAACGCTTGCCCTGCAGCGCGAAGACGAGGACTTCCACGACGACCAGCGTGACGATCGCCGCATAGACGTTGAAGTTGCTGTCTGCCGTTTTCCAGAAGTACCAAACCGCAACGGCGGTCAACACGCCGAAGGCGAGCCCAATCGGCAGCCGGCCTTCCATGGATTGCCAGAAGCCGATCATCGCCAGGATCATCAGGACGATGAGATAAAACACCTTCTCCTGCGGCGGCTGGACGCCGGCGAAGATCAGGATGGCGCAGCCGATGATCGCCAGGGCGGCCACGGGGATCGAGGCGCCGCCGAGATTGAACGGCCCCTTGTTCTTCCAGTTGCCCGCCGATTCCGACTTCATCGCCGCGGCGATGGGCATCAGATAGGAGAGGTAGAGGAACACCGCGCAGCCCGTCGACAGCACCAGGAAGGCGCCGCCATAGAGCGTTGCGACGATCGCCAGAACGCCCGCCACCCAGATCGCGGCGCCGGGTGTGCGCAAACGGGGATCGACCTTCTTGAGCATGTCGGACATCGGCAATCCGCCGTCGCGGGCGAAGGCATACATCATGCGCGAGCAGGAGGTGAGACCGGCCAGCGCGCAGAGGAAGTTCGACACGACGATGCCGATGATGATCAGGCTCCGCAGGAAGCCCGGCATCGGCGATTGCGCGATCAGCCAGTTGAAGGCGTTCCAGCCCTGGGCGGCACCGGCGGTGACGCCGTCCATGGTGACGTTTCCGGCGGCGTCCTTCTGGTCGGGCAGCGCCAGAACGAAGGAAGCAACCATGACGTAGCCAACCAGGAACGACCAGAACACCGAGCGGATCATGCCCTTCGGCACTTCCCTCTGGGCGTCGCGGGTTTCCTCCGACGTGTGGGCCGAGGCGTCGAAGCCGGTGATGGTATAGACCACATGCAGCAGGCCGAGGGCGAAGACATAGATGCCGAGGGTCGCCGCCGGCCAAACATTGCCGCCCGCTTCGCCGGTGAAGTTGGTGAAGGTGAAGAGCCTGCCGACATTGAGCGACGGCGCGTAGGCGAGCAGGGCCAAGGTGAGGACGACCGCCGTCGCCAGGATGAGGTAGCCGCTCCAATCGGTCAGCACCGTCGTCAGGCGAAGCTGATAGTGATTGATATAGGCCTGCGCCGCGGTCACCAGGCTGATCACGATGGTCTGCATCCACCAGCCGCGCGAGAACTCGCCGCTCGGGATCCAGTTGGTGACGTCCCAGCCCAGCACCTGGGCGAGGAAGAGATCGCGGAACAGGAAGTAGACGCCGAAGTTCACCGACGAGACGACGAACATCAGGCCCAAAAGATTGAACCAGGCCGCCGCCCAGCCGAAACCGCGGCCGCCAAGAATCGACGACCAGTGATAGATGCCGCCCGCCGTCGGATAGGAAGAAGCGACCTGGCCCATGGCCGCCGCGACAACCAGGGCGAAGGCCGAGCCGATCGGCCAGATGATGCCGATCGAGGCACCGCCGCCCGCACTCAGCGCCACCGGGAAGGCGGTGATGCCGCCGGCCACGATGCAGATGATGGCGAAGGAAATCGCGAAATTCTGGAACGCCCCCATGCGGCGGGTCAGTTCCTGGGCGTAGCCCATGCCATGGAGGACTTTCTCGTCCTCGGTCAATTTGTGTTGCTCAGCCATTTGGCCCCCTCCCAGCGCGTCCAGGGGACCCGGACGGGCGTGGTTGCTTGTGTGATTGTGTTGCCCGCCGCCGGATGCCCCCTAAAGTTGCCCCACGCGCCAGACTTTCCCCTGCCACCCATCTTGAAGCCGGGCGGCCATACAGTCAACCCGAGTCCGGCAATCTTCGCTGCAACGCAACAAAAGGCGACGCGGCTTTCAGGCCGTCCGGCTCTGGCGGCGCAGCAGCAATTGCGCGGCGATGAGCAGCGCGAAAGAGGTGAGCAGCACCACGGTGCCCACCGCGTTGATCTCCGGCGTAATGCCGCGGCGGATCGAGGAGAATACATAGATCGGCAGCGTCACGTTGGGGCCGGCGACGAAAAAGGCAATGATGAAATCCTCGAATGAGAAGGTGAAGGAGAGCAGGAAGCCGGCCAAAATCGACGGCGTCAGCAGCGGCAGCACCACCTGCCGGAAGGTTCCGAACGGCGTGGCGTAGAGGTCTTCCGAGGCTTCGACGAGGCTCCTGTCCATGCCCGTGAGCCTGGCCCGCACCAGCAGGCAGACGACCGCGATATTGAACAGCACATGGGCCGCAACCACCGTCCACACGCCCATCTCGATCTTCCAGCCCCAGGCGGCCAGCAGGAGAGGATTGACGATGTTGAACAGGGTGACGAAGGCAATCAGCGTCGAAATGCCGATGACGATGCCGGGAACCATGATGGCGATATAGATCAGCGCGTCGAAGGCGTGGCGGGGCCAGCCCGAGACGCGCTCGAGGCCGAGCGCCGTCAGCGTGCCGATAATCGACGATAAAAAGGCGGTGGAGCCGGCGATGGTGATGCTGGTGGCGAGCGCCTCGGTAATGAGGGGATTTGAGAAGGCCTTGCCGTACCACTGTACCGAAAAGCCCTGCCAGTCCATGGCGTAGCGCCCGGCATTGAAGGAAAAGAAGACGATGAGTCCGATTGGCGCATAGAGGAAGACGTATATGAATGCCGCGTAGATGCGCATGGCTACACCAGCGCCACGCGGCGTTCGCCGCTCTTGCCCAGCACGAAGCGCATATAGATGTAGATGGTGACGAACATGATGGCGACGAGGGCCACCGAGACGGCGGCGCCGAAGGGCCAGTTGCGCGACTGCAAAAAGAGATCGACCAAGGCATTGCCGATGAAGAAGACCATTCCGCCGCCGAGGAACTGCGGCAAAATGTAGTCGCCCATCAGCAGGATGAAGACCAGCATGGAGCCGGTGGCGACGCCGGGCAGCGACAAAGGCAGCGTCACCTGCAGGAAGCTCCGCCACGGTGTCGCACCCAGATCGGCGGAGGCCTCGAGCAGGCGCTTGTCGAGCTTCTCGAGGCTCACATAGATGGGCGGCACCATCAGCGGCAGGAAGCCGTAGACGGCGCCGATCAGCACCGCCCAGGGCGTGTTGATGATGCGGATATCGGCAACGCCGAAATAGACGAGCCAGGAGGGAATGCCCTTGGAGCCGAGAATCATCATCCAGGCGTAATAGCGCAGCAACTGGCTGGTCCAGAACGGCGCCATGACCAGCACGAGTAGCGTTACACGCCAGCGGGCCGAAACTTTCACCGCCAGGAAATAGGCCATCGGATAGGCGAAGAGGGCGGTGAGTGCCGTGCCGAGCGGTGCCAACGTCAGGGTGTTGAAGAAGGCTTTGCCGCGCGCGGCCAGATTCGCATAATTGTCGAAGGTGAAGGCCGGCGCATAGCCGCCGGCGGGCGCGCGCTCGCCCACCGAATAGACGAGCACCACAACGAGCGGCAGGATCAGCAGAAAGAAGAAGAAAGCTCCCGCGGGTGCCAGCAGCACGGCTGTCACGGCGCGGGAACGGATTCGTGTTTCTGTCGTCATGCGGAGAAGCTTTCAACATTATCCCTCTCCACGCGGAGCGTGGGGAGGGTGGCACGCGGAGCGTGACGGGTGGGGACTATCCGCGTGGCAGGACCCCCTCCGTCACGCTACGCGCGCCACCTCCCCCGCCCTGCGGGCGGAGGAGGATGACTGCGGATGGATCAGGCCGCCTTGAAGCGGGCCATGATCTCGGCGCGCAACGGGTTGGTCAGCGTCGCCGCGGCGCCGAATTCGAGCGGGTCGAGGGCTTCCTTGGCCGGATAGAGGATCGGGTTCTCCAGCATCTCCTTGGGCACCAGCTTGTTGGTGCGCGCATCGGTCGAGGGATAGCCGTGGGCCTGTACTTCCTTGGCGTTGATTTCCGGTGTCACCAGATAATCGATCAGCGCATAGGCCGCATCGCGGTTCGGCGCGCCCTTCGGCACCGCATAATGGTCGACCCAGATTTCGCCGCCTTCCTTGCCCAGCACATAGATAATTTCCGGAATGTCGCGGTGCATCTGGGTGGCGTCGCCGGTCCAGCACACGGTCATCCAGGCGTCGCCGTTGCGCATGCCCGGCTGATAGTCGGAGTTGATGCCGAACAGGTGCGGCTTGGCCGCGAGCATCAGTTTCTCGGCCTCGCCCAGTTCCTTCTCGTCGTTGGAGTTAAAGGAATGGCCATAGTATTTGAGCGCATTGCCGATGGTGGTGAGCTGGTAATCGTGCACCATGACGCGGCCCGACAACGGGCCCTGGGTCAAGTCCCAGAATTCCTTCCAGGTCGTCGGGTTCTGCGTCACGAATTTGGTATTGATGGCAAAACCCGTGGTGCCCCAGTCCTTCGGCACGGCATAGACGGTGCCGTCGATGGTGCCGGGCCCGAGGAAACGCGGGTCCTGGGCGGACTGGTCGTAGTTGGGCAGCAGCTTGAGGTCGAGCGGCTCGATCAGGTCGAGGTCTTTGTAGGTCGAGATCGTGTAGTTGGTCGGCACGAACACGTCCCAGCCGGTCGAACCCGCCTGCAGCTTGGCCAGCATTTCCTCATTGGAGCCGAAGATCGCCACATTGATCTTGACGCCGGTATTCTTGGTGAAATTGTCGAGATTTTCCTGGGCGAAATAATTCGGCCAGGTGGTGAAGTTCACGGTGCCGGAGAGCGCCGCGTAAGCCTGGCGCGGACGCAAGCCCGGAATCGCCGATCCGAGAACCGCGGTGGCAAGCCCCAGGCCGGTGACGCCGAGAAAATGCCGGCGCGAGACCGAGCCTTTCTGATAGCGGCGCAGTTCGTCCATGAACTGCCGCGCCGTGATAATTCCATTGTCTTTCTTCATTGTTTCCTCCCTGTTGAACTCCTAGGCACTCATGTCGCGGCGAGAATGCGGGCGGCATCCGGCCGCCAGCCGGCCGCCACGTCGTCGCCGATTTCATAGACGCCGCTGTCGCGTTCCAATTTGCGCGGCGCCAGCACCATGAACTCGCCCAGCTTTTCGTGCAACACCCGGTATTCGGTGTGCTCGCCGAGAAAGATGCGGTTGAGGACGCGCACCTTGAGCCGCGTTTCCACATCCTTCGGCAGCGCCTTGGCGCTGGCGGCGATCTCGATCAGCTCGGGGCGGACCGAGACGACGCCGCCGGCGGCACGCTCGAAGAAATTGGTCTTGCCGACGAAATCGGCGACAAAACGGTTGACCGGCCGGTCGTAAAGCTCGCGGGGGGAGCCCGTCTGCACGATGCGCCCGTCGCGCATGACGCAGACCCTATCCGACATGGAGAGCGCCTCCTCCTGGTCGTGGGTGACGAGCAGGAAGGTGATGCCGACGTCGCGCTGCAAATTCTGCAATTCGATCTGCATGTCGCGCCGGAGCTTGCGGTCGAGGGCGGCGAGGGGCTCGTCGAGGAGGAGTACCGCCGGCCGGTTGATCAGCGCCCGGGCCAGCGCCACGCGCTGCTGCTGGCCGCCGGACAATTCGAAGGAGCGGCGGTTTTCGTAGCCCTCCAGCCGGACCATGGAGAGGGCCTCGCGCACGGCGCGGGCCACTGCCTCGCGATCCGGTTTCGGCCGTCGCTGCCTGATGCCGTACGAGACATTGTCGGCAACCGAGAGATGCGGGAACAGCGCATAATGCTGGAACACCATGTTGACCGGCCGCCGATAGGCGGGGATGCCGGTCATGTTGTCGCCGCCGATGAAAATCTCGCCTTCGCTCGGTTGCTCGAAGCCCGCCATCAGGCGCAGCGCCGTGGTCTTGCCGCAACCCGACGGCCCGAGGATCGACAGGAACTCGCCCTGCCTTACCGTCAGATTGTTGTCGGCCACCGCCACCACCTCGCCGAAGCGCTTGGTGACGTTCCTGAACTCGATAACCGGTACTTGCGACGCCATGTTGTTGTCGACTTGGGTTGATCTTAGCTTCACGGGACGGCGTTCAATTGTCAACGGCGCGGCGGCGCTCTATGACAATGAACCGCAATCGAGGCCACCATGGTCGACACGATCGAACTTTCCAAGCAGGTTTCCTCCCAGGGCCGCCGCGGCGGCGGACGCGAGGGGCGCCGGGCGCTCAGGGCCATGCCGGTTGTGTCCTTCCCCACACTGGTGCGCAAGATTCCCGTCTACCAGATGGTGCCGGACGAGGCGATCGAGCTCATCCACGAAGAATCGCTGAAAATCCTCGAAGAGGTGGGCTGCGAATTCCGCGACGACGAGGCGGTTGCCATGTGGAAGGCGGCGGGCGCCGATGTACGCGGCACGCGCATCCATATCGACCGGGCCCTGCTCATGGCTCTCATCGCCAAGGTGCCGGCCGAATTCACCCACAACGCCCGCAATCCGGAGCGCACCGTCAAGGTGGGCGGCAACAACCCCGTGTTCGTTCCCATGTATGGCGCGCCCTTTGTGCGCGATCTCGACAACAACCGGCGCTACGGTTCGCTCGCCGATCTCAACAATTTCCACAAGCTCGCCTACATGTCGCCGGCGCTCCAGTCCTCGAGCTCGATCATCTGCGAGCCCATGGAAGTCCCGGTGCCGAAGCGGCATCTGCACATCATCCATTCGGCGCTCAAGCATTCCGACAAGCCGTTCATGGGCATCGTCACCTCGAAGGAGCGGGCCGAGGACGTAATGAAGATGGCGGGCATCG
>JANMQL010000249.1:0-11452 GCA_031370475.1 Hyphomicrobiales bacterium | reverse complement strand
GTGCTTTTCCTTCTCGACCTGCCGATCGTTGTGTGGATGCTCTACACCTATTTCAAGGAAATTCCGGCCGAGATTCTCGAAGCGGCGCGCATGGACGGCGCCTCCCTGTGGAAGGAGCTGGTCTATGTTCTCGCTCCCATGGCGGTGCCCGGCATCGCATCGACGGTGCTGCTCAACGTTATCCTCGCCTGGAACGAGGCGTTCTGGACCTTGAGCCTCACCACCAAGGATGCAGCACCCCTCACCCAGTTCATCGCCTCCTACTCCAGCCCCGAGGGCCTGTTCTGGGCCAAGCTCTCGGCCGCTTCGACCATGGCGATAGCACCCATCCTCGTTCTCGGCTGGTTCGCCCAGAAACAACTTGTCCGTGGCCTCACATTCGGAGCGGTGAAATAATGGGTACGATCGTCCTCAAGAACGTCAGCAAGCGCTTCGGCGATGTCACCATCATTCCGGGCGCCGGCCTCGAAATCCGCAACGGCGAGTTCATCGTTTTCGTCGGTCCTTCCGGCTGCGGCAAGTCCACGTTGCTGAGGCTCATTGCCGGGCTCGAGGACGTGAGCGGCGGCGAGATCGTCATCGATGGCGTCAATGTCGCCGACGTGCCCCCGTCCAAGCGCGGGCTTTCCATGGTGTTTCAGTCCTATGCGCTCTACCCGCACATGAGTGTGCGCAACAACATCGCCTTCGGCCTCAAGATGGCGGGCATGCCGAAGGACGAAATCGACGCCAAGGTGGCCAAGGCGGCGGCCACCCTCAATCTCACCGATTATCTCGAACGCAAGCCGCGGGCATTGTCCGGCGGCCAGCGTCAGCGCGTCGCCATCGGCCGCGCCATCGTGCGCCAGCCCAAGGCGTTCCTGTTCGACGAGCCGCTGTCCAACCTCGATGCGGCGCTGCGCGTCAACATGCGCATCGAGATCATGCAACTGCACCAGTCGCTCGGCTCCACGATGATCTATGTAACCCACGATCAGGTCGAGGCCATGACCATGGCGGACCGCATCGTGGTGCTGAACAAGGGCAATATCGAGCAGGTGGGCTCGCCGCTCGAGCTTTACAACAAGCCGGACTCGCTCTTCGTCGCCGGCTTCATCGGCTCGCCGAAAATGAATTTCATCGGCAGCGAGACGGCGGCGAAGTTCAAGGCCCACACTATCGGCATCCGGCCCGAACATATCGCCCTGTCGCAGAAATCCGGCGACTGGCAGGGCAAGATCATGCTGACCGAGCATCTGGGAGCCGACACGTTCCTGCATGTAGACGCCGGCAAGAACGGTCAATTGACGGTGCGCGCGGCCGGCGAATATCCGCAAGGGCCAGGAGCGAAGGTGTGGCTCACGCCGGAGAAGGCCCGCATCCATCGCTTCGACAAGGACGGGGTGGCGCTGAGATCATGAGGCTGAAGGACAAGACCGCCATCGTCACCGGCGGCGCCCGCGGCATCGGCCGGGCGATCGCCGAAGGCTATGCGCGAGAGGGCGCGCGGGTGTGCATCGCCGATATCGAGTACGAGGCCGCCGCCGAAACGGCGCGCGATACGGGTGGCGGCGCCTTTGCCATCAAGCTGGATGTGACCAGGCTGGATTCGATTGCCGCCATGGTCGCCGCGGTCGAAGCCAAGGCCGGCGGTATCGATATACTCGTGAACAATGCGGCGATCTTCGATCTGGGGCCCATCGAGGAGATTACCGAGAAAAGTTACGACCGGATCTTCGCGGTCAATGTAAAGGGCTTGCTCTTCACGTTGCAGGCCGCGGCCAAGAGCATGATCGGGCGCGGCAAGGGTGGCAAGATCATTAACATGGCTTCCCAGGCCGGCCGCCGCGGCGAGCCACTGGTGGCGGTCTATTGTGCCTCGAAGGCGGCGGTCATCAGCCTCACGCAATCGGCCGGCCTCGGCCTCATCAAGCACCGCATCAATGTTAACGGTATCTCCCCGGGCGTCGTCGATACGCCCATGTGGGACGAGGTCGATGCGATGTTTGCCAAATACGAGGGCCTGCCCAAGGGCGAAAAGAAACGCCGCGTCGGCGCGGCCGTTCCCTACGGCCGCATGGGCAAGCCGGAAGATCATGTGGGATGCGCGATTTTCCTCGCCGGCCCGGAAAGCGATTACGTCGTGGCCCAGACTTTCAATGTCGACGGCGGACAATGGATGAGTTGAAAGGACAAGAAAATGTATCTCGAAAAGCTGAAACTCGACGGCAAGGTTGCCGTGGTAACGGGCGCCGGCCAGGGTATCGGTGCCGCCTGCGCGCGGGCGCTCGGCGAAGCGGGCGCCACGGTCATCGTCGCCGATTTCATGCCGGAGCGCATTGAAGTCACTGTCGCGGAGCTGAAGAATCTCGGCATCAAGGCCCATGGCGCGAAGCTCGACGTGACCAAATCCAAGGATGTCGATGCCGCCGCCGCCGCCATCGTCAAGTCCCATGGCCGTGTCGATATTCTGGTTAACAACGCCGGCGTTGCCCGCAGCGACGTGAGAGCCGAAGACACCAGCGACGAGCACTGGCGTCATCACATGGATGTCAATGTCGACGGGCTGTTCTGGTGCTGCCGCGCCTTCGGCCGCCAGATGCTGAAGCAGGGCAAGGGCTCGATCGTCAATATCGGCTCGATGTCCGGCTTCATTGTCAACAAACCGCAACCGCAGTCCTTCTATAATGCTTCCAAGGCGGCGGTTCATCACCTGACGCGCTCGCTCGCCGCCGAATGGGCCAAGCGTGGGGTGCGCGTCAATGCCGTGGCGCCGACTTATATCGAAACGCCGCTCACCTCCTTCGGCATCAAGGAGAGCCCGGAAATGTACAAGGTGTGGCTGGAGATGACTCCCATGGGCCGGGTCGGCCAGCCCGACGAGATCGCCTCGGTCGTGCATTTCCTCGCTTCCGACGCGGCCAGCCTGATGACCGGCTCAATCGTGCTCGCGGATGGGGGATATTGCTGCTGGTGAGTTGATTGTTTTCGCCGAGCGGCGCCAGGAGATCGCAGTCCGGTTCACAGTCTTGTTTGGCGGCAGATTGCCGGTGGACGGCTGATTTTCAGGCTCAGGTTATGAGGCATCGCCGCTCAAACCGATGCATTGGACCGGATTCTGAAGTGCGAAATTTGGTCATCGCCGTCTGGAGCATCGGACCCAAAAGTGATACCACTTTTGGGAATATCCGATGCTCAAGCATATAATCTGGCGCAACTTTTCGCCCTCAAGTGGATTCCACTTGAGGGCCCGTTGCGCTAGCCGGCGCTGCTGAATGGCGTTTGGAATTAAGGCTGGCCGCATTCAACCGGCCCATCTACTTGGTGGCTTCCATCGCCAATAAGTGCGGATTTGATTTGCGGCAGGGACAACCGCTGAGATTGAAGTGGAAAACCGGCTTGGCCGATCGGGCCAGCCGGAGTATTTCGAAAACATCCTGAACACATACCTCTGGGGAGGCGCGCGCATGGCAAGCAACATCAAGGGACCGGGTATTTTTCTGGCGCAATTCGCCGGCGATGCGGCGCCGTTCAATTCCTGGGGTGCCATCACCAAATGGGCGGCCGCGCTCGGCTACAAGGGCGTGCAGATTCCCAGTTGGGACGGCCGGCTGTTCGATCTTGAGAAGGCGGCGGACTCCAAGACCTATTGCGACGAGATCAAAGGCACGGCCCATGCTAATGGCGTCGCGATCACCGAGCTCTCGACCCATCTGCAGGGGCAGCTCGTGGCGGTCAATCCCGCCTATGACGAGGCCTTCGATGCCTTCGCGCCGAAACACGTTCACGGCAAACCGAGGGAGCGCCAGCAATGGGCCGCCGAACAGATGAAGCTCGCCGCCAGGGCCTCGCGGAATCTCGACCTCGCGGCTTGCGTCTCCTTCACCGGGGCGCTGGCCTGGCCCTATGTCTATCCCTGGCCGCAGCGGCCGGCGGGACTGATCGAAACCGCCTTCGCCGAGCTGGCGCGCCGCTGGAAACCCATTCTCGATGCCTATGACGAGGCGGGCGTCGATGTGGGCTTCGAGATCCACCCCGGCGAGGATGTCTTCGACGGCGCCACATTCGAGATGTTCCTCGATGCGCTCAAGGGCCACAGGCGCTGCCGGATCAATTACGATCCCTCGCATTTCGTGCTCATGCAGCTCGATATCTGAGCTTCATCGACATCTATCACGAGCGCATCTGCGCCTTTCATGTGAAGGATGCCGAGTTCAATCCCGACGGGCGCCAAGGCGTCTATTCCGGCTACCAGCCGTGGATCAAGCGGGCCGGACGCTTCCGCTCGCTGGGCGACGGGCAGGTGGATTTCAGCGCCGTCTTCTCCAAGCTCGCCGCTTGCGACTATTCCTCCTGGGCGGTCTTGGAATGGGAATGCTGCCTGAAGCACCCGGAACAGGGCGCGGCCGAGGGTGCTCCCTTCATCGCCGATCACATCATCCGCGTCACCGAAAAGGCCTTCGACGATTTCGCCGGCGGCAAGACGGATCGGGCGCAGATCAAGCGGCTCTTGGGACTTTGACGAGGTAGCAATGGCAATCGAAGGCGGGAGCGACGCGAACCCGTCGGGCTGTTCGTCAGCGATTTCAATGTGATCGACTCGGCCAGGCCATCACGGGATCGCATCTTGCGCCTGCACAAGAACCGGCTTGCAATGTTTAGCGATTTATGTATTACTAAACAAAATCGCTAAACATGAATTCGGCCGCCGCCTGGGCGGAAAGGCCGATCAACCCGGGAGGAAAGAGAATGAAGACGCTACTCAAGACCGCGACGGCGCTCTCCGCCGCCGCATTCATGTTTGCCGCCGGCCAATCCAGGGCCGAAGCCGCCGAACTCACCTTGTGCTGGGCGGCATGGGATCCGGCCAACGCGCTGGTCGAACTTTCCAAGGACTTCGAAGCGCAGACCGGCACGACGATGAAATTCGAATTCGTGCCGTGGCCGAATTTCGCCGACCGCATGCTCAACGAACTCAATTCCGGCGGCAAGCTGTGCGATCTGCTGATCGGCGACTCGCAGTGGATCGGCGGCTCCGCCGAGAACGGCTATTATGTGAAGCTCAACGATTTCTTCGACAAGGAAGGAATCAAGATGTCGGACTTCGCGCCGGCCACCGTCTATGCCTATTCGACCTGGCCCAAGGGCACGCCGAATTACTGGGCTCTGCCGGCCATGGGCGATGCCAATGGCTGGTTCTATCGCAAGGACTGGTTCGCCAAGCCGGAACTGCAGGCCGAATTCAAGGCCAAGTACAACCGCGATCTGGCCCCGCCCAAGACCTGGGACGAGTTGAAGGAAACGGCTGAATTCTTCCAGAACCGCGAGATCGACGGCCAGAAGGTTTATGGCGCCGCGATCTTCACCGAGCGCGCCTCGGAAGGCATCACCATGGGCGCCACATCGGCGCTTTACCCCTATGGGTTCAAGTACGAAAACACACCGGGCAAATATGACATGGAAGGGGCCGTGAACTCGGAGGACGCCGTCAAGGGCCTCGAAATGTACAAGGCCATTTACAAATGCTGCACGCCGCCCGGCTACACCGACAGCTACATGGGCGAGGGCCTCGATGCCTTCAAGTCGGGCCAGGTGGCCATGATGATGAACTGGTTCGCCTTCATGCCCGGCATGGCGAAGGATGAGAAGGTCGGCAAAGTCACCGGTTTCTTCGTGAATCCCGGCGAGAAGGTTGCGGCGTCGACACTGGGCGGTCAGGGCATCTCGGTTGTCGCCAACACCGACAACATGGACGGCGCGCTTGCCTATATCAAATGGTTCGCCCAGCCGGACGTGCAGAAGAAGTGGTGGTCGCTCGGCGGCTATGCTTGCAGCAATGCGGTGCTGAACGATCCCGCCTTCAAGGACTCGCAGCCCTTCGCCGCGCAGTTCCTCGAAGCCATGGCGGGCGTGCAGGACTTCTGGCAGGAGCCTTCCTATGCGTCCCTCCTGCAAGCCATGCAGAAGCGGCTGCACGACTATGTCGTCGCCGACAAGGGCACGGCCAAGGAGGCGCTTGACGGTCTGATCGCCGACTGGACCGAGACCTTCAAGGAAGAAGGCAAGATCCAGTAAATCACGAACGCCCCGCAATCGTCATCCCCGGGATCCGTCCCGGGGACCCATCTTTCCGCCTGACAAATCGGCCCGATGGGGTGCCGGGACTGGCCCGGCAATGACAAAATGGGGTTAGGAGTCGCATGCCTGCACTGAATACCATGACCGAACGCGCCGCACGGGCCACGCCGCCGGGCCTCACCCGTGCCGTGCGCGGCTTGTCGGACCGGGCGATTGCGTGGCTGTTCATCGCACCGACGATGATCCTGTTGCTTGCCATCAACATTTTCCCGCTGTTCTGGACGATCTATCTCTCCTTCACCAATTACGCTTCCAACCGGCCGAACCGGCCGGTCGTCAATGTCGGCCTCAAATGGTACCGCGAGATTCTCGGCTCGCCGGACATCTGGGCCGACATGCAGGCGACGGCCCGCTTCGTATTCTGGACCATCCTGTTCCAGACGCTGATCGGCTTCGCGCTCGCCTATCTCATCGACCGCAAGTTCCGCGGCCATGGCTTCTGGACGACCATCATACTGATACCGATGATGCTGTCGCCGGCCGTGGTCGGCAATTTCTGGAAATTCCTGTATCAGCCGCAGATCGGACTGTTCAACTACATCGTCTCTTTCTTCACCGGCATCGAGCCGTCCTCCTTCGAGATGCTGGGCTCGGTGACGCTCGCCCCCTGGGCCATCGTCATCGTCGACACCTGGATGTGGACGCCCTATGTGATGCTGATCTGCCTTGCCGGCCTTCGCTCCATTCCCGATTACATCTATGAGGCCGCCGAGGTGGACCGCGCCTCGAAGTTGCGGCAGTTCTGGTCGATCACGCTGCCCATGGCGATGCCGTTCATCATGCTGGCGGTGCTGTTCCGCGGCATCGAGAATTTCAAGATGTTCGACATGGTGTTCCTGCTCACCGGCGGCGGGCCGGGCTCGACGACGGAACTGGCCTCGATCGCGCTCAAGCGCCAGGCCTTCGAGGCGTTCCGCACCGGCTATTCTTCCGCCTTCGCCATCATCTTGTTCGTCGCCGTCTTCGGTCTCGCCAATATCTATGTCAAAGCCTTGAACCGGGTGAAACAGAGATGAGCGCCACCCTCGGCACTGCACACTCGGTCGTCGAGCCGTCATCCACGGCGAAGCGCGTTGCCGCCTTTCTGGTGATCCTCTACGCGCTCGTCTCCATGGTGCCGCTGATCTGGATTTTCGCGACCGGCTGGAAGACGCCGCCCGACTCGATATCCTATCCGCCGAAGATTGTGTTCAATCCGTCGCTCGAGGGCTACTGCAACCTGTTCACCACGCGCACGCGCCAGACGGCCGACTATATCCAGGCGCTGGGACCGCCCAGCGGCGTTTGCGACGAGGTGACACGGCGGCGCGAGATGGTGATCGCGGGGGCCTCCAACTATGTGCCGCGCTTCGTCAACTCGCTGATCATCGCCTTCGGCTCGACCTTCCTCGCGGTGACCCTCGGCGTCTTCTCGGCCTATGCCTTCTCGCGCTTCAAGATTCCGCTTGCCGACGATCTCCTGTTCTTCATTCTGTCGACGCGCATGATGCCGCCGATCGCCGTCGCCATCCCGATCTATCTCATGTACCGCGAGCTCGGCCTGTCGGATACGGCGCTTGGCATGATCCTGCTCTATACGGCGGTCAATGTCTCGCTCGCCGTCTGGCTGCTCAAGGGCTTCATCGACGAGATCCCCCTGGAATACGAAGAGGCGGCGCTGATCGACGGCTATACGCGGCTCCATGCCTTCTTCAAGGTTGTGCTGCCGCAGGCGGCTACCGGCATTGCCGCCACCGCCATCTTCTGCCTGATCTTCGCCTGGAACGAGTTCGCCTTCGCGGTTCTGCTCACGTCGGGCGCGGCGCAGACGGCTCCGCCCTTCATTCCGACAATCATCGGCGAAGGCGGCATGGACTGGCCGGCGGTGGGCGCCGGCACGACGCTGTTTTTGATCCCGATCCTGGTGTTCACCGTGCTGCTGCGCAAGCATCTGCTGCGCGGCATCACCTTCGGGGCGGTGCGCAAATGAACGATCTGCTCTCGAAATTTCTGCGCCTGCGCCGCGGACCCTGGGAAATGCTCGCCACCGTCATCATCGCGGCGGGCGTGCTCATGATGCTGCAACCTGTGTCGCTGACCCTCTACACCTATTCCTTCATCACCACCTTGCTGGGCACCATCATGTTCATCGTCGTGTCGAAGTTTCCGGGGTGAGCCATGGCGGAAATCCGGGTGCAGAATCTGCAAAAG
Source organism: Hyphomicrobiales bacterium (assembly GCA_031370475.1). Taxonomy (GTDB): domain Bacteria; phylum Pseudomonadota; class Alphaproteobacteria; order Rhizobiales; family Aestuariivirgaceae; genus Aestuariivirga. The sequence continues at coordinate 3,145 of JANMQL010000249.1, read as the reverse complement.
AAATTCGGCGAATTCACCGCGGTGAAGGACTTGAGTTTCACCATTCCCGGCCGGTCGTTCTTTTGCCTGCTCGGGCCCTCGGGTTGCGGCAAGACCACGACGCTCAGGATGATCGCCGGGCTCGAACTGCCGAGTTCCGGCAGCATCTTCCTCGGCGGCGAAGATGTCGCCTTCAAGCGCGCCTCGCAACGCGACATCGCCTTCGTGTTCCAGCTCTTCGCCCTCTACCCGCACATGAATGTGCGCCAGAACATCGGCTTTCCCCTCCTTTGCCAGGGCGTTCCGTCCGCCGAAATCCGCGCGCGGGTCGAGGAGACGGCGAAACTCTTGCGCATCGATCACTTCCTCGACAAACCGGTGTCGGGCCTTGCCGGAGGCGACCGCCAGCGCGTGGCCCTCGGCAGGGCCATCGTCAGGCGGCCCCTCGCCTTCCTGATGGACGAACCGCTGGGCACGCTCGATACGGAATTCCGCGATCTCATGTGCGAGGAATTGCGCCGGCTGCACGACCGCATCGAGGCCACCACCGTCTACGTGACTCATGACCAGCTTGAGGCCATGTCGATGGCCGACTACATTGCCATCATGAACCGGGGCGTCATCGAACAGTTGGGCACGCCCCAGGCGATTTACGATAGGCCGGCAACGACATTCGTGGCGGAGTTCGTCGGCTCCCCGGCAATGAACCTCATTGCGGTGCCGGCTTCGCTCGCCAAGGGCAGCACATCGGTTGAAATCTCGGGCGCCCGGATCGCCATACCGAAAACGCGGGAGCCGGCTCTCAACGGCCATTTCATTCTGGGGGCGCGGCCCGAGCACATTTATTTCGACGATGCCTCCAAATTCCGCGGCGAGGTCTTCGGCACCGAGTATCTCGGCACGACGCAGATCGTCACCGTGAGCATCGCCCAGGGCCAGGTCAAGGCGCGAATTCCGGCAAGTGTCAAAGTGACGGCCGGCGAGCAGGTCGGGCTTTCATTCATGGGCGAGCGGCTGTCGCTGTTTGACAAGGCCACCGGCACGGCGATCAAAACGGCCCTGCACGAAGGCGGCCAGCATGTCTGACGTTTCGCTCAAGGGCGTTAGCAAGCGCTTTGCCGCCATTGCGGCGGTCAGCGATCTTTCGCTCGACGTCGCCGACGGCGAATTCTTCGTGCTGCTCGGACCGACGGGTGCCGGCAAGACGACGACGCTGCGTCTTGTCGCCGGCCTGGAAAAGGCCGATGCCGGCAGCATCTCGATCGCCGGGCGGGCGGTTGACGGCCACGAACCGGCGGCCCGCGACGTGGCCTTCGTATTCCAGCAGTTCTCGCTCTATCCCCACCTGTCGGTATTCGACAATCTCGCATTTCCCCTCCGCTCGCCGGCCCGGCGCATGCCGGAGGACGAAATCAAGGTCCGCGTACAGGAAGTCGCGGAGTTGCTGCGCATGGCCGGCAAGCTCGGCAACAAATCGACGCAATTGTCCGGCGGCGAAATGCAACGCGTCGCCATCGGGCGCGCGCTGGTGCGCCGGCCCTCCATTTATCTCATGGACGAGCCGCTTTCGTCCCTCGACGCAAAACTGCGTTCCGATTTGCGGCTCGAACTGAAACGCATCCAGGAAGAGCTCGGCGCGACCATTCTCTATGTCACCCACGACCAGATCGAGGCCATGACCATGGCGAACCGCATCGGCGTCATCAGCGAAGGCCGCCTCATCCAGGTGGGCACTCCACGCGATATCTATGAGAGCCCGCAATCCATCTATGTGGCCCAAAGACTGGGCCAGCCGCAGATCAACTTGCTGCCCGCCGGGCTCCTGCCTGCGGGACACCTGCCCGCCGGAACCCAAACAGTCGGCGCACGGACGGAGCACATCGCCATCGAAAAGCGCAAGAACGGCGAGGCGGCCGTCGACTGGATCGAACATCTGGGCGACCAGAACCGGCTGCATGTCATGCTCGGCGAGCGCCGCATCACAACCCTCATCGCGCCCGATGCCAAATTTCAGCCAAACGACCGCGTGTCGCTGAAGCTGGTGAAGCCGCTTTGTTTCAATGCTGCAGGCGACAGGATCACGTGAATGCCGCGGCCATCCATCTTTCCGCACTTCCGGACGCGGCGGCAGCAACCGGACGCGGACCGGCCGAAACGGAGCTAAGACATGGCGCAATTCATCAACGCCAAGGAAAACCTGGTCACCGAGTCCATCGACGGCTTCCTGCGCGCTTCCGGAGGTTCCCGCCTGGCGCGGCTCGATGGCTATCCGCATATCAAGGTGCTTTTCCGCACCGATCACCCGCCGTCCCGGGTGGCGGTCATCTCGGGTGGCGGTTCCGGACATGAACCGGCCCACGCCGGTTTCGTCGGCAAGGGCATGCTGACAGCGGCCGTCTGCGGCGAGGTGTTTGCTTCGCCCAGTGTCGATGCGGTGCTGGCGGGAATCATGGCCGTCGCCGGCAAGGCGGGCTGTCTCCTGATCGTCAAGAACTATACCGGCGACCGGCTCAACTTCGGTCTGGCGGCCGAGAAGGCGCGGGCGCTTGGCAAGAAAGTCGAAATGGTCGTGGTTGCCGACGATATCGCCCATCCCGGCCTGGCGCAGCCACGCGGCGTTGCCGGCACCCTGTTCGTGCACAAGATTGCCGGTTATCTGGCCGAACGCGGCGCAAGCCTCGCAGCGGTCGCCGGCATGGCGCGAAAGGTCGCGGCAGCCACCGTTTCGCTCGGCATGTCGCTCAGTTCCTGCACCCTGCCGGGGATCGGCCGGGAAGATCGCGTGCCCCATGGCAAGGCCGAACTCGGCCTCGGCATTCACGGCGAGGCCGGCGTCGATCTGGTCGACTTTGCCGGCGCCCGGCAAGCCGCCGCCATGCTTTCACAAATGCTCTTTGCGCGGGTCGGCCGCGCCAGGGCCTACGCCCTTCTGCTCAACAATCTTGGCGCCACGACGGCGCTCGAAATGGGCGTGCTGGCCAACGAATTGCTGACCGGCCGCTATGGCGGGGAGATCAAGCTGATTGTCGGTCCTGCGGCGCTGATGACCTCCCTCGACATGCACGGCGTCTCGGCGTCCTTGTTGCCGCTCAGCCCCGATCTCGAGCGGGCCCTGATGGCGGAGGTTGCGCCTCACGCCTGGCCCGGCGCGCGGCGGCAGGAAAAG
>JANMQL010000105.1:0-2780 GCA_031370475.1 Hyphomicrobiales bacterium | reverse complement strand
ACGCCCGAAAGGCGTATCCGGTCAAGCCCGGCAAACCGCGAGACTATCCCAGCCGCTTCAGCGCCTCGCCGATCTTGAGCTTCCGCGCTTCGAGTTCCGCCTTGCGTTCGCGGGTTTCCTCGAGCACCTCCTCCGGCGCCTTGGCGACGAAGCCGGGATTATCGAGACGGCCGTCGATGGCGGCGGTGTCCTTGGCGATCTTCTCCAGTTCCTTGGCCAGCCGCGCCTTTTCGGCGGCGAAATCGATGACGCCTTCGAGCGGCAGCGCCACGGTCGCCTCGTCGAGCACGATCTGGGCGGCGTGTTTGGGAACCCGGTCCTCGAAGCCAAGCGAGGCAAGCCGGGCCAGCCGCATGATCTCGGTTTCCCATTGTGCGACGCGCCGCCGGCTCTCGCCGCCCGCTCCCACCAGTACGCAGGCGATCTTCGCCCCGGCCGGCACATTCATCTCGGCCCTGACCGAGCGCACTTCGGAAATCAGCCGGATCACCCATTCGATTTCGGCATCGGCCTTGGCGTCGCCCAGCCCCTTGTAGGCGGGCCACCCGGCATCGATAAGCCATTGCTCGCGCGCCGCCGTCTTCTGCCACAGCTCCTCGGTGACGAAGGGCATGAAGGGGTGCAGCAGCAATAATATCTGGTCCTGCACCCAGGCGGCGGACGCGCGGGTCTCGGCCTTGGCGCTCTCAACGCCGCCGCCGAGGATCGGCTTGATCAGTTACACATACCAGTCGCAATAGACATTCCAGACGAACTGATAGAGCGCTGCCGCCGCTTCGTTATACTTGTGCTCCTCGATAGCGCGAGTGACGGCGTTCCGCGCACGCGAAGCCTCGCCGGCGATCCAGCGGTTGACGGTCACTCGCGCCGCCACCGGATCGTAATTGGCATCGCGCGCCACGCCGTTCATTTCGGCGAAGCGCGCCGCGTTCCATAGCTTGGTGCCGAAATTGCGATAACCTTCGACGCGGGCCTTTGCGAGCTTGATGTCGCGCCCCTGGACGGCCATGGCGGCCAGCGTGAAGCGCAGCGCGTCGGCGCCGTATTCGTCGATGAGATCGAGGGGGTCGATGACATTGCCCTTCGACTTCGACATTTTCTGGCCCTTCTCGTCGCGGACCAGGGCATGGATATAGACCGTGTGGAACGGCACCTCCTTCATGAAGTGCAACCCCATCATCATCATCCGGGCCACCCAGAAGAAGATGATGTCGAAGCCGGTGACCAGCACGTCGGTCTTGTAGTGGCGCTTGAGCTCTGGCGTCTGCTCCGGCCAGCCCAACGTCGAGAACGGCCATAGCGCGGAGGAGAACCAGGTGTCGAGAACATCTTCATCGCGCCAAATTCTAATTACTCCATCCTTTCTTTCCGTATAATCTCTCGCACTTTTTGCAAGCCCCACTTCGCAGCCATAGTATTGCTTTGCCAATTGAAGTACTTCTGCTTCGGTTTCAGCAACAAATGTTGGAGCTCCAATCGTGCTAAACGAACCGTCTTTTTCAAAGCCCAGAAAAGCTCCCGAGTCCACTTTCTTCGGCCCATACCACGCCGGAATCTGATGCCCCCACCAGAGTTGGCGCGAGATGCACCAGGGCTGGATGTTGCGCATCCACTCGAAATAAGTCTTCTCCCAGTTCTTCGGCACGAAAACCGTATCGTCTTTCTCCACCGCTGCAATGGCGGGTTTCGCCAGCTCGGCGGCATTCACATACCATTGCTCAGTGAGCATGGGCTCGATCACGACATTGGACCGGTCGCCGTAAGGCTGTGCGATGATCTTGTCCTCGCGGCCCCTGAGGAAGCCTAATTCCTCAATTTCCTTCAGCACCATCTCGCGCGCCGCATAGCGGTCCTTACCCGCATAGCGTTCGGGCACATTGTTTTCCGGCGTCGCGATCATCCGCGCCTTTTTGTCCATCAGCACGATGAGCGGAATGTTGTTGCGGCGCGCCACCTCGAAATCGTTCACGTCATGGGCGCCGGTGATCTTTACCGCGCCCGTTCCGAACTCCGGATCGGGATATTCGTCGGCGATGATCGGAATAAGCCGCTCGGCGATCGGCAGGCGCACCAGCCTGCCGACCAGATTCCTGTAGCGTTCGTCGGACGGATGAACGGCGACCGCTCCATCGCCCAGCATGGTTTCGGGCCGCGTCGTCGAAATGACAATCTCGGAAATGCCATCGACAGGCCCATCCACCAGCGGATAGGCGAAGGACCACATGGCCCCCTTGGTGTCGCGCGTCTCAACCTCGAGATCCGAAATCGCAGTCTCGAAAACTGGATCCCAGTTGACCAGCCGCTTGTCCTTGTAGATCAGCCCTTCCTTGTAGAGCTGCACGAAGACCTTGAGCACCGCCTTGGACAGGCCCTCGTCCATGGTGAAGCGCTCGCGGCTCCAGTCGCAGGAGGCGCCGAGGCGGCGCAGTTGCTGCGAGATGATGTCGCCCGACTCTTCCTTCCATTGCCACACGCGCTTGAGGAACGCCTCCCGGCCCATGCTGCGCCGGTCGGTCTGGTTCTCCTTCTGCAACAGCCGCTCAACCACCATCTGGGTGGCGATGCCGGCATGGTCGGTGCCCGGCTGCCACAGCACGTCGCGCCCGCGCATGCGCTCGAAGCGCACCAGAATGTCCTGAATGGTGTTGTTGAGGGCGTGCCCCATGTGCAGCGAGCCCGTCACATTGGGCGGCGGGATCACGATGGTGAAAGGTTTCGCCTTGGGCCTACGGCCAGGCTTGAAGAAGCCGCGTCTCTCCCATTCCCCATAGAGGCGGGCT
>JANMQL010000248.1:0-5498 GCA_031370475.1 Hyphomicrobiales bacterium | reverse complement strand
GGCAATCGCTGATGCAATGTCCGCCGCGCGGGAGTGGATTGGCCACCGCGAAACCAAAGGCGAGGCGCCTCCCAAGCCGCGCACTGTCGCTCAAATTTCCAGAAGGGGCGAAATCGATACGGCAGGCAACGAGGCTGCCGTCATCATCCCCGTCGTGCTCGATGCGGGCCGTACCGTTCGCGCCAATCTCACCTTCGACGCGGGTCTGCTGGCGGCGATCGATGCCGAAGCCACGCGGCGCGGGCTCACAAGGTCCGCATTTCTCGCCAGCGCGGCGCGCGAAAGGTTGGGGATTGCGTGACGCCGATGACATAGGATTTTGGACGTGTCATCGGCCCGCCTTCCCCTCGGGTTTAACCCGAGGGTCCGGCGCGGCAGCCTTCGCCCTTCGGGCCTCGACCATCGGGGGAATGGCTCGCCGAGCCGTAGCCCGAAGGGCGAAGGCTGGTGGGCCCGCCAGGACTCGAACCTGGAACCAGACGGTTATGAGCCGTCAGCTCTAACCGTTGAGCTACGGGCCCCCGCGCGCGGGCGATGGCTACAGCAATTCGCCGGGCCATGCTATAGGCTTGGCTATGCTGCAGACCACCCCCACGCCGGAAGCCGCCGTCGAGCGCCTGATCGCGCTGCACGGCGAAGCCACCGCCAGTCTCAAGGCCTGCCTCGAGCGCTATTTCGAGACCCGCGAGCCGCCCACCGCCGCCGAACGCCAGGGTTTCTGCTATCCGGAATTGCGCGTCCATTACGAGGCCCACGGCATCCAGCCCTCGATCGCCCGGGCCTATGCCAAGTTCCAGGGGCCGGGCACCTATGTCACCACCGTCGCCCATCCCGACCACTTCCGGCGCTATCTGATCGAACAGCTGAACCATCTGGTGCGCGATTATGGCGCGACCCTTGAAGCCGACATCTCGGATCAGGAAATTCCCTACCCCTATGTGCTCGACCGCGGCGACGATTTGGGCGGCGACGGGGCCCGGGCGGCCGAACTGGCGCTGCACTTCCCGGTGCCGAAACTCGCTCTCGTTGGCGACGAAATCGCCGACGGCCAGTGGGACCACAAGCCGGGCCAGCCGTTTCCGCTGGCGCTCTTCGATGCGGTGCGCGTCGATTATTCGCTGAAGCGCCTGCAGCATTATACCGGCACCCATTGGCGCGACATCCAGCCGTGGATTTTACTCACCAACTATCACCGCTATGTCGATCAGTTCGTGCAGTGGGGCGTCGAGCAATTGAACGGCGCGACACCCTATACGGAACTGCGCCTGCCCGGCGGCGGCAAGATCGCCCGCGGCATGGGCGCCGACGAGATCGTCCGCATCGTCGGCGCTTCGCTCTGGCACCGCTTCCAGATGCCCGCCTATCATCTGAGCCGCAACGACGGCAAGGGCGGCGTCACCCTGGTCAATATCGGCGTCGGCCCCTCCAATGCCAAGAACATCACCGACCACCTCGCCGTGCTGCGCCCCCATTGCTGGCTGATGATCGGCCATTGCGGCGGCCTCAGGCAAAGCCAGCGCATCGGCGACTATGTGCTGGCCCACGGCTATCTGCGCCAGGATAGGATCCTCGACGCCATGGTGCCGCCGGAAATTCCCATTCCGGCGCTGGCCGAAGTGCAGGTGGCGCTGCAGGAGGCCGCGGCAAGCGTGACCGGCGAGCGCGGCGAGGCGCTGAAGGCGCGCTTGCGCACCGGCACCGTGGTGACCAACGACGACCGCAACTGGGAACTGCGCTGGAGCCAGGAGCGAAAGCGCATCAACCTGTCGCGGGCCATCGCGGTGGACATGGAATCGGGAACCGTGGCGGCGCAAGGCTACCGCTTGCGGGTTCCCTACGGCACGCTGCTTTGCGTTTCCGACAAGCCGCTGCATGGCGAGATCAAGCTGCCGGGCGCGGCCAATGCATTTTACGACCGCGCCATCGGCGAGCATCTGATGATCGGCCTGGCCGCCGTCGAGGGCCTGCGCGGCCAACTCTCGCAGCTCCATTCGCGCAAGCTCAGGAGCTTCGACGAGCCGCCGTTCCGGTAATTTGTCCGTATACTGAGGATCAGGCGAGGCGCTTGCCGTGCAGGCGCCAGAAGAGATAGAGCACCGCCGCCACCGCGACCGCGGCCGGATTGAGCGAGGCCAGGAGCTCCCTGACATTGCCATAGACCGAATTGACGGCGCTGCCCGCCGCATCGCCCATGATGAGCGCAATGAGCACCGCGGCGAGCACGAGCTGATAAAGCAGCCCGATCGCCGGCCAGAGAAAATCCGTCAGCTGTTTGAGCATGATGGGAATGAAGCGGAGGCGCCCTTGCAGACGCCTCCGCCTCTCATATTATTTGCGGGACGACGTCGCGCCGCCGCGATTCGAGAACAGCCAAAGGATGATACCCAAGACGATGAGCCCCACCAGGCCGTTTGAACCGAGCTTGCCGACGAGGCCGGTCAGATTGTCGATTACCGATCCGAAGAACGGTACCGTCCCGCCAGTCAAGATCGACAGCACGATGGCCAGCGCAATGAGCACGAGGCCGATGTCGATCAACTCCCGCACGACTGCTTTTACTTGTCCAAACATGTCCATATTTCCCCTCCATTCGCTGTTGCGCGAATCACTTCGTCAGTGTGCCACATTTTCGCCCCACTTGCACCCCCGGTGCATTTAGCGCGGGTGCCGCGCCGGCTTGCCGCCGGCCACATGCCCGCCGCATTCCGCTTCCACCAGTCGCACCGGCAAATTGCAATCCGGAGCCGGCCGATGAATTTCAACGCGATTGTCGCGCTACCCGCCAGTCTTATCTTCATGACAACGGCCGCTCCGGCCGATGAAGCAAAGGCGCCGCGCAATATTTCGCTCACCGGCCATGGCGAGGTGCAGGCAGCGCCCGATATGGCGCTGATTAGCATCGGCACCGTCGACCAGGCGCCGACGGCGGCCGCGGCGCTGGCGGCGAACAACGCCTCGATGGCGGCGATCATGGCGGCGCTGACGGCGGCGGGCATCGCGGAAAAGGATCTGCAGACTTCGAACTTCCTGGTGCAGCCGCGCTATGATTACGGCGATTCGACCCAACCGCCGCGCCTGATGGGTTATGAAGTCACCAACACGCTGACCGCCGCCGTCCGGCACCTCGATACGCTGGGCGCGCTCCTCGACAAGGCCGTGGCTTCCGGCTCCAACCGCATCGACGGCATTTCCTTCCAGCTCGCCGAGCCCGGCAAGGCGCTGGACGAAGCCCGCGAACAAGCCGCCGCCGATGCGGCCCGCAAGGCCCATCTCTACGCCGCGGCATTGGGGGTGGGCCTCGGACCGATACTGTCGGTCTCCGAATCGGGCGGTCCGCCCCCGCCCATTCCGATGCAGATGAAGACCAAGGGCGCCGAGGCCGCCTCCGCCGACGTTCCCATTGCCCGCGGGGAGCAGACGATCTCCATCGATGTCAATATCGTCTGGGAGATAAAGTGATCGGCTCCTGCCATTGCCTGTCACGGTGGCGATGCTAATCTCGGCCCATGCCCGTTTGCGAACGCGACCCTTGGCGCCTGCAGTTCTTCGAGAATGTTCCGTGTCCGGACGATATTCCGATTCCCACCGACGACCCCGATTCCTGGATGTGGTATCCGCGCCACCGCTGGCTCTACGACAAGCTCAAGGTGGCGGAGAGCCAGGGCCTGGCCTGCGGGCCGCACGGTGTGACGCCGGAGCGTTTTCCGGTCTTCTCCAAGCCCATGGTCAATCTCAAGGGCATGGGCATCGGCAGCCGCGCCATCGCCTCCGCCGGGGAACTCGACCATTACTACCAGCCGGGCCACATGTGGATGGAGCTGCTCGAAGGCCCCCATGTTTCCACCGATTGCGCCGTGGTGGCGGGCAAGACCGCCTGGCTCCGGCACGCCACCGGCGTGCCCTGGGTGGGCGGCACCTTCAAATACTGGACCGTCCACGCGGCGGTCCAGCCGGCGCTCGATTCATATCTGTCTGGCTGGGTCGCCCGCCACATGGGCGATTACACCGGCATGATGAATTTCGAAACCATCGGCGGCCGCATCATCGAGGCGCATCTGCGCTTCGCCGACCAGTGGTGCGATCTCTATGGCCGGGGCTGGGTGGAGGCGCTGGTGCGGCTCTACGCGAAGGGCCGTTGGCAATTCGCCGAGCCGCAAAGGCGCGACGGATTTTCCGTGCCGCTCTTTGCCACCCACGGCGCCGCCTTCGCGCATCCGCCCGCCGAGCTTCAGGCAAAAATCCGCGCCATGCCGCATGTCTCGAGCCTGCAGATCACCTTCCACGAGGGCAAGGCCTCCGCCGATCATCCCATGCCGCCCGGCGGCTTCCGGCTCGGCATTATCAACAGCACCGACCTGGCCGCCGGCCTCGCCGCGCGGCGCGAATTGGCCAAGGCCTTTCCAGCGGAATTGATCCAGCACCAGGATTAGACACAACAGATATTTTAATTATTTCAATATGTTATACAGATTTCCGGACTCATATCCTCAATTGCGCCGCTTGCCGTCCTCGACATGGAAGCGGTGCAGGAGGCGGTGAAAGACCGGCGCCAGGATGAGGCCGGCGACACCGAAGATCAAAAGGCCCGAAAAGATGGCATAGAGGCCGGCGAAAATCTTGCCGCCATCCGTGTGCAGCGGGTTTAGCGGCCCCATGCCGGAGAGAATCATGGCGGCATTGACGAAGGCATCGATGAAGCTCATGCCCTCGAAACCCATGTAGCCGGCCATGCCGATGGCCAGCGCCGCGATTATGGTGCCCGCCGCCCACAGCCCGTTGGACACGAGGCGCGAAGAAAAGTGCTGCGGGCTGGCCAGCGGTTCGTGGCGGCGCTCGAAATGCAGGGGATGCTTCATGGGACCGACTGTGCGGCGGGCGGCCCGGCCGATCAAGGGGCTTGATCTTGCGCAAGGCGGCCCGACCGGCTTAGGGCTCTATGGAGGCATCAGCCAAGGAGGATTTTATGAAGCGGCTATTCACCGGAACGAGGGTTCTCGTCGCCGACGGCGCCAAGGCCGTGGTCTATCGCAATGCCGGCGACGCCCAGGCGCCGGATTTGAAACTGGTGCGTTCCTATGGCCAGGATAACCCGCCGACCCGCGACCTGGGCAGCGACAAGCCGGGCCGCACCAACGATGCCCTCGGCCGCCGCTCCGCCATGGAGACGACCGACCTGCACCGCCAGGCCGAGGACCGCTTCATCCAGCGCCTGGCCGCCGACATGGCGGCCGATTTGGCGGCGGGGGCCTATGAAAAGCTGGTGGTGGTGGCCCCGCCCATCGCTCTCGGCACGCTCCGCAAGGCGCTGAGCGGCGCCGTGCTCGACACCATCGATTGCGAGATCGGCAAGGATTTGACCAAGCATCCGGTGGATGCCATCGAGAAGGCGGTCACCCGCGCGCTTGCCGGCGAAGCCTAATCGCTTCGCCGAAAAGAAATCGCGCCGGGTTCATTGCCTGGAGCGTGTTCTTGTCGCCAAAGTGCGGGCACTTTGGCGG
>JANMQL010000046.1:0-6894 GCA_031370475.1 Hyphomicrobiales bacterium | reverse complement strand
CGATTTCGCAAGATAGACAAAACCCTCCATCGCAGATTTCTCTTGTGGAGTGGTATCACCTCTTTCTGACTCCGGTGAAATGGCAGCCTCGAGCATTGCTTTTGTCTGATCCTGCAGATGGTGTTCCACAGCGTATGTCAGAGCCGCCTTGAGAAGGCCTTGCTTTGATCCGAACGCGTTTCTGAATGCCGTATGGCCGGGGAAATTTGCATCGCCCCGCGATCTCATCCTCGTCTCGGCATCTGTGGGAATGCGCCCGAGTTCATGGATAAATTCGAAATAAATAGATAAGAGTTTCTCCTTATCCCAAGCACCTTAGAGTTGATTGCGTTGGAGTCCAGCTTCTTCAAGTGCATCGCCCCATCGTGCCCAGTATTTTCCGAGCCACTCGTAGGTCTTGATCCCAGTCATATTTTCAAAGCGTTCTCTGCCCGGGGGTTGCCCTCCAATTGCACGACTCACTTCTTTGATCCGTTCAAGAATGAGTTTCTTGTCCATCACTTAGGCCCCGTCAGGCGAGCGTTCCCAAAAATGCCAGCTAACGCTGCGGTTGGCAAATATCATCATTTTTCGGCGAGCATTCTCCACTGGGTCAGGCTTGCGAAAGGCCATCTACGACCATTTAATGCAAAGCAACTTTGCGCTCTCTGGATTACGTATTGACCCCAAGTGCCCCGTCACGCCGCCTGCTTGAGCGGCGCCTCGGTGAGCTGCAAATCGTCGGCGAGGGCGCGCTGCGGCTTGAGCTTGAGCTTCTGCAATTCGCCGTGATAGGCCTTGACCGCCTCCTCCGAGGTGACGGTGCGGGCGATCACTTCGCGCATCAGACGCACCAGCGGCAGCGGCGCTTCGGCGAGATAAATCTTGCGGCCGAAGAGGGCGACGCGGGCGCCGTAACGCTCGGCCTGGGCGACCAGCTCGAAAGTGTCGCGCGCCGTGCCCGCCGCGCCGCCGAGGATGCCGACGATCAGCCGGGTGGGATCGTAGGCGGCGAGTTCCTCCATGGCGCGGGGACCGTTGTATTGCAACTTGAGGAAGGCCGGAAAATCCTGCGCCGTCACGCCGGCGAGCGTGCGCACGATATTGTCGTTGATGAAGCCGCCGATATCGGCGCCGTCCTTCAGAGCGATATCGAAGGCCGGATTGAACACTTCCAGGAAGTGCCGCATCTTGTGCTTATGGGCCTCGGCGCGGAAGGCCGTGTAGGCCTCGGCGTTCTCGGCGTCGATGTCGCGCTGGTTGGAAAAGGTTACCGAATAAAGCCCGAGGTCGGCCAGTTTCCGCGCCGCGCCGAGGCGCGCCGTGCGGTGGTGGCGCGAGGGCTCGTCGCGATAGCGCCCGCCGCGCGCCGACCAGATGTCGGTCGTGTCGTTGAGGCGGATGGCCGGGGTGACATTGCTTTTCTTGAACAGGCCTTCCTTGGACAGTATCTCGCAGGTCGAGGCCGACATCAGCATGACATCGATCAGGCCGGATTTGGTCATGTCGCGGATCGCCTGCAAATGCACGGCGCGCGGATTGACCCGGCCGGGCCTCGCGGCATCGGGGCCGGGGGCGCGGACGCCGAAGCCGATATCGCCGTCCTTGGCGTCGGCGATGATGAAATCGGCCGGCTTGTAGCGGCCGGCGCGGATTTTGGCGAGCTTGGCGTCGAGAATTTTCATGGGCAACTCCTGTGGGGATTAATGTTCATTGCAGGGCCTCGCGCCAGCCCCATTGCTTGGCAAGGGCGAGACAATTCGACCAGGATTCGACCCCGCCATAGGTGGTGATGCGGCGGAGCGACGACGCCGCCGCGGCATGGGCGAGGCGGAGCGTATCTTCCAGGCTCCAGTCCTCGTGCAATCCATAGAGGAAGCCGGCGGCGAAGGCATCGCCCGCCCCGTTGGCGCCGGCGATGGCGCTGGCTGGAATCTTGACCGAGGGCATCGCCAATGTGACGCCGTCGCGGCCGGCGGCGACGGCGCCTCCCGGAAAATGCACCGCCACCAGCCGGCCGACGCCGAGCTTTAGCGCCGCGGCGGCAGCCGCCTTGCAGGCGGCCACGTCGGTTTTGCCGTCGCTTACGGTCGCGAGTCCGGTAATGCCGCCGATTTCGTGATCGTTGACGATCAGGTAATCGAGATGCGCCAGGCAGGGCCGCAGCAGCGCCGCGAGCCGGTCGCGTTCGATGCTGGCCAACTCCATGTTGGTGGCGAGCCCGGCGGCGCGGGCCTTCTTCAAGGTGGCGACCCAGCCATTGGCCTCGCCATTCCATGGCGCATCCATGAGCCTGTGAATGCCCGGCAGTCCGAGGTGAAAGAAACGGTGCGCGCTGCGCGAAAAATCGAAATGATCCGGCGTCAGCTTGTGGCTGGTGCCGAAATAGCTGATATGGGTGCGCCGCCCGGTCGCCTGTGAGGCGAAGGCGTCGGTGAAATCGGTCTGGGTATCGGCGGTGGTTGCCAGTTGCGTCCGGTCGATGCCATGGGCATCGGCCTCGGCGAACAGGATGCGGCCGCCGGCGTCGTCGCCGACCAAGCCGATGGTGGCGACCGGCATGTGCGGGTCGAGCCGCTTGATGTCGATGGCCAGGTTGCAGCCCGATCCGCCACCGCTGATTTCAATGGATTGAATGTCGGCCCGGCCGTTTTCCGCCGGCCATTGGTCGAGGAGCTTGTTATAATCGACGCACCAGGTGCCGCCGGTCAGTATGCCCTTGCGCGTCATGAACCGCTCGCAGCCGGGATTGCGCCAATGGACTGGTGCTGTTGGAGAGGATTGAACTCTCGACCTCCCCCTTACCAAGGGGGTGCTCTACCACTGAGCTACAACAGCTTCGCCGCTGGCGGCGCGACACATGCCACAGGGGCTTCGCCTTCGCAACCCTTTAGGCTTGACAGGGGGGAGAAGGCTCCTGAAATAGGCGGCATGAGTCCGAAACCGCCGAAATCCCTGATCACCGTCAGAAAACTGAGGCTTGCCAAGGCCTTACGCGCCAATCTGCTGAAGCGGAAGGCGCAGGCCAAGCGCCGCAAGGAAGCCCCCCAGGAGCCGAAGTCCTAAGCCTTGCCCCATTGGCGCCATCTATGCTTGTTAGCGCCCCGCCCAATCATCTCGAAGGGACACAATTTTCATGGATCGCATCCGCATCCGCGGCGGCAACCGCCTCTCCGGCACCATCGCCATTTCCGGCGCCAAAAATGCCGCCCTGCCGCTGCTGATCGCCGGCCTGCTCACCCCCGAGACGCTGACGCTGACCAACGTGCCGCGCCTCGTCGATGTGTTGCGCTTGCAGCGCATCCTGCAGAACCATGGCGTCGACATCACCATTTCCGGCAAGCGGGCCGGCCAGGACGCCAGCCATGGCGAGACGCTGCGCATCCAGGCCAAGTCGATCGTCGACACCACCGCGCCTTACGAGCTCGTCTCCAAGATGCGGGCCAGCTTCTGGGTGCTGGGGCCGCTCTTGGCCCGCTGCGGCGAGGCGAAAGTGTCGCTCCCCGGCGGCTGCGCCATCGGCACCAGGCCCGTCGATCTGCATCTCATGGCCCTGGAGAAGCTCGGCGCCGAAGTCGAGATCGAGGCGGGCTATGTCATCGCCAAAGCGAAGAAGGGCCTCAGGGGCGGCCATATCATGTTTCCGAAAATCTCGGTCGGCGCCACCCATGCGGCCCTGATGGCGGCGGTGCTGGCCAAGGGCGACACGGTGATCGAGAATGCGGCGCGCGAGCCCGAAATCGGCGATGTCGCCGAGTGCCTCGTGGCGATGGGCGCCAGAATCGAAGGCATCCATTCATCGACCTTGCGCGTCACCGGCGTCACCAGCCTGCATGGCGCCGAGCATCAGGTGATTCCCGACCGCATCGAGACCGGCACCTATGCCATGGCGGCGGCCATGGCCGGCGGCGATGTCACGCTCAAGGGCGCCAAGCCCGTCAATCTCGATTCGGCCATCGCCATCATGGCCAAGGCCGGCGTCGATATCACCCGCGCCGATGGCGCACTGCGCATCAGGCGCAATGGTTCCGGCCTCAATCCCGTCGATATCGCCACCGATCCCTATCCGGGCTTTCCCACCGACCTGCAAGCCCAGTTCATGGCGCTGATGACCCGGGCGCACGGCATCAGCCACATCCGCGAAACGATTTTCGAGAACCGCTTCATGCATGTGCAGGAGCTGGCGAGGCTCGGCGCCGACATTCATCTCAACGGCGACACGGCGGAGGTGCGCGGCGTCGCCAAGCTCACCGGCGCCCAGGTGATGGCCACGGATCTGCGCGCCTCGGTATCGCTGGTGATCGCCGGCCTCGCGGCGGAGGGCGAAACCGTCATCCACCGGGTCTATCATCTCGACCGCGGCTTCGAGGCCCTGGAGGAGAAGCTCTCGGCCTGCGGCGCCGATATCCAGCGTCTGGCGGGGGCCTGATCGTGCTCAAGCTCTCGGCACTGGATGCGGACGATCTCGCCGTCATCTCCGCCCATATGCAGGATGCGGTGCTGGTGGCCGGCGATCTGAGCTATCTCAAGAAGACGCGGAAATTCGCGCTCGTCGCCAACCGCTTCGTCTGGGAACACGGCGCCAAGGCTGAGCATTTCGAACGCCGCCGGACCGGCTTGCATTTCGACCGGGTGAACAAGGTCGCCATCCAGAACATCCGCCGCGACGACCGCGAGGCGGTGCTGTCGCTCCTCTCGATCGGCTTCGATGAAGCGGACGCGCCTTCCGGCACCATCGTCCTTACTTTCTCCGGCGGCGGCACCATCCGCCTCGAGGTCGAATGCATCGAGGCCCAGCTCTCCGACCTCGGCCCCGCCTGGGCGACGGAACATTTGCCGCGGCACGAGGTCGATTAACTTTCCCTCGCCCCCACGGGGAGAAGGAAATTCCGGTACCAATCGATCATGAACAATCACGCCCTAGCCGCCCGGCGCCTTGCCCGTCTATTGTCCCCACCATGACCGATAAACCGAAAAACCGCCTGATCGCGGTCGATCTCGATGCCAGCATCGGGCCGGGTTCTACCCCCGAGTCCGATCACGAGCGGCGCGTGGCGATTTACGATCTGGTGGAGGAGAACAGCTTCGCCCTCACCGGCGGCGCCGAAGGCCCCTACCGCTTGCAGCTGTCGACCGCCGACGGCCGCTTGATCCTCGACATTCTCGACGAGGCCGAACGGCGCCTCACCCTCATCGGCCTGTCGATGTCGCCGTTCCGCCGCCTGGTCAAGGACTACTACATGATCTGCGAGAGCTATTACGCGGCGATCAAGACGGCGACGCCGTCGCAGATCGAGACCATCGACATGGCGCGGCGCGGCCTGCACAACGAGGGCAGCGATCTTTTGCGCGAGCGGCTCAACGGCAAGGTGGAAATCGATTTCGACACGGCGCGGCGGCTGTTCACGCTGCTCTGCGTGCTGCACTGGCGGGGCTGACAAGGGGAATGGCGAGCGACCTTCCCAGCTCCGTGCTCTTCGCCTGCACCCAGAACGTCATCCGCTCGCCGATGGCGGCGGCGGTGATGAAGCATTTCTACGGCCACCGCATCCATGTCACCTCCTGCGGCGTCAAGCCCGGCCCCGCCGATCCCTTCGTCGCCGCGGTCATGGACGAGATGGGCATCGAGATGGCCAGGCACCGGCCCCAGAGCTTCGCCGATCTCGAGGATACGAGCTTCGATCTGGTGGTGTCTTTGTCACCCGAGGCCCATCACCGGGCGCTTGAACTCACCCGCACCATGGCGATCGAGGCCGAATACTGGCCCACCCTCGATCCATCGGTCGTCTCCGGCAGCCGCGAACAGATTCTCGACAGCTACCGCGCCGTGCGCGACGGGTTGGTGCGGAGGATCAGGGATAGGTTTGGGAGTATGGGGGCGAGAGGGGTGTGATCACACATTTTTCTTGTCGGAAGAGTGTGACGGCTACGAATTGGAAAACCGCCGAAGAAACTCCGTCCTTCGAATTTCGCCTTGCTCCCGCCTGGAGATAGGTCTTTGCTTCCCATCACGCTGAAATGTTAATGGCGAAAACCCAAACCTCATGCTGAGGTGCGAGCCCGAAGGGCGAGCCTCGAAGCATGGCCGCGTGAAAGGTCTTTCAGCAAGCCGATAGAACTTGCCGGCTATTATAAGGGATAGAAAATGGCACCCGCAGTTCACCCCGGCCGCCTGCTCCGCCGCGAATTGATGGCGCGCAACCTGAGCGCCAACCGCCTGGCGATCGATCTCGGCGTGCCGTCGGGGCGCGTGACCGATATTCTCAATGCCCGCCGCTCCCTCACCGCCGATACGGCGCTGCGCCTGGCTCGCTATTTCGGCAACAGCGCCCAATTCTGGCTCGATCTACAATGCCAGCACGATATCGCCGTTGAGGGCCGCTGAGCATGTCAACCGCCGTTGCAAAAATCCTCGACAAGCTGAAGCGGTGCGGCTGCCTGACTGCAATGGACATCGCCAACATTCTTGCGGTTTCGCCGGCCACGGTGTCAGAGTGGAATACGAGTAGCGCCCTTCCGCATCCCAAGACGCAGCTTATCCTCTCCGATCTTTGCTATGTGGTCGAAAGGCTAGCCGAGTTTTATTCGCCGGAGGAGGCGCGTCTGTGGCTCCATGCCGGGCACCGGCTGCTCGGCGGATTCCGTGCCGTCGATTTGATTGGAGAGGACCGGGCCGATAAGGTTCTCGCGGTGATCGAGAGCTTGAACGAGTCGGCTCTCACCTAGTCGAATCACGCTCCCGGATCGCTAAATCCTATTTATCACTCCCCATTCGTTTTTCTTCTTGACTTTAATTCCTACTGGTGTATATTCCCAGCGTCCACTCCGGAAGGGGTCTCGGTCATGGCGATGATCAAAGATGGGGTGGATGCGGCGCCCGCGGGCTGGGGAATACGTGACCCTGGCGCTCGGGAG
>JANMQL010000040.1:0-5475 GCA_031370475.1 Hyphomicrobiales bacterium | reverse complement strand
GGCGGCGCCTTCCCACACGCCCAAGGCCGTTTTGCCGGACCTCCCGCCGAAACGCCGGAGGAGCGCGCCGCCATCGCCACGCTCTATGTCGCCGCGATGACGGCAATTGTGCTCGATCTGATCGAGTCGCGTAACGATGTCATCGTCGACGGCGGTCTTGCCGGCAATGCGGCGCTGCTCGGCGTGCTTGCCGCTCTGCGTCCCGGCCAGCGCGTGCTTCGAACTTCCGTCGCCGAAGGCACCGCCCTCGGCGCCGCCGCCCTTGCCTTCGAAGCGCAAGGCAGACGAGACCTGTTCAGGCCGAGGATCGACGAAATCGCGCCGTTACGACTCACCGGCTTGGAGAGCTACATTGCCGACTGGATGGAGATGAACGCACATGGCTGAGATCGGCCGCCATGCCGCTAGAGTATCGGACCCAAAAGTGGATACCACTTTTGGGAATATCCGATGCTCCAGCATATATATCTGGCGCAACTTTTCGCCCTCAAGTGGAATCCACTTGAGGGCCCGTTGCGCTAGGCGGCATTCACCTCCTCGGCATGGCGTCCGCGTTCGATGGCTTCCTTCCGCCGATCACTTGCTTGCCTGCCACAGGGTCCCTCCGCGCACCATCTGCTAGACGCTATCCGAATGCAGGAAAACCCGACTATGATATTTCCGACAGCATCCGGCGAAAATCTTGTATCGCTGCGGACCGTGCGGCGACTAGCTTTCTGCCAGGTGAGGAAGGGTTTTCAGCATGAACAGGCTCAAGCACTATCGGATGTTCATCGACGGGCAATGGGTCGATGCCGGCGACGGCAGAACCTTCGAGAGCCACAACCCGACAACCGGCGAAGCCTGGGCCGAAATTCCCGAAGCGACCGCCGCCGACGTCGACCGCGCGGTAAAGGCCGCGCACCGGGCCTTCAGCGAGGGCGAATGGGCCAATGCGCTGCCCACCGCGCGCGGCAAATATCTCCGCCGCCTGGCCGATCTTCTGGCCCAGAAATCGGAAGAGCTTGGCCGCACCGAAACCGTCGACACCGGCAAAATGCTGAAAGAGACGCGCTGGCAGGCCAAATACATCGCGGAATTCTTCCACTTCTACGCGGGCGCCGCCGACAAGGTGATGGGCCAGACCCTTCCGATCGACAAGCCCGACATGTGGGCCATGACCGTGCGCGAGCCCTTGGGCGTCGTCGCCGCGGTGGTGCCGTGGAACTCGCAGCTCTTCCTCGCGGCGGTGAAGATCGGGCCGGCGCTCGCGGCCGGCAACACGGTGGTTCTCAAGGCCTCGGAACACGCATCCGCTCCCATGCTGGAATTTGCCAAGCTGATGGAAGAGGCGGGCTTCCCGCCCGGCGTCTTCAACGTGGTGACGGGGCACGGCGAGCCCTGCGGCCGCGTGCTCACCTCGCATCCCCTGGTCCAGCGCATCAGCTTCACCGGCGGGCCGGCCTCGGCCAAGAACATCATCCGCAACTCGGCGGAAAACTTCGCGCAAGTGTCGCTCGAACTCGGCGGCAAGTCGCCCTTCATCGTGTTTGACGATGCCGATCTCGAAAGCGCGGTGAACGGATCGATCGCCGGCATCTTCGGCGCCACCGGCCAAAGTTGTGTCGCAGGCTCGCGGCTCTATCTCCATGACAAGATCGCCGACAAGTTTCTCGATACGATGGTGAGCCGCGCCAAGCAGATCCGCATCGGCGATCCGCTGGCGGAAGAAACCCAGATGGGCCCGCTCGCCACCACCGGCCAGTTGGCGCGCATCGAGAAGGAAGTGGCCTTCGCCCAGGAGGAGGGCGGCAAGCTCTTGACCGGCGGGCGGCGGCCGGCGTCCTTGAATCGCGGCTGGTTCTACGAACCCACCATCATCCAATGCCGCGACCAGAAAATGCGCATTGTCGATACCGAACTCTTCGGCCCGGTCTTGAGCGTTCTGCGCTTCAAGCAGGAAGACGAAGCGGTGCGGCTTGCCAATGACACGCGCCATGGCCTGGCCGCCGGCGTATTCACCCGCGATGGCGCGCGCTCGCTGCGCATCAGCAAGCGGCTCCGCGCCGGCATCGTCTGGGTCAACACCTATCGCGCCGTCTCGCCCATCGCCGAATTCGGCGGCTTCAAGGAGTCGGGCTACGGCCGCGAAAGCGGCATGCAGGCGATCTACGATTACACGCGCGCCAAGACCGTGTGGATCAATACGTCGGACCAGCCGCTCGCCAATCCATTTGTAATGCGGTAGATTACGATCGGTTGAAGGCGGGGATGACGTGCTTGCAGAAGAGTTCCAGCGAGCGCTTCTGCTCTTTCAGTCCCAGGCCGAGGCTGGCGTAATAGGTGAACTGGTCGACACCCAGCGCTTGGTAAGGCTTGAGCTTGGCGATTACCTCGTCGGGCGTGCCGAACATCAGGTTGGCGCTCAGCATCTTCGGGTCATATTCGGCCCGGTTCGAGATTTCGCCGAGATCGAGTTCCTTGGGAAAGCCGTTCTTCACCGCACCCAGATTCTTGAACAGATTCTCGAACTGGCCGAGTTGGCGCTGCGCGGCCTTCACCGGCACGATCCAGTCCTCCTTGCGGTCATAGACCGCCGTATGCCGCATCATGGCGAAGATCGGCCGCGGCTTGCCGGGATTGTTCGCCATCGCCTCATCGAGCCGCGACTTGTAGAGCTCGGCCTCCGACATCGGCCGGGTGAGCGGCCATGACATGATGTTGAGCCCGTGCTTCACCGCGAAGTCATAGGTGATGGGCGCGCGCGCCGCGACCCAGATGGGCGGGTGGGGCTTCTGCACGGGCTTGGGTACGGAGGTGGCAAGCGGGAATCTCCAATATTCGCCTTTATGCTCATAGTCACCCTGCCAGAGCGCCAGGACGGCGGGGAGCATTTCCTGCATGTATTTCCAGCCATCGGTCTGCTTGAGACCGGGGTACATGCGGTCGAACTCGCGCTGATAGGCGCCGGAGCCGATGCCGAATTCGAGACGCCCGCCGGTCAGCAAGTCGGTCATGGCCGCTTCGCCCGCCAGCTTGATCGGGTGCCAGTAGGGAGCAACCGCAACGGCCGTGCCGAGCCTGATTTTGTCGGTGTGGCAGCCCCACCAGGTGAGAATCTGGAACGGGTCGGGCGCGATAGTCATCTCAAGGGCATGGTGTTCCGCGGCCCAAACGATGTGAAATCCTCCGTCTTCAGCCATTTGCACCATTTCGAGCGTGTGGCGTGCCACGTCCCGCATGTCGATTTCATCGGCCAGACGCTCGAGATTGATTGCGAGCTGGAACTTCATGGAATTCTCCCGGCCAAATCCGCCGTGACTTTTCGACGTGGTCGCAAGTAACTCATGGATCGGCCCCCGGAGATTGTCGGATTTTCGACATCATAGACTGAATTTCGCCGCCGACCGCAACGGCTCGAGAACAGCGGCGACTTCGCTGACGTATCCCGGCTTCTTTCAGGCGGTAAAACAGGTGTCATCCACATCCATATCGAGATTCCCCCACGGCGTGGCGGGACTTCTCATTTGAGCAGCCCGTGGTCGGTCAGCACCTTGCGCGCCGCGCGAAAGCATTCCAGCGCCTGCGGAACACCACAGTAGATGCCAACGACGTGTATGATGGCGCGCATCTCATCGACGCTGACGCCATTCTTGACCGCCGCTTTACAATGGACTTCCCATTCGTGCATTTTTCCAAGGGCGCCGAGCATTGCAAGGTTCATCATCGAGCGGGTCTTGGCGTCGATTGTGTCGTCGGCCCAGCCGAAACCCCAGCACCAGGCCGTCATGGCCTCCTGGAAGGGGCGGGTAAAGTCATCGGCTGCCTTGAGGTTTTGGTCGACATACTCCTTGCCGAGTATGGCTCGCCGCTTTTCCAGTCCGGTCTCGAAGAGTGAATTGTCCATTTTCTTGCTCCACCGCTAGGCTGCCGCCGGCACTGTAATCCGGTGCCGCTCGCGATCTTGATAACCGATCCACCAAGCCGGTGGCATCATTCTCGGACGAAAACAATTGCCCCCCGGCCGCGATCCCCGTTGCCCGCCAAAAGTCCTTCGTCACGGTTCGCGGGTCACTGAGGAATGCCGAACTCAAATCAGAAGGTCGGCTGCAGGCTGCTCAATTGGATAATGACCACCAGGTGGCAAGGCCCGGATTGCTCATCATGCGGATTGCCCAACCGGTGTCGGCAGGCATCGCCCCCGGCACCGCTCACAGTTAACAAACGACTCCCGCGAGGTGTCAAATTTGAGCTGTTTTCGCAAACAAATTCGCACGTTTAAATGGTAATTCAAATTCGACTAGACGTCTACGTGCATTGAATTCAAATATGGCGAAAGGAGCCACATCATGTCCCCACGCATGACCCGAAGCCTCTTACAAGCGGTATTGCCGGCCTCCCTCCTGCTGCTTGCCACGCAAGTGGCCGATGCGGCCATTACGGTGACGGAAGCCCAGATCGTGGCCGGAAAACTCGTCGTCAAAGGCACGAGTTCCACCGGCACGGCCGTCAAACTCGATAATCTGACGGCCGCCGCCATCAACAGCGCGACCCGGGTATTTTCCTATAACGTCGTCTATCATCCGGGCGATTGCGTCGTCGATCTGGTCGTCGTCGGCGCGACGGCGCCGGCGGTGAAAGCGGTCGTCGCCTCGTGCGGACCCTGGGGTCTGCGGGCGCGCGGCGGCTGGGGCTCGGCGGCGACCTATTACGCCAACGATCTGGTCACCTACTTGGGATCGAGCTGGCGGGCCAAGGCGACGAGCCTTAACAAGATTCCAGGCGCAACCGGCAACGGCGCCTATTGGGAAAAATTTGCCGCGAAGGGGGCCAAGGGCGCAACCGGCGCGACAGGCTTGCAGGGCCCGACCGGATCGGCCGGACTGACAGGTCCGCAGGGCCCCGTAGGTGCCGATGGCGCAACCGGTCCCCAGGGCCCGGAGGGTCCGGTAGGTCCATCCGGCGGCCCAGCTGGCCCGCAAGGTCCTGCCGGTGCCGATGGCGCGGTTGGTCCGGCCGGCCCGCAAGGTCCCGCCGGTGCCAATGGCGCCGATGGCGCGGCTGGTCCGCAAGGTCCCGCCGGTGCCGATGGCGCTGTAGGTCCAACCGGCCCGCAAGGTCCCACCGGAGCAACCGGCGCCACCGGCCCGCAGGGTGCTGTCGGTCCGGCTGGAGCAACCGGACCGCAGGGTCCCGCCGGCGCCGGATCTGCCACATGGTTCATGAGCACCGCGAAGGCGACTTCCGGAAACTGCTTGGGCTATGAGGCGGCGGGCAGTGCCGCTTGTCCGGCAGCAGCGGCGGTCAACACATTGTCAAGCTCAACCTCGCTGCTCGGCCCGATTCCCGCCGGTGGCGCGACGGTGACGAACCTTGAGGCGGTTACCAACGCCATCGGCAGTGCCGCCAACACGGCGACAATCGCCATCGTCAATAACTCAACCGGTGCGGTGGTACTGTCCTGCACGATCAACAACCTGTCGCTCAGCACCCGGG
>JANMQL010000016.1:0-2375 GCA_031370475.1 Hyphomicrobiales bacterium | reverse complement strand
TCCGACGGACCGACCGCTATCCACACGCATATTGCGGCAATTTTTGTTTCACTGGAACTGAGCCGTTCAACCTGGCTGGTGACGTCGTTGTCGCCCGGCAAGGGCGAGAAGATGTCGAGGCACAGCCTCACCGCCGGCAATGTGGCCGGACTTTTGACGCTGTTTGCGGAACTCAGGCGCAAGGCGGAGGTCCGGACCGGCCAGAGCTATCCGATCGTCACGGTCCAGGAGGCGGGACTGGACGGGTTCTGGCTGCACCGTGTTCTGCAACAGGAGGGAATCGAGAGCCATGTGGTCGATCCCGCTTCGATCGCAGTGCCGCGAAGGCAAAGACGCGCCAAGACGGACCGGATCGACGGTGAGACGCTGTTGCGGACGCTGCTCGCCTACAAGCGCGGCGAGCCGCGGGTCTGTGCGATGGTGGTTGCGCCCTCGCCCGAGGAGGAGGACCGGCGGCGGCTGTGCCGCGAACGGCGGACATTGATCGGGGAGCGCGTCACGCATGTAAACCGGATCAAGGGTCTTCTGTTCGCGCAGGGCATCTTTGATTATGTCCCGTTGCGGCGCGACCGGCGGGCGCGGCTTGAAGCGTTGCGCACCGGAGACGGACGGAAATTGCCGGCGCATTTGAAGGCGCAGATCGGCCGCGAGCTCGATCGGATCGAGCTGCTTGTGGGACAGATCAAGGTGGTCGAAGCCGCGCAGGAAGCCCTGCTGGCGGCGGCGAAAACGCCTGCAAGCCAGGCCGCGCCGGCCCCGGTCACGATGCTGCTCGCCTTGAAGGGAATGGGCGCCAACTTCACCGCCGTCCTCTGGTCGGAGGCGTTCTACCGGCAGTTCGCCAACCGCCGTCAGGTCGCCGCCTATGCCGGCCTTGCGGCAACGCCCTGGCAAAGCGGAGGCATCCGGCACGAGCAGGGCGTGTCGAAGGCCGGCAATTCCAGGCTGCGGACCACGATGATCCAGCTCGCCTGGCTGTGGACACGTCACCAGCCGCAATCGGCCCTGACGCGCTGGTTCAAGGAGCGAAGCCCGCAAGGCCGCAAGCGCGCGATCGTGGCGCTGGCGCGCAAGCTTCTCGTGGCCTTGTGGAAGTATGTCACTCAGGGCGTCGTCATCGAGGGGGCCGTCATGAAGCCCGCCGCCTGATCCGGGTTCGGGCCAGGCAACAAGCTCCGCCCGCACGCAACGAAAGAACCATAACCCCATCTGCCGAGGCCCGATCAGCCTCGGAAGATCCGGGTGGACGAACCGATGGATTGCATGGCTTCAAACGCCGCAACGAAGAATGGTCTCGTCCTCTCGAGCCTGCCCGCCGCAAGCGGAATCTTGGTGCAGTCGCCTCGCGCGACGACCGAATGTGAGTTTGATCTGGCAAGCAACCCAGATCGCCGAACCGGCTCGAACCTTGGATCGCAAATGCGAGGACTGCAGATGCCCTGACCGTACCGCCAACACAAGGAGCCTCTATCGGTCCCGACGGACCAAGCATGATGGCGTGCTCGATCAACTCAAGGCCAAGCCGCTGCGCGGCGGCCCCAAGGGGCCGGCCTTGACTTGATCTCCGCGCGCCATCCTGCACACCCCGCGGTCGGGACGAAGAGGTGGCCGCAGTCAAACAAAAAGGTGACTGCCCATCCTTGACACACACATTCCCCATGTGAGCAATCCACCCTGTGCTCGGCGCTATGGATTGCTTCGCTTCGCTCGCAACGACGGTTGGGGTGGGCGTGCCCGCTAGATCAACCCGCCCGCCTCGGTGACACGGCGCAAATGATAATCGGTATCGCCAAAGGTGTTCTCGATCATGGTGAGGCGCTTGAAGTAGTGGCCGATCTTGGCCTCCATGGTCATGCCGATGCCGCCTTGCAGCTGGATCGATTGCTGGCCGACGAATTTGCCTGACTTGCCGATCTGCACTTTCGCCGCCGCCACCGCGGTGGCGCGCTCTTTGGCGTTGTCGAAGTCGCTCGCCATGGTCGCGAACATCGACATGCTGCGGGCCTGCTCGACGGCGACGAACATGTCGGCGGCGCGGTGCTGCAGGGTCTGGAAGCTGCCGATCGGCACGCCGAACTGGGTGCGGGTCTTCAGGTACTCGACGGTGGATTTCAGCGACTCATCCATCACGCCGACGGCTTCCGCGCACAGCGCGATGCGGGCGTCGTCGACCACGCGCTCGATCAGCGCGAGACCATTCTCGGGATCGCCGATCGCGGCCTCAGTACCGACCTCGACGCCGGTGAAGGTGATGTCGGCCGCGTGCAGGCCGTCCTGGGTCGGATAGCCCTTTTTGGCGACGCCCCTGGCATTGCCGGGCACCAGGAATACGCCGATGCCACTCGCATCGCGCTGGCCGCCCCTGGTGCGCGCGG
>JANMQL010000078.1:0-4334 GCA_031370475.1 Hyphomicrobiales bacterium | reverse complement strand
CCGGGACGGTGAGACTGCTTCTTGCCTTCGATCTTGGCGATCTTCTCAGGATCGGCATTGCCGCAATGCGGGCAATAGGGACCATTCGGCCAGCGGGTGGCTTCCAAGGCTTCGCGGGCTTTGTCGAGATCGGTGAAAATCGGATTATGCAGGTCGGTCATGTGCTTACTCCAATGACCATCAACATAGTCCCATTCTCGCTTTTGTCAAGTATATAATATTGTCGGTGTTTCACGTGAAACCATTCCTAGGGACGGAGAGAATGGTTGATTTTGCTGCGCTTTCATGCCGCTTTGGGCGCCAGATTGCAGGCTTTCGCGAGCAAATCGCACGCTTTTGGCGAGCCATTTTCGAGGCGGAATAGTTGACAGAGTCAACTATCGGCAAATCTGGGTAGTGGTACAGTTTCAAAATCGGCACGGTTGACTCGCCTTCGAACTATCACAGTTCCTGTGGCATAAACTTTGGGAAATGTCCGATATGGTGCAGGTGTTGGAGGATTGGGAACACATCCGCGACTAGGACTCTTCATATGCCATCCAAAGAAAAACACGTCAAAACAACTAAGCAACTGGCCGCATTAACCCAGACTCACGCGGCCATCTGGCACTTTCGTAATGGCGAATTTGAATGCGCCGTGACCCTCGCTGCGGCAGCCGAAGGCCTGCTTCCGCCAACCGATGAGCCACATCTTTTTCAGATTCTGAAAAACAGCCCCATGGCGAAGGAATTGAACTACAATCTTTTCATTAATTGGCTCAAGCATCCAAATCCACCTGACGTAGCAATAATCGGCGACTTTGAAGTTGCGATCATTATAGTTCGGGCAATTAGCAAATATGTGGCCGTCTACAAATCAGGTTCGCCGACGATGAAGGACTTTGTTACGTGGGCCTTCGAGAGGGGGCATCTGCCTACCCCGAACCGTCAAGAGATTCCAATCGACAATTGATCCCATCAAACTGTACCACTACCCAAATCGGCGATGCCCATCTACCCCGCCGTCTCCCCCTCCTGCCACCAGCGCACCGCGCTTATGTCCGGGTCTGCCGTCAATATCCGGTCGAGCGCCGTTGCCAGTTTTTCGACGGTTTCGCGGACGTCGATTTTCTTGAACAGCTTGCGGATGAAGGGCGTGCTCGGCTCGATCAGGCACAGGAACCGGTTCGGGTTCGCCTCGTCGCCGTGATTGCCGCAGCCGACGGACAGCGGAAATTTTTCCGGGTTCTCGATGTCGAGGCGCCAGCCCCAATCCTCGACGCTCATGCCGGAAACCTCGAAGCCGTGGAGCGGCAGTTTCTCGCCGAGATATTCAGCCAGCCGCCGGCCAAAGACGCCCCGGTCGTAATTGGCGCCTTCGTCGATGTTGCGGTAGGAGGGAAACTTCTCCGCGGCGAATTCGACGCGGGTGCGCATGGCCTGCGGATTTACGCTCAAGGCCGGCAAATTGTCTCTCGGCGACGGCTGCGTCATGGAATGGCCTCGCGACTCTAGAGAACAGTGACGATGTCGCCGGGATAAATCTGCGTGGTCAGCGGCACCTCGTAGGTGGCCGTGCCCCTGGAATTCCTGCGGGTGACCTGCACCACGCCGCGATTGGCGCGGCCGGCAAAGCCGCCGGCGATGGCGATGGCGTTCTGCACCGTCATGCCCGGCCTATAGGCGAAGCTGCCGGAATTTTCCACTTCACCCATGATGTAGAAGGGCCGGAACTCGGTCACCTGCACGGAGACCTGCGGATCGCGCAGGAATCCCTCGCGCAGCCGCCTGCCCACCAGTTTCTCGATCTGCGCGGCGGTCATGCCTGCCACCGTCACGCTCTGCACATAGGGCATGGAGATTTTGCCCGAACCATCGACCGCATAGTCGCCCGTCAGATCCTCTTCGCCGAGCACCCGCACGGTCAGCTTGTCTCCCGAACCCACCCGGTAGCCGGTGCCGAATTCATAGGCCGCCGTCTCGCCCTGGGCGCCATAGGGCGCGATGGCGCCGCGCTGGGAAAGGGCCGGCAGCTCGGAGACGCTCGATACGGCGCCCGGACCTTCCGCCAGCTCGCCATCGGCGGTGATGCCGACGCCGCCGGGGGGCGCGGCGGGCGCTGCCATCGAAGCGACATGGCCGCGGCTCTGAACGCAGCCGGCCAGCGGGATGACAATGGCGAGGAGAAGGGCAAGTCGCATGCGTGCAGGAGCCTTTGGCAAATCGTTACCGAGCCGTGAAGCTAGGCAAACATGGTTAGCAACCGATTAAAACCTGGACGTCTAAATTAATCGATTGGTTACCATACGGGCGTCATGGTGCGGCCCGTGAGATTCTTCTTAACCATTGGCGATTCCCCGGCGACATGAACCGACAAAGAGACATGCCCGGTGGAGCGGCTTCAATAAGCTCGATCAATGTCCTAAGCGGCATTGCCCGGCGCAAGATGCTGATCGCCGCCCTGACCCTCATCGGCCTGTTCGCCGGATTGGGCCTCGCCCGCTTCCTGCAGCCCGTCTTCGTCGCGGAAGCCCAAATCGCCATCGAGGCGGCTCCGGGGCAGGGCGCCGTCGACGAGGGGGCGCTGGCCGGCCAGATGTCAATTCTGCGCTCGCCCGATCTCGGCCAGCGCGTGGTGATGGCGCTGCAACTTGAAAAGCGGGCGGGCTTCGGCGTTGCCAACCGCACCGGCTGGTTCGGCATGATAATGGCGAAGCTCGGCCTGGCCGGCGACAGCCAAAAACTGACGCCCGAGCAGCGGGCAATGGCGCGGGTTCGGGGTGGCCTCGCCGTCTCCCGGGTGCCGGACTCGAATGTCATGGCGGTCAGTTTTGCCGCCGGCGATGCCGCATCGGCGGCGGAAGTGGCAAATACCCTGGCCGAACTCTACGTCGACCAAACCCGCGAGGCGGCCCCGCCGCAACCGAAGCCGCAACCGAAGCCGGCCGTGCAGGCGCGCCCGTCGCTGGCGCCCGAGATCGAAGCCATGCGCAAGAACCTGGCGGCCGCCGAACAGGCGGTGGCCGATTACCTCGCATTGCCCGGCCAGCCGCAACCGCGGCCCGTGGCCCAGCCTCCGGTCGAAGAGATTTCCGCCCTCGTCGCCAGGATCGCCATTGCCGAGGCGGCCCGCGATGAAGCCGAAGCCAGGCTCCGGGCGGCGCGCGCCTTTCTGGCGGTGGAAGACCCCGCCGACGCGGCCATCGATGCCTTCGCTTCGCTATCGATCGAGAGGCTGAAGGAGGACTATGCCGCCGCCGGTCTGCGCGTCGCCGATCTCTCGCTCACCTATCTGCCCAATCACCCGAAGCTGATCGCGGCGCAGAAGGAACTCGCCAATATCGGCCGCAAGCTGCGCCGCGAGGTCGCCGCCGTGGCGACCGGCCTCGAAGAACAGGTCAAGGCCGCGCTCGCCCGCGAAGCCGCGCTGCGCCAGGGCCTCAAGGACCTGAAACCGAAGCAGCAGGAGGCCGCCCCCGCATTCGATGCGGCCCGGCTTGAGGCCCTGCAGCAGCAAGCCGCCGCCAGCCGCGCCAAGCTCGAAGAGCTGCTGGCGCGCGAGGCCGAAGCCCAGGCGCAGCCTGAGGAACCGCAGGACGTGCCGGAGGCGCAAGAGGCGCAGGCCCGGCCCGCCGGCCCCGCGCGCATTGTCCAGACCGCCGTTGCGCCTGCATCGCCCGTCTCGCCCAGGCCCTTGCCCCTGGCGGCCATTGGCGGGCTGGCCGGCTTCCTGCTCGGTCTGAGCCTGGCCTTCGTGGCATCCCTCACCCGAGGCGCCGCCGCGGCCGAGGAACCGGCGCCGGCGATCGCACCCTCGCTGCGGCTGGATCCGCACCACGATCATGGCGCCCATGCCGCCCGGCCGCCGGCGCCGGCCGGATCGCCCATTCTCGCGGCACCGCCCATGCCCAGTGCGCCGCCGCTGCCGGTCGAAGCCACCGCCAGCGTGCCGGAACCGCGGCCTCAAATGGAGGCTCAATATTATGCCGATCCAGCACCCGAGCCGCCGCCGCAGGAACCCGCCCCGCGGGGCGCCGAAGCCGCGCCGATCATGACCTTGAATCCTCTCGCCGCGCTGCCCGCGAGGCTGAGTGCGGCGGAAGTGACCGAGTCGCTTTCGGGCGGCCAGACGGATCCGGCAAGACGGCTGGCCGACTCCGCCGCTCTCATGGCCTTCTGGGCCGCCAAGGCCCGCGAGTCCTCGGCCTCGCGCCGGTTTGGAATCATGTCCTTCGGCTGTGCCACCGGCGATACCTCGGCCGCCGCCGTGGCCATGGCGCGGGCTCTCAGCCGGACCAAGAAGAAGACCGTCCACGCAACAATCCGCGGTCTTCTCAGAGTGGAGACTGGTTTGC
>JANMQL010000413.1:0-7225 GCA_031370475.1 Hyphomicrobiales bacterium | reverse complement strand
AGCGCCGGATGGCCCGCCTCGTCGAGGGCGCGGCGCACCGCGGCCACATCGCTGGTGACCCCGGTTGCGGTTTCATTGTGGGTGACGAGCACCGCCTTGTAGGTGTGGGCTTTGTCGGCCTTGAGCTTGCCGGCGAAAATTTCGACCGGAACGCCCTCGCCCCACGGCACATCGACCACGTCCACATCGAGCCCGTGGCGGGCGCACATGTCGGCCCACAACAGCGAAAACTGGCCGAAGCGGGCGATCAGCACCTTGTCGCCGGGATTGAGCGTGTTGGTCATCGCCGCTTCCCAGCCGCCGGTGCCCGAAGCCGGAAACAGGAACACCTGGCCGTCCTGGGTCTTGAAGATCTTTTTCAGGTCTTCGAACAGCGGCAAGGTGAAGGCGGGGAGATCGGGCGCGCGGTGGTCTTCCATGCCGATGTCCATGGCCAGCCTGACCGCTTGCGGCACGTTGGCCGGACCTGGAACGAACAACCCTCTGATGCCCGTCATGCGCTTTCCTCCCGCTCGCTCCGGGACCGCCCCGGATTGGTAAACGGAATATGACAGGGGTAGGTTTTCGGCGAAACACCCGCTAAACTAGCCTATCGGCATCCAAAAGAATTGTCTTTATACTACACTTTCAGGTCGTAAACGCGGAAATTGCTTGCAAAACCCTACCCTGTCGGGTAGTTTTCGCGTCATGAACGCTCCCATCGAATTGATCCTCGCCGATCCCAACCCGCTGATGTTGCAGGCCCTGTCGGAGATTTTCGAGCGCGACCGGCGCTTCAGCCTGGTCGCCACGGCCAAATCGGCGGAGGGTTTTCTCGAAGCCTGCCTGCGGGCGCCCGTGCCCGCCGGCGTCATCGACTGGACCCTGCCGCAACTCGGCGCCGAGCGGCTGCTGGCGATTCTCCGCGAACACCCGAAGCCGCCGCGCATCGTCGTCTATGCCTCTCCGGGCGACCCCGACATCGCGCGCCGCGCCATGGCGGCGGGAGCGGCGGGCTTCTGCACCCGCGACACGCCGCCCGAACAGCTGCTCGACATCGCCGCCGCCGTCGCCTCCGGCCGCATGGTGTTTCCCTTCCTCGACGTGCGCGGGCTCAAGCGCGATCCGCGCGAGGATTTGACGGCGCGCGAGAAGACCATGCTGGCGGCGCTGGCCCGCGGCCGCACCAACGCCGAGCTGGCCGCCGAGCTCGCCATTTCGATCAACACGGTCAAATTCCATTTGCGCAATCTCTACGACAAGCTTGGGCTTAGGAACCGCTCCCAGGCCATCGCCTTCTACTATTCGCGAAGCGCGCCCGACGACGGCATTTGATCTTTCATAAGCAAAGGAAGCACTCTCAACGGTTTCCCCTTCTCCCTGCCGCCTGCGGCGGGGAGAAGGTGCCCGAAGGGCGGATGAGGGGTGGCCTCTCCGCCAGTTGAAATGCCAGTCAATAGATGCGGCACCACACCCCTCATCCGGCCGTTGGCCACCTTCTCCCCGCACTGCGTGCGGGGAGAAGGGGATAATCCGAGATATTTGATCCGTAAGCTGACGAATTTTCCGGGAAGCGATTGTCGCACCCGATTGCGGAGTCTACCCCCTTGGCCCTAGTTTGCGCGCCTGCAAACGACAGCCAGGGGAAGAACCAATGAGTTTCCACATCGTCGAACAGGCCCAGGCCCGGCTCAACCGCAGCGAGCTCGCGGTTCCCGGCAGCCAGCCGCAACTTTTTGAAAAGGCGGCGAAATCGGCGGCCGACGTGGTCTTCCTCGACCTCGAGGACGCGGTCGCCCCCGACGACAAGGCGCAAGCCCGCAAGAATGTCATCCAGGCGATCGGCGATCTCGATTGGGGCCGCAAGTCGCTGTCGGTCAGGATTAACGGCCTCGACACCCACTATATGTACCGCGACGTGGTCGACGTGCTGGAGCAGGCTTCCGAGCGCCTCGACCTCATTATGATTCCCAAGGCCGGCACCGCTTCCGACGTCTATGCCGTCGACATGCTCTGCACACAGATCGAAACCGCCAAGGGCCGCAAGAAGCGGGTGGGCTTCGAGATGATCATCGAGACGGCGCTGGGCATGCAGAACGTCCATGAGATCGCGCGGGCGTCCAAGCGCAACGAGTCGCTGCATTTCGGCGTCGCCGATTACGCCGCCTCGACCAAGGCCCGCACCACCTCGATCGGCGGCGCCAATGCCGATTACGCCGTCCTGACCGAACCGCTGGCCGACGGCTCGCGCCAGACCCATTGGGGCGACATGTGGCACTACGCCATTGCCCGCATGGTGGTGGCGGCCCGCGCCAATGGCCTGCGACCCGTCGATGGCCCCTTCGGCAATTTCTCCGATGCCGACGCCTTCCGCGCCGCCGGGCTTCGCGCCGCGGTCCTGGGCTGCGAGGGCAAATGGGCCATTCACCCCTCGCAGGTGACGCTCGCCAATGAGGTGATGAGCCCGTCCGAGGCCGACGTCACCCGCGCCAAGCGTATTCTCGCCGCCATGCAGGAGGCCGCCAAGGCCGGCAAGGGTGCCGTCTCCCTCGATGGCCGCCTCATCGATTATGCCTCGATCCGCCAGGCCGAGGTGCTGGTGCAAAAGGCGGCCCAGATCGCCGCCAATTGACACTTGTTTGCCCTTCCCCCCTCGCGGGGGAAGGGTAAATCGCTCTAATGATAAACAAGCGGCGCCAGCGAGGCGACGAGCAGGAGCGCCATCGTCACGTTGAAGATGCGCAGGTAACGCGGCTCGTTGAGCACATGCTTCAGAGCCGTGCCGAACAGGGTCCAAGAGCTGATGCTCGGCACGTTGACGGCGCCGAACACCAGTCCCACCAGCAGCACCGACCAGACATAATTGGCGGGCATGGTGTAGGTGGCAATGGCGGTGACCGCCATGACCCAGGCCTTGGGATTGACCCACTGGAACAGCGCCGCCTGCACGAAGGTCATCGGCGTCCCCACCCGCTTGCCTTCGCCCACCGGACCGGCATTGGCGATCTTCCAGGCGAGCCACAGCATGTAGGCGCCGCCCACATAGCGCAGGCCCGAATAAATGATGGGATAGGTTTCGAACAGCTTGCCGAGCCCAAGGCCGATCAGCACCACCATCAGCACGAAGCCCGAGCCGATGCCGAGCATGTGCGGGATCGAGCGGCGGAAACCGAAATTCACCCCGGAGGCCAGCAGCATCAGATTGTTCGGCCCCGGCGTCACCGAGGTGACGAAGGCGAAAGTCACCAGCGCCAGAAACAGGTCAATGCTCATGACCTATGATAGCAGGACCGCGGCGGCGCGTCATGCCTTGTCCACATGGCTCCCATGAAGACCGCTCCCTTGCGGGAATCCGGCCGGCGCGACATCCTCGGCCAATCGCGTTTCCGATGGATTGGCGATAGCGGGAGTTACTGCCTCCCCTTGTATCTCTCCGCGAAAGCCCTTTGCCGGGCTAGGTCAACTTCAAAAGGCCGGACTTCTTGTCCGGCCTTTTTTCGTTCACATGTAGAGCTTCTCGCCGTCCAGGCCGGCATAAAGCGAAGCGACGAATTCGCCATAGCCGTTGAACAGTTTGGTGGGCAGGCGCTCGCCGGTTCCCAGTATCTGCTCATCCGCCTGGCTCCAGCGCGGGTGATCGACCTCCGGATTGACATTGGCCCAGAAGCCGTATTCCGACGGCCCCAGAATTTCCCAGAAACTCACCGGCCGCTCCACCGTGAAGCTTATCCGGACGATCGACTTGACCGACTTGAAGCCGTATTTCCACGGCAGATGCACGCGGATCGGTGCGCCCATGCTCTTGGGCACCGGCTTGCCATAGGCGCCCGTCACCAGGAAGGCGAGATCGTTCATGGCCTCGGCCATGGTGAGGCCATCCACATAGGGCCACGGATAGCTCGAGAAGAAGCCGGGCTTCTGGCCGAGCGCCACGTCCGGCATGTTGAAGGTCTCGAAGCGCACATATTTGGCATTGCCATTGGGCTTGGCGATGTCGATGAGCTTGCGCAGCGGAAAACCGGTCCACGGCACCACCATGGCCCAGGCTTCGACACAGCGGTGGCGGTAGATGCGCTCCTCGAGCGTCACCTGCTTGAGGAGATCGTCGATGCCGAGTGTCATCGGCTTTTCCACCTCGCCGTCGATGGCCACGGTCCACGGCCGGATCGGCAGCTTTTCGGCCTGCGAGGAAACGCGTTTGGAAGCGCCGAATTCATAGAAATTGTTGAAGGTGGTGCTGTATTCCGCCGCCGTCACCGGCCGGCCGGCATCGGCGAATTTGGGATTGCCGGCGGCGGGATAGAGCCCGGCGGAAGGGTCGTCTTCGGCCCGCACGGGTCCGGCGGCGAGAAGTGCCGTGGCCCCGGCGGCCGCGCCCATGAACCGGCGGCGATTGAAGAAAATGGCTTCCGACGTGACCCGGCTTTCCGGTATTTCCCAGCCCTTGCGGCGGATGATGTGCATGGCGGTGAGTCTCCTAGGTTGCCGGGGAGTCTACGGGGTGGGCCCGCGCCTGGCAAATCAACACCCATCACGCCCGCGCGAGGGGTGGACTGGGCGATGTGATCGGCTAACTTGCGGGTAACCACGGAGAATTATGTGAAAACCGCCAAACTCACCGCCATCGACCTGCCGGATTTCGGCGATCCGGTTTCCGAGCCCGCCATTCCGGCCTCCGTCTATGCGGCGCGGGGCCAGCGCCTGCTGAAGCGCATGGCGGCGGCCCGTCTCGACGCCATGGTGGTCTATGGCGATCGCGAGCATGTGGCGAATATCTGCTGGCTCACCGGCCACGATCCGCGCTTCGAGGAGGCGATCTGCATCGTCGTGCCCGGCCGCAACCCCCATCTCCTGCTCGGCAACGAGGGCCTTCCCTATGCCGAAACGGCGCGCGGGGCTTTCGAGCGCGTGTTGTGGCAGCCATTGAGCCTCATGGGCCAGCCCCGCGACAAATACCGTTCTCTGCCGGAATTGCTGCGCGACGCCGGTCTGAAACCGGACATGCGCATCGGTCTCGCCGGCTGGAAAGGATTTGAGAGCGAGGCTGGCGTCTTCGATGCCCATTGGTTCGAGACGCCCCATTATCTGGTCGAGGCGCTCAAGACTTTCGGGCCCGTCGAGAATGCCGCGCCGATCTTCATGAACCCGGCCGACGGCCTGCGCGCCATCAACGAAATCGAGCAGCTTGCCTGTTTCGAATATGCGGCAACACGCACGTCTTCCGCCATCCGCCGCTTCATCCTGGGCGCCAAGCCCGGCATGAGCGAATATGCGGCCGTGCAAAACATGCGGCTCGACGGCTTACCCCAATCCGTCCACATCAACATGTGCGCCGGCCCTCGCGCCAAATACGGCTTGCCCAGCCCCTCGGCGCGCCGGATTGAGCGCGGCGATCCGATTGTCGTGGGTTTCGGCCTGATGGGCGCCCTCAATTGCCGGGCCGGGTTCATGGTGGCCGATGCTCTCGAATTGCCGGAAGCCATCCGCGATTATGTCGACAAGCTGGTGGCGCCCTATTTCACCGCCGCCGCTGCCTGGTACGAAACACTTGGCATCGGTGTCGCGGGCGCAACGCTTTATGAGGCGGTGATGAGCCGCCTGGGCGATCCCTTCTTCGGCGTGGGCCTAAACCCCGGCCATCTCATCCATCTCGACGAATGGCTGCATTCGCCGGTGCGCAAGGGCGGCAAGGTGAAGCTCGCCTCCGGCATGGCGCTGCAATGCGATATCATCCCGGCCACCGGCAGCGATTATTTCACCACCAATATCGAGGACGGCGTGGCGCTGGCCGATGCGGCGCTGCGCCGCGAATTCGGCGCCCGCTATCCCGAGGCCTGGTCCCGCATCAAGCGCCGCCGCGCCTTCATGCAGGACCGGCTCGGCATCGCGCTCAAGCCGGAAGTCCTGCCCCTCGGCAATATACCCGCCTGGCTGCCGCCCTTCTGGCTGGCGCCGCACCGGGTGATGGCGATGGCGTGAGGTCACGGCGGCGTGAAAGCCGCGGGATCGTCCGCGCACGGCCGATTGATCGCAGGTGATTTGCCTTTGCCCCCGGCTTGGCCATAGGTTCCCGCCACACATTGGGGGGAACATTATGGCCAAGATCGCCGCCCGCAAGGGCATGCCGGACGTGCAGATAACCAGGGACCAATTCGCCCGCCGCTTCCGCGACCGCTTTTTCGATCCGGCCTTTGCCGGCAATGAAGCGGCCATCGCCGCCATCGTTGAAACCGCCTGGGACGGCTATGACACCTACCGCAAGAACCCGCGTAAAGTCCGCGCCGGATCGGACTTCGCCAATCCCGATGCCATGCTGCCGGTTGAATGGCTGGAAACCCGCAGCCGCATCCGCGAGGCCGAGGCGCGGCAGAAAAACCCCGCCTCGCCCAACCGCATTCTCCTGGTCAACGGCTCCATGCGCTCGGACCAGAGCTGTCCCGGTGAAATGTCGAAATCCTGGCGGCTGGTCACGCTGGCCAAGGAAATCGTCGAGGCTGAGAAGAATTTCGAGGTCGAGGTGCTCGATTTGAGCCGCCTCACCTCGGAATACGGCCGCCTCATTCACCCCTGCAAGGCCTGCGTCTCCACCGCCCAGCCGCTCTGCCACTGGCCATGCTCGTGCTATCCGAATTTCGCCATGGGCCAGGTGAGCGACTGGATGAACGAGATTTATCCCATGTGGGCGGCGGCCCATGGCGTCATGATCGTGACCCCGGTCAACTGGTATCAGGCGCCCGCCGGCCTCAAGGCGATGATCGACCGCCTAGTCTGCGCCGATGGCGGCAATCCGGATCCGACCACCACCAAGGGCAAGGATCCCGAACTGGCCAAGGAACTGGAGCTCAAGGGCTGGGACTATCCCCGCCATCTGGCCGGCCGCGTCTTCTCCGTCGCCGTGCATGGCGATGCGGCTGGCGTGGAAAACCTGCGCCGCATCCTCGCCGACTGGCTGACCGACATCGGCATGATCGCGGCCGGCCATAAATCGCTGCTCGGTACCTATGTCGGCTATCTCGGCACTTATGCCGAGAACCATCTCGACCTCGACAAGGACGAGGACTTCCAGGAGGAAGTGCGCACCGCGGCGCGCGCCTTGGTGCGGGCGGTCAGGATGATGCGCGCCGGCCAGATGCGCCAGCCCGACACCGATCTGCACGAGACCAGGCCGAAGTGAATTTCCCTTCCTCGCCCGCAGGGCGGGGAAGGTGGCGCGCGCTGTCTTCAGCGCGTGACGGATGGGGTCTGA
>JANMQL010000388.1:0-4729 GCA_031370475.1 Hyphomicrobiales bacterium | reverse complement strand
CGTCCATCGCCTCGACAAGGATACCAGCGGCCTCCTGGTGGTGGCCAAGACCGATGCCGCCCATGGTGGCCTCTCCGAGCAATTCGCCGCTCACGGGCGCGACGGACGGCTGAAGCGTGCCTATCTGGCCCTCGTCTGGGGCGCGCCCGAGCGCCACCGCGGCACGATTACGGCGAGTCTCGGCCGCAGCTCCGCCAACCGCCAAAAAATGGCTGTATCGAATTCCAAGGCCGCCCGCGAGGCCATCACCCATTACGAGGTGCTCAAACGCTTCGGCACGCCCCCGGTAGCCAGTCTGCTGCGCTGCGAGCTTGAGACCGGCCGCACCCACCAGATCCGCGTGCATCTGGCGCATATCGGCCATCCGCTGCTTGGCGATCAAACCTATGGCGCCGGTTTCAAGGCCTCGCGCAGCACTTTACCTGAAGTTGCAAGAAACTCGCTTAAATTGCTGAATAGGCAGGCGCTTCACGCTACAGTTTTAGGCTTTGAGCACCCCGTGACCGGTAAGCCCTTGTATTTCGAAAGCCCCGCGCCAGCCGATCTTGCCAATCTGATCGAGGCGCTTTCGCGTAACGCTTAAGTGAGCCGAATTGACTATCTGTAACTATTCCAGTGTCTTATTTTCCCCGCAATCGCCACTATATTGTCGTGCTGCGCCGGTAAGCGGGGTCTTGCCCAAGCGCGCCAAGAAGGGACTATCATGGCCAAGACCGCATCGCTTCCCGCCATCGCCGCCGGCGAAGGCGGGCTCAATCGCTACCTGCAGGAAATCCGGCAGTTCCCCATGCTGCAGCCGGAGGAAGAATTCATGCTGGCCAAGCGCTGGAAGGAGCACGGCGACCGCGCCGCCGCCCACAAGCTGATCACCAGCCATCTCCGTCTCGTCGCCAAGATCGCCATGGGCTACCGCGGCTATGGCCTGCCGATCGGCGAAGTCATCTCCGAAGGCAATGTCGGCCTCATGCAGGCGGTCAAGAAGTTCGAGCCCGACAAGGGCTTCCGGCTTGCCACCTATGCCATGTGGTGGATCAAGGCCTCGATCCAGGAATTCGTGCTGCGCTCGTGGTCCCTGGTCAAGATGGGAACGACCGCCAGCCAGAAGAAGCTGTTCTTCAACCTGCGCAAGGTGAAGAGCCAGATTCAGGCGCTGGAAGAGGGCGACCTCAAACCCGACCAGGTGAAGTTCATCGCCAAGCGCCTCGGCGTCGCCGAAGCCGACGTGGTGTCGATGAACCGCCGGCTGTCGGGCGATGCCTCGCTCAATTCCCAGATCCGCGCCGACAGCGAAGGCGAATGGCAGGACTGGCTGGTCGACGAGACCGAAAGTCAGGAAGACGCCCTGGTCGAGAGCGATGAAGCACGCCTGCGCATGGGGCTTCTGAACGAGGCCATGGACAAGCTCACCGAGCGCGAGCGCCGCATCTTCGAGGCCCGCCGCCTGAAGGACGAGCCGGCCACGCTCGAGGACCTGTCGCAGGAATTCAAGGTCTCGCGCGAACGCATCCGCCAGATCGAGGTGCGGGCCTTCGAGAAGGTGCAGAAGGCGGTGAAGAACGCCGCCCAGAAGGCCCTGGCGCCGAGAATGGTTACGGCCGGCGCTTCGCCGTGAAGCGCCGGTAGGCCTCGGCGAAGATCAGCGTCGAATACCAGACAAAAGGAATCTGGATGACAAGCATGGCGGCCTGCACCGGCGCCATGCGGTTCATCATCGTCTCGAACATCTCCGGTCCCGGCGGCGGACCTCCCCCTTCCGCCGTTTTCGCCAGTTCGGAAATTTCTGAAATCGTCGGCCACATCGCCAGCACCATGACCGGAATGGCGATGACGAAGAAAATCAGAAAACCGAACAGCAGCCGCAGCGGCACACCCCAGGTCTCGCCCTTCGACAGCGCCCACATCTCGCTGAAGAAATCGGGCGAACGTCCGAGCGCCACGGCCGGCAGTCCGACCATGAAGCGGCAGAAGAACCACAGGAGAAACAGCGGCAGGGCTAGAACTATTGGAAACATTAGTATTGCCGCCAGCGCTCCTATCCAACGGCTGCCGCCGCCGGAAGCGGCAATGGCGCCCATGATAGCAATCAGGATTGCAAACACGATCGCCGCGGCAATATAGACAAGAAAAGTCAGAAGAAAGATGCCGATGCCGTAGACCGCAGTCATCAGCGTCGCCTTGACGACCGCGCCGTCGAGTCCCACCCAGTAGTTTTCATCGAGGGCGTAGAGCCGCACGATGCGGACATAGAGCCAGGCGAAGGCCAGCATGGAAACCAGCCCGGCGAGCGCGATGAAGCCGTAAAATTGCATCAGTCTGCCGATCATCCGCGGATCGACCTGGCCGCTGGCCGCCATGTCGAAGAAACTCGAAAATAGCGGCCGCATGGCGAGAAATTGGGCCGCTGCGATTGCCGCAATGATCGCCATCGGCAGCAGGCTCACCTGCAACAGATCGGCCCAGCGCTGCCGGATGAAACTCAGAACCCCATGCGCCGTACCCGGCAGGATTTTGTCCATTTGTTTTCCCCGCTTGCCTATTGAAACATACCCTTCTCGCGCGGCGTCGCCCAGAAAATCTGCACCGCCCATAGCTCGCCGTCGCGCTCGACCACGCCGCTGGCGACAAACCGGTAATCGCGCTTGAGCAGGGTGCGCCGGTGTGACGAGCTCTTCACCCATTGTTGAAACAGCCGCCGCGCCTTGGCGGCATCGGCGGTGCCCTTGCCGCTGGCGCGCGCGGCATTTTCCGCCATGGCCGGGAAGCGCGTGATGTCGCCGGCGAAGACCCGCATGCGGCTGTCGAAATTATGCCCGGTGCTGGCCCGGTGGCCGACGAAGCCGTTGAGCATCATGTCGGCAGCATGGGCGCGCGCCGCATCGCGGAACAGGCCGCTGGACTCGAGGGGAGCCTTGCCCTCTCCCGCCCGGTAGCGGTTGGCAAGCCCGGCAATGACCGCCTCCAGATCGGGCCTGAACCGGGCGCCATCTGGAAGGTTGTGCAACAACCCTGCCGCGAACTCCCTATAGGTCGCACCCTGCGATGCCGGCGGCATTGCCGACAGCAGCACCATAAATATCGCAATCAGACACAACCTATGGAAAAAAATGGCCAATTTTACACTCTCCACACGCGATCCCCGATCATGATCTGTCAACCACGTCCGCTTCGCGAAAGCTTCGGCGTGGCAAATTTTACGCTTATTTGTCGAAGTCCGGGCAAGTTAGCAAGTTAGGCGACGCGACGGGAAGTTTGGGACGGGCATGGACGGGCGGATTCTCAATCAGGCACATTGGCGGCTCCTCCAGATTGCTGCCTTCGCCGTCCTGTGCATCGTCACCGGCCTCTCCGGCTGGCTCTATGTTCAGCATGCGACGGAGCAGTTGCTTGAGGAAGAAGCCCGCATCGATGCCCGGAATTGGTCGGCCTATCTCTCCCGCAACCTGCGTGACCTGCCGGCCATCGCCCGCGGCGAGTCTCCATCGTCGCAAACCGTCAGCTACCTGGAACAGGCACGGCAGATGGGCGGCGTCTATCTGTTCCGGGTCTATGAGTCCGAGGGCCGGCTGAAATTGCGCTCCGACGATTTCTACAATCGCTTCGGCTTCAATCAGCCGATCGAGAAGATCGACCGGAATTTGGCGGCGCCGCTGCGCCGTGGTCAGGCCACGACATTCCTGAGCGAGGGCCAAGTCATCGGCGATCCGGAATATTTCGCCTCGACCATACTGCCGGTGGTGGACGGCGGGCACATTGCCGGCTGGCTCGCCATTCACGTCGATCAGAGCGAGCGGCACGCCCTGTTTCTTGCCTTGGCGGCAAAGGTATCCCTTGTCGTCGGCGCGATTCTGTCCATCGCGCCGCTTTTCGGCTTCTGGCACCGCACCCGGCAAAAGAACCGCGCCGAGCGCCGCATCGAACATCTGGAGTTTCGCGATCCCGTCACCGGTCTCGCCAACCGCGCCGCCTTCATGAAGCGAGCGAGTGAGCGGCTGGCGGCGATGAAGACCGGCGGTCCGCTTTCTGCCCTGATCAAGATCGAGCTCGCGGGCCTCGAAGCCATCGACCAGAGTCTCGGCCACGCGGCGGCCGATCACATGGTCGCAACCCTTGCCAGCCGTCTTTTGACCATGACGCCGCAAGATGGCCTCGTGGCCCGTCTCGATCATTGGCGCCTGGCCATCTTCGTCGCCGGTATTGCCGACCCGATCGACATTCTGCGTTTCGCCAAGGACATCGCCGCAGAACTCGGCATGCCGGCTGATTGGCAGGGGCAGCGGCTGTCGGTGCAGGCGCTTGCCGGCATCGCCCTGGCGCCAGTCGATGGCGCGACAGCCGAGGAACTCGCCCGCAGTGCCAAGCTCGCCCTCGACTTCTGCAAGGAGCCGGGTTCGCCCGGCTACGGCTTCTTCAATCCGCAGGTCGTCCAAGCCTCGCGTCGGCGCATGGATGTGCAGCGGGCCCTCAACGATGCCGTGGCCGCCCAGTCCTTCCGCCTCGAATTCCAGCCGGTCTTCCAGATCAAGACCGGCGAGCTTGCCGGCTTCGAGGCCCTCATGCGTCTCGAAGATCCGCGTCTCGGTCCGATCTCGCCGGCCGAATTCATTCCCGCCGCCGAGCAATCGGGGCTCATTTCGCGGCTTGGCGCCTGGTGTCTCGACGAAGCCTGCCGGGTGGCGGCCGAATGGCCGGCCCATCTGGTCGTCGCCGTCAACCTGTCGCCGTCCCAGTT
>JANMQL010000384.1:0-2799 GCA_031370475.1 Hyphomicrobiales bacterium | reverse complement strand
ATCGTGAACAGCGAGGACTTCGATCCGTGCGGCGAGCCCGCCCAGACATCCGACTCGGTGGAGAGCCCGAAGGGCGAATTGAGTCCGAGCCCAACGAAAAGCCGGTCATTCATCTTGTAAACATAATAGGAGGCGGGCGCGAAGACCGGCTCGCCGATATCGCCGCTGTCGCTCGCACCGCCCAACCCGCCAATGCCATCCTTGGCCCGCGAGTAAGGCATTATTAGCGACCAATTCGATTCGCTCTGGAAACCCTCGTCCTCATGCAACGTCATGGTCGCGGCATTCCAGAACATCGAGGAGAGCCCGTCGGTCCCCGCCGCCACGCCGGCGAAGCTTGCCCCCAGCCCCTCGGCCGACTGCTCACGGATGGCGAAACCCGCAGCACTTGCCGCTGTCGCACTGCATACGGCCAACGCCGTTGCCGCCACCAATTTCCGCAACATAT
Organism: Hyphomicrobiales bacterium; assembly: GCA_031370475.1. Taxonomy (GTDB): domain Bacteria; phylum Pseudomonadota; class Alphaproteobacteria; order Rhizobiales; family Aestuariivirgaceae; genus Aestuariivirga. The sequence goes on along the minus strand of JANMQL010000384.1, from coordinate 2,351 downwards.
ACGCCATAACTCTGTCCCGGTTCGATATTGTGGAGTCTCCCCAAAAGCCGCGCGGGGCGCAACCGGTTTTCACAATGCGGCCCGATTTCTCATCACCCGTCTCTATTCCGCAACAATCGTATTGCACTGCGGCATAGCCCCATGGCGCTTGCGCAATTCTCCCTGCTAGACGGATATGAGCCAGCAAGGAGCTTCCATGTCCCGCGATCCGCGTTACGACATCCTGTTCGAGCCCGTCCGCATCGGTCCGGTCACGGCGCGCAACCGCTTCTATCAAGTGCCCCATTGCAACGGCATGGGCTGGCGCGACGCCACCGCTCTCGCCACCATGCGCGGCGTGAAAGCCGAAGGCGGCTGGGCCGTGGTCTGCACCGAGATGGTGGAAATCCACCATGGCGCCGATGTCTCCCCCTATGTCGAGCTGCGCATCTGGAGCGACCAGGATATTCCGATGCTGGCCCGCATCGCCGGCAAGATCCACGAGCACGGCTCACTCGCCGGCATCGAACTCTGTCATTCCGGCCATACGGCGGTCAATCTCTGGTCCCGCGAAGTGCCCATTGCCGCCAGCGCCACGCCCGCCGCCAGCTATTTCCAGGATCCAGTCCAGGCCCGCGCCATGGACAAGGAAGATATCCGCAATCTTCTCCGCGCCCATCGCGCGGCCGCCCTGCGCGCCAAAAAGGCCGGTTACGATTTGATTTACGTCTATGCCGGCCACGGCCTCGGCATTTTCCAGCACTTCCTGTCGCGCGCCACCAATCAGCGTACGGATGAATATGGCGGCACCCTCGCCAACCGCGCCCGCCTGCTGCGTGAGGTGATCGAGGACACCAAGGAGGCGGTGGGCGATACCTGCGCCGTGCCCGTCCGCATCGCCATGAATGAGTTCCAGGGTGCGGCCGGTCTCGAACCCCGCGAAGTCGAAGAAGCGATCGGCATGATGGCCGAGCTCCCCGACCTCTGGGACCTGTCGCTGTCGAGCTGGGCCAAGGATTCGCAGACCTCGCGCTTCTCCGAGGAGGGCTTCCAGGAACCCTACATCAAAGGCGTCAAGAAACTGACGTCGAAGCCCGTGGTCGGCGTCGGCCGCTACACCTCGCCCGATGCCATGGTGCGGGTGATCAGGCAGGGCATCATGGACATGATCGGCGCGGCGCGTCCCTCGATCGCCGATCCCTTCCTGCCGAAGAAGATCGAGGACGGCCGCCTCGACGACATCCGCGAATGCATCGGCTGCAACATCTGCGTGACCGGCGATTATTCCATGACGCCGATCCGCTGCACCCAGAACCCGGCCATGGGCGAGGAGTGGCGGCGCGGCTGGCATCCCGAGCGTATCCGCCCGAAGGATAACAACTCCCATGTGTTGGTGGTGGGCGCCGGACCCGCAGGCCTCGAAGCGGCCCGTGCCTTGGGCGTTCGCGGCCACAAGGTGACCATCGCCGATGCGGGGCGCGAAGCCGGTGGAAGGGTGGCCCGCGAATGCCGCCTGCCGGGCCTTGCCGCCTGGGCCCGGGTGCGCGACTGGCGCCTCGGGCAGATCGGCAAATTGCCCGATATCTCGCTCTATCTCGAAAGCGCCATGACGGCTGAGAGCGTGGCCGAAGTCGGCGCCGATCATGTGCTGGTGGCCACCGGCTCGCGCTGGCGCCGCGACGGCACCGGCCGCCACCATGTCCGCCCCATCGCTATCGATAAGGCTGCCACGGTTCTCACCCCCGACGATCTCATGGACGGCAAGCGTCCGAAGCCCGGCCCCGTCGTCATCTTCGACGACGACCATTACTACATGGGCGGCGTGCTGGCCGAACTCCTGCGCAGGGAAGGCTTCGACGTCACCCTTGTGACCCCCGCGTCCCTCGCCTCGATCTACACCCGCGCCTCGCTTGAACAATCGGCCATCCAGTCGCGCCTCATCGATCTCGGAATCCGCATCGAAGCCAATATGGCGGTATCGGCCATTGCCGCCGGTGCCGTGAAACTGTCCTGCGTCTTCTCCAGCAAGCCGCGCGAGCTGGAAGCGGCATCTTCGGTTCTTGTCACTGCCCGCGACGTCGACGACGATCTGTTCCGTACACTGACAAACAAAGGCATGTCCGTCTCCCGCGCCGGCGATTGCTACGCTCCCGGCACCATCGCCGCCGCCGTCCATTCGGGCCGCAAATTCGCCGAGGATTTCGGCTCGCCGCTCCGCGACCACCTCGCCCTCCCCTTCCGCCGCGAGGTGACGGAACTGGCTGGACAGTGAGTTCTTTTTGAGATTGCAGGCCGGTTTCTATTGCTGGAATGAGGTCTTGTCAGACGCTTTTGTTTGGATTAGCTTTCAACCTAGAGGGGATCGGAGTAGC
>JANMQL010000368.1:0-1916 GCA_031370475.1 Hyphomicrobiales bacterium | reverse complement strand
GGCGGGGCGCTGAAATTCCGCGAAGTGCCTTTCGATCTCGGCAAGGAAGCGGCAATGGCAACGGGCGCCTATCCGCTGGATGTCGACGGGGACGGTCACATGGACGTGGCGCTGCTGCGGGTGGGGCGCAATCTGCTGCTCAAGGGCGGGCCCGATTGCAGCTTGAGCGTCGCCAACCGGGAGTGGAAATTCGACGGCGGCAGCGAGTGGACCGTGGGCTTCTCGGCGCGCTGGGAAGAAGGGCAAAATTTCCCGACCCTGGCCTTCGGCAATTATGTGGATCGCGCCGCACCAGGAACGCCCTGGGGCACCTGCAGCGACAACGATTTGTTCCGGCCGGATGAAGGCGGCAAGCCCTCCTACAGCCAGCGCACGGCGCTGTCGCCCGGCTATTGCGCCCTCTCCATGATGTTCACCGACTGGAACAAGTCGGGCGAGCCCAGCTTGCGCATCACCAACGACCGGCAATATCACCGCGGCGGCGAAGAGCAGCTCTGGCGCCTGCCGCCGGGCAAGCTTCCTTCCGTCTATTCGCGCGCCGACGGCTGGCAGCGGGTGGTGATCTGGGGCATGGGCATCGCCGAGGCCGATCTCGATGCCGACGGGGTGCCGGAATATGCGCTCACCTCGATGGGCGACACCAAATTGCAGAAGCTCGACGAGGAGGCCGACGAAGGCAGCCCCGTCTACCGCGACATCGCCTTTGAGCGCGGCGCCACCGCGCACCGGCCCTATGCCGGCGGCGATCTCCGGCCCTCGACCGGCTGGCATGCCGAATTCCAGGACTTCAACAACGACACGCTCCTCGATCTGTTCATCGCCAAGGGCAATGTCGAGGCGATGGGCGATTTCGCCCAGTTCGATCCCGACAATCTGCTGCTCGGACAATGGGACGGGCGCTTCGCCGAGGCGGGCGCGGAGGCGGGGATCGCACTCAAGACCAAGGGGCGCGGCGGGCTCATCGCCGATTTCAATCTCGACGGCATGCTCGATTTGGCGGTGATCAATCGCAGCCAGCCCACCAGCCTGTTCCGCAATATGGGTGCCAAATCGGGCGATGCCGCCAAGCCCATGGGCAACTGGCTGCAGATCGAACTGCAGCAGCCCGGCGGCAACCGCATGGGCGTGGGAGCCATGGTCAACATCAAGATCGGCACCCGCACCATGAATCGTTACGTGCAGGTGGGCGGCGGCCATGCCTCCGGCCATCTCGGCTGGCTGCATGTGGGGCTGGGCAATTCCGAACGCGCCGAAATCCGGGTGAAATGGCCCGACGGCGAATGGAGCTACCCCTACCGGGTGTTCGCCAACCAATTCGTCATCGTCGACCGGACGAAGCCCACAGCGAGCTATTGGTATCCGGAATAATCCGTCAACGGATCATATAGACCTTGCGGATCGTCTCGTGGACACGGCAGGTGCCGCGCCAGCCCTGCGGGAAGAAGGCGGCGGTACCGGGCACGATCTCGATCGCCTCGCCCGACTCGTGGCGGTAGGTGCAGCGGCCCAACAGGAAATGGCAGAACTCGTCGCGCGTCACGTGGCAGCTCCAATAGCCCGGCGTGCAGATCCAGATGCCGGCTTCGCTTTCGCCGCCGGGCCCCTTGTGGATAACGATGCCGCTGGTATGCGATGCCCCTTCGATCATGGTGGGGACGACACCCCAGTCCTTGAACGGCCCGGAGTAGCTGGTCGGATTTTCAAGATGGGGTGCCGAGGATTCGAGCCTGGTGGGCATCAGGCGATCTTCCGGCGGGTGAGGGCATCGATCACCTTGGCGGCCTTGCTGGGGCCGTGCTTGGCGCGCATCGCTTTCGACGTCTTCTTGAGCTTGGCCTTCATCTTCTTGTCCGTCAGCATGGTGGAAACCTTTGCCATGAATTCTTCGTCGGTCCAGTTGTAGCGGTCGAGCTTGA
>JANMQL010000353.1:0-3804 GCA_031370475.1 Hyphomicrobiales bacterium | reverse complement strand
GCCCCATCCTGGTCACGCTCCTGTCGATCCCGCTGCTCGGCGAGAAAGTGGGCATCCGGCGCTGGATCGGCATTGCCGTGGGTTTCGCCGGCGCTGTCGTCGTGGTCAGACCCTGGCAGGCGGGCTTCGGCGGGCTGGGAACGGGCGTCATGTTCCTGCTCGCCGCCGCCCTCACCAACTCCAATTACCAGATCGCCACCCGCAAGGTGCGCCACGACGACCAGCTCACCTCGCTGCTCTATACCGCCGCCGCCGGCGCCGTGGTCACCAGCGTCATCGTGCCGTGGTTCTGGTCCTGGCCCGATGCCTCAGCCTGGACCCTGCTGGCGGCCAGCGGCTTGATGGGCGGCCTCGGCCATCTCTGCCTGATCAAGTCCCTGCGTGCCGCCCCGGCTTCCGTCGTCGCCCCCTTCTCCTATTCCTCCCTCGTCTGGGCCACCCTCTTCGGCCTTACCATCTGGGGCGATTGGCCGGACCTGTGGACCTGGGCGGGGGCAGCTCTTATTATCGGCTCGGGTCTCTACATCTTCCACCGGGAGCGCATCCGCCATGAAGACCGTTGACTTCACCGCCATGAAGGATGGCAGCCGCGAGGATTATCTGCTGCTGCGGCCCCTCGAACAGGACCATGTCCGCGGCACCGCCAGCCGGGTCATCCGAGAACTCCGCCTGCAGCAGGAGGAGACGCTCCCCGGTTACAAGATCACTCGCCTGGAACACGCGCTCCAGGCGGCAACCCGGGCCCATCGCGAAGGCGCCGGCATCGACTGGGTCGTCGCTACCGTCCTGCACGACATCGGTGACGGCCTGGCGCCGCAGAACCACGACCACTTCGCCGCCGAGATCGTCCGGCCCTTCCTGCCCGAGGAAGCGGTGTGGACGGTGGAACATCACGGCGCTTTCCAGATGTATTATTACGCCCACCATTACGGCTGGAACCGGCACGAGCGCGAGACGTACCGCGACTCCATCTATTTCCAGACCTGTGCGGATTTTTGCGAGCGCTGGGACCAGTCTTCCTTCGACCCAAATTACCGGACCGAGCCGCTCGAATTCTTCGAGCCGATGATCCGCGAGGTCTTCGCCCGCAAGGCCTATGCGCCGGAGGTGATCCAGAAGGGCGTGGTCAGGGGCCTGCCCCCGCTCAATCCCGCGGCCGCCGGATAGATTCAATCCTCAATGCTGCCCGCTTCCGCGAACCGCAATCTCGCCGGTGTTGTCTCGCTCGCCCTGGGTGTGATGATTTTTTCCACCCAGGACGCCATCATCAAATCGGTGAGCGGCGATTATGCGGTGACCCAGGCCATCGTCATCCGCAGCCTGGTGGCGCTGCCGATCCTCGCTCTTCTGGTGCAGTATGAAACCGGCTGGCGCCAGCTCCGCAGCCGCAATTTTTGGGCCCTCGTCATCCGCGGCCTCATCATGCTGGCTGCCTATACCGCCTACTACATGGCCTTTCCGGCCCTGCCGCTGGCCGAGGCGATCGCGCTGTTCTTCATCTCGCCGATCATCGTCACCATCCTCGCCGGTCCCATTCTCGGCGAGCGCATCCGGCTCGCGTCATGGCTGGCGGTGCTGGCGGGTTTCGCCGGCGTGCTGATCATCGTGCAACCGGGCAGCGCCCTCTTCGAGCCGGCCGCCCTGTTGAGCCTGATCAGCGCCGCCGCCTATGCCCTGTCGATGGTCATCGCCCGGAGGCTGGGCGCATTGGAACCCACCTCCGTCATGGCTTTCTATCAGAACGGCGTCTATCTCCTGGGCGCGGTCCTGATCGCCAGCCTGTTCTCCGCCCTGGGGATCGAGCGCCTCGGCCATCCTTCGCTCGATTTTTTGGTGCGGCCATGGACCACGCCGAATCTTACCGACGCGCTGCTGATGGGCGCCTGCGGCGTCATCGCGGCGATCGCCATGTCGCTGTTGACCCATGCCTATCGGCTGGCGGAAGCCAACCTCGTCACCATCTTCGAATATACCGGCATGATCTGGGGACCGCTCTGGGGCTTCTTGTTCTTCGCCGAAATCCCGCGCTGGACCACCTTCGCCGGCATGGCGCTGATCGCCGCCGCCGGCATCTACGCGGTGCGCGCCGCCTCGCCCGAGCCCAGCTGACGCAGCACCAGCACCATCGTCGCATGGGCGCTGCCCTCGCCCACATTGACGATCTTGTGCGGAAGATCGCCGCGGAAGCGTATGGCCTCTCCCGTCTTGGCGCCCTTGACCTCCTCGCCCGCCGTCACCTCGATCTCGCCCCGTAGCAGATAAAGATGCTCGACCGTTCCCGGCGGATGCGGGTCCGATTCCAGCACGCCCCCCGGCTTGGCCTGGAAATCATACCATTGCAGCAGTTCGACCAGGTTGAGGGCGCCGATGATCGCCAGCCGGCAGAGCCCGTCCTGGCTCTCGAGGATCGGAATGCCGGGTTTGAGTTGGTGTTCCAGAAAGGCCTTGCCGGCATCCTCCTTGAGGACTTCGTCGATGGTTGTGTCCAGTGCCTTGGACAGCCGGTAAACTGTTGAAAGAGTTGGATTTGTTTCATTCCGTTCGATCTGGGAGATGATCGATTTGGCAACCCCCGACTGTTCCGAAAGCTCGCCCAACGACATGTTATAGGCTTTGCGCAACCTCTGGATGGTCTTGCCCAGCGCCGGGTTCGTGTCACTTTCCAGTGAGTCCTGGCCTTTTTTGCCCCGGCGGATTGACATACATCTGTCCTGTAATTAGAACTACTGTTCGGAATAACGAACGAAGGGATTGTTCGGACTTTCGTCAGGACTACCGATAACCCGGCTTCGCTTGCTAAATCAAACGAATTCGGCAGCTTGGTGAAACCTCTGTACGATAGACCGAACGTCCGGTGAAGCGAACGGACGATGCCATGAGCACCATCAAAGTGATCGACGTAAACGGCGCCAGCCACATTCTCGAAGCCGTCGAGGGCTGGCGGGTCATGGAAATCATCCGCGAGCATGGCTTCGAAGTGGGCGGCCTGTGCGGCGGCGCCTGCGCCTGCGCCACCTGCCATGTCGAGGTGGACGAGTCCTGGGCGGCGAAACTGCATCCCGCCAATGACGACGAAGAATCGATGCTTGACGCCGTGCCGGTCGTCTCGCCGACCTCGCGGCTCTCCTGCCAGATCATTTTCACCCCCGAGCTCGACGGACTGGCCGTCAAGCTGGTGGCCAACGGTTGAGGCGCGCCCATGCGTTACTTCCCCCTGTTCATCGACCTGAAGGACCGTCCCGTCGTCGTTGTCGGCGGCGGCGAGGAGGCGCTGCGCAAGGTGCGGCTGCTGCTCAAGACCGAGGCGAAGATTTCGCTGATCGCCGCAACCCTCCATGACGAGCTTGCCGCCGAGCCGCGCGTCAATTGGATCGCCCGCCGTTTCGATGCCGCGCTGCTCGACGGCGCCGTTCTCGTCTTCTCCGCCGACAAGGATTTGAACCCGGCCGTCACCGATGCCGCCAAGGCGCGCCGCATTCCGGTCAACGCCGTCGATGCCGCCGGCATCTCCACCTTCATCGTGCCCTCGATCGTCGACCGCGATCCCCTGGTGGTGGCCATCGGCACGGAAGGCACCGCTCCCATTCTGGGCCAGGGCCTGCGGGCGCGTATTGACGCCATGCTGCCGCCCGCCCTTGGGTCACTTGCCAAGGCCGGCGCGGATTTGCGCCAGCGGGTGGCGGACACCATCCCGGCGGGCCATCGCCGCCGCTCCTTCTGGTACCGCTTTTTCTTCGGCGACGTGCGCGATGCCTTCATCGCCAAAGAAACCTGCACCTATCTGGCCGGCGTCGAGGGCCTGTT
>JANMQL010000254.1:0-17087 GCA_031370475.1 Hyphomicrobiales bacterium | reverse complement strand
GACTGGGACGTCATGGTGATCGACTCGATCGACGTCCCCCGAGGCGTGGAGAAAGGCCTGTTCGAGCCCCTGCCTGAGGACAAATTACCGTTTGGCGATCTCTTCCCGGAAGTGACAATGGATGCCTCGACCAAGATCGGCGGTAAGCGCTACGGCATCACCGAAAAATTTGGCTACAACACCATCAGCTATAACAATACCAAGGTCGATCCAGCCGACATGCAGTCGATGAATTCGCTGATCGATGCCAAATACAAGGGCCGCATTGCTATCTATGACTACTATCTCCCCGTGATGGGCATGGCGGCGTTATCCATTGGAAAGAAGACCGCAGAGCTGACCGAAGCCGACCTTCCCGCGATCAAGGAGGTGCTCCTCAAGATGAAGGTCAACGCCAAGCTCGTAGGCGAAATCGTCGCAAGCCAGACGGCGCTTGCGACCGGAGAGGTCGACATTCTCGTGGGCGGCGGCGAGTTCGTGACGGCGGGCCTTGCCAAGGAAAATCCGGCCATGGATTTCACCATTCCCAAGGAGGGCGGCATTCTCTGGTCGCAGTCGCTGGCGATGTTCGCGGCCAGCAAGAACAAGGATATGGCGCTCAAGTTCATCCAGTATGTGATGAGCCCCGAGGGCCAGGCGCGGCTTGCCACGGCGTCCTGCTATTGGGGCATGCCGGCCAACCGGAAGGCGGCGCTGAGCGAGGGCGACAAGAAAATCCTGCGCTTCGACGAACAGCCGGGCTTCCTGGCCCGGGCCCAGCCCTATCCCGCACCCGACGAAGCGCTCGACAAGAAGATGCAGGACGTCTGGACCGAGATGCTGCAAGCCCAGTGAGCGCAGCCGCTAGGAACCTGGCAGGATGGGCGAGCGTCGGTCCGGCGCTGGCCTGGACGCTCGTCTTCTTCGTCCTGCCCTTCGCCGCCATGGCGGCGGCGAGCCTGACGCCGCTGGGCGTGGATGGGCCGAGCCTCGACGATTACCGCCAGTTCTTCGTCAATCCGGCCTATTGGCGGGCGATGACCAATTCGCTGGAAGTGACGGCCATGGTCACCGTCGCCTCGGTCCTGCTCGCTTATCCTTTCGCCTGGATCCTGGCGGACGTCGTGCCGGAACGCTGGCAGCGGCTGGCGCTGATGCTGGCGGTGCTGCCGTTCTGGACCTCCTATCTGGTGCGCTCCTATAGCTGGCTGCTGGTGCTGGCGGAGAAGGGCGTCATCAACACGGCTCTCGTCGATCTCGGCCTGCTTGCCGGGCCCGTGCAACTCGCCAATACGCGCCTCGCAACGGTGATCGGCTTCGTGCATTTCTTCGTCATGCTGCTGACCCTGACGATTTTCGCCAATCTGAAGCAACTGAGCCCCAATTATCGCAAAGCCGCCGCCGATCTGGGCGCCGGACCCATCCGCAGCTTCATCCATGTGATCCTGCCTCTCACCCTTCCCGGCATCATGGTCGGCGCCTTTCTCACCTTCGTGCTGGCCATCGGCGACTACATCACGCCGCAAATCCTCGGCGGCAACAACGAGCTTTTGATGCCGCAACTGATCGTCATGCAGGTGGGCCGGCGCGGCGATTTCGCATCGGCCTCGGCCCTGTCGCTCATTCTGATGGCGGTGGTGACTGTTGCCTATGTGGCTTGCGCCCGCTGGCTCAAGATCGAGAGGGTCTGACATGCGAGTCCTTGCCATCATTTATGCCGCCCTGCTCTATGGCTTCATCTTCCTGCCGGTCGCGGTGCTGATCCTGTTTTCCTTCCAGGCGACGTCCTTCCCCATTCCGCCCTTCACGGGTCCGTCGCTGCGCTGGTATGGCGCGGTGCTGAGCGATGGACGGCTGACGGCAGGGCTGGTCAATTCGGTGTTGGTGGCGCTCGCCTCCTCCGCGGCTGCGGTGCTGCTTGGTTTTCGGTCCGCCTGGGGACTTGCCCACTTCCGGCTGCCCGGCGCAGCCTGGCTGCGCGGCCTCATCACCATTCCGCTCACGGTGAGCTATCTCATCATCGGCATGGGTCTGCTCATCATGTTCAATGCCATCGGCTTGCCGAAGTCGCTATGGGCGGCGGGCGTCGGCCATGTGGTGATCAATCTGCCCCTTTGTTTTGCGATCATCTACAGCCAGATGGGCGACCACCAACTAACGATCGAGCGTGCGGCACGCGATCTGGGTGCCGCCGAATGGCAGGTCTTGCTGCTCATCACCGCGCCCATGCTGTGGCCCGCCCTGTTCGCCGCCTTCTTTCTTTCGATGACCTTTTCCTGGGACGAGTTCGTGATTTCCTGGCTGCTCACCCGCTTCGACACCACGCTTCCCGTCGAAATCTGGAACCTGATGCGTTCCGGTCTCAACCCCAAGACCAATGCGGTGGGAGCGCTGGTGTTCGGCGTGTCGATCATGCTGGCGATCCTGTTCGAACTCATCGCCCTGCGGAGGAGGCCCGCATGAAAGCGCTCCTTCAGGTCCACGACGTCTCGCATCGCTTCGGGGCGTCGAGCGTTCTCAATCATGTGTCTCTCGCGGTGGCGCCCGGAAGTTATACGGTGCTGCTCGGCCCCTCGGGCTCCGGTAAGACCACGCTTCTGTCGATCCTCGGCGGCTTTCTGTTGCCCTCGGACGGCCGGATCGTCATCCGCGGCGAAGACTGCACCGCCGTTCCGCCCGCCAAACGGCCCACGGCTACGGTGTTTCAGGACTACGCCCTGTTTCCGCACATGAGCGTCGGCGGCAATGTCGGCTTCGGCCTGCGCATGCGGGGCATGGGCCGCATTGAGCGAGATGAACGCGCCAAGGCGGCGCTGGAACAAGTGGGCTTGCCCGGCGCCTTCGCCCGGAAACCCCATGAGCTTTCCGGCGGCCAGCGCCAGCGCGTCGCCCTGGCGCGGGCACTTGTCGTCGAGCCCGCCGTGCTGCTGCTCGACGAGCCGCTCGGCGCCCTCGATCTCAAGCTCCGCCGCCAGATGCAGGACGAGCTGAAGGCAATCCAAAAGCGGGCCGGCACCGCCTTCATCCATGTGACCCACGACCAGGAAGAAGCCATGGCGCTCGCCGACCATTGCGTCGTCATGAATGCCGGCCGTATCGAGGACGAAGGCCCGCCGGAGCGGGTCTATGCCCGGCCGGCCACGCGCTTCACCGCCGGCTTCATGGGCGAGAGCACCATGATTGCGGGAACGGTGACAAAGCGCGGCACCATCGAGACAGTGCTCGGAACTTTTGCCGCCCTCCATAAGACCAGCGCCGGGGCGCGGGTGACGCTGGCGATCCGGCCGGAACATGTCGGGCTCGCCAGGACCCGCGGCAATCTGGGCAAGGGCCTTGTCACGGATGTGGTGTTTCAGGGGAGTTTCAAGCGGGTGCTGGCGCGTTCGGCGGCCGGCGACGGATTCGCGATCATCGCCAAGCTTGCGGCGGACTCTGCGGTAAGGCCGGGAGATATGGTGAGCTTTGCCTGCGACCCCGCCCATCTCATCGTGCTGACGGAATAGCCATGAATAAGATTGGCCATGGTGATTGGTACGAGACGATCCGCATGTCGGACGATGTCACGCTAATTCATGAGCCGTGGATCAAGCCGTTCTTCCGCTGCAACATTTGGCATGTGCGCGGCCGCGACCGCGATCTGCTTTTCGATACCGGGCTTGGCCACGTGAGTCTGCGCCGGCATGTGCGGCTGGTGGCGGAACGGACACTCGTCTGCGTCGCCAGCCACACCCATTTCGATCACATCGGCTGCCATCACGAATTTTCGGAGCGTTGCGTGCACCGGTCGGAAGCCCACATTCTCGCCGATCCGCGCAACGACTGGACGCTGGCCGACCGCTATGCGACCGATGAGATGTTCGATGCCCTGCCCAAGGGCTGGAAGGCGAGCGTCTACCGCATTGCTCCCGCACCGGCCCAACGAATGCTCGAGGACGGCGACACGATCGATCTTGGCGACCGCGCCATGGACGTCATCCACACGCCCGGCCATTCGCCCGGCGGCATCGGACTCTTCGAGCGCAAGACGGGCATCTTCCTGTCGGGCGATATCGTCTATGACGGGCCGCTGATCGATGATGCCTATCATTCGGACCGGGCGCAGTATGGCGCGACCTTTGCCCGCCTTCGCCCGCTTCCCATCAGCGTCGTCCATGGCGGGCATTTTCCAAGTTTCGGGCCGACGCGCTACCGGCAGATCATCGACGAATATCTGGTGGGCCTGCGCAAGGCCGGCTGCCATCTAGTCTGAGGCCAGGAATGTCTCGACCAGGCGGCCCCAGAAGGCCGGCCCCTTGACCAGCAGCGCGTCGTTGAAGTCGTAGCCGGCATCGTGCAGGCTGCGGCTTGCGCCGTTGCCGAGACCGAAATAACAGGTGGGCCTTATCTGCTGGATATAGGCAAAATCCTCTGAGAACATGAAGGGGCCGCGCATGTCGATGCGGGCGGGTTCCTGGCCCATTTCTAACGCCACATCGCGTACCAGCCGGGCCAGTTCCGGCGTGTTGACACCAGGGGGATAGCTGTAGCCGTGGCCGTATTGGATCTCCGCCTCGCAGCCGTAGGATTTGGCCTGGGCCGCGACAAGTTCGGTGATCCGCCGCCGGAGCAGCGCCCGGACATCTTCGGTGCAAGTTCTCACTCCCACCTGCAGATGCGCTTCGCCCGGAATGACGGTTGCCATGGAGCCGGCATTGAATGCCCCCACGGTGACGACCGCCGCGTCGTGCGGATCGACATTGCGCGCCACGATCGATTGCAGGGCCATGACGATTCCAGAGGCGGCGACGATCGGATCGGCGGTTTTGTGCGGCAGCGCGCCATGGCCGCCGACGCCGCGCACCATGATGTTGACAATGTCGACGGCGGCGGTGATCGCACCCGAGCGAACGGTTATCTGTCCTGCATCCTCGCCCGGAATATTATGGAGCGCGAAGATCGCATCGCAACGGAAACGCTCGAACACGCCCTCCTCGATCATGCGCTTGGCGCCGCTGATGTCCTCCTCGGCCGGCTGGAAGAACAGGTGCACGGTGCCGGTGAAATTGCGGGTCTCGGCCAGATAGCGGGCGGCGCCCAGCAGCATGGCGGTGTGGCCGTCATGGCCGCAGGCATGCATCTTGCCGGGTGAACGCGAGGCATAGGGAAGATTGGTGGCCTCGTGGATGGGCAGCGCATCCATGTCGGCGCGGATGCCGATGGCGCGAGAACCGGAGCCGTTCTTCAGCGTACCGACGACGCCCGTTCCGGCCACGCCTGCAGTCACCTCATAGCCGTAACGCGCCAGTTCGCGGGCCACCACGGCGCCGGTGCGCACTTCCTCGAACTGCAACTCAGGATGCATGTGCAGATCGTGGCGGATCGCCGCCAGCTCTCCAGCGAAGCCCGCGATTCTCTCCTCGATCATCGCTTCATCGGCACTTGCCGCTCGACGATGTTGAACAGGCGGGTGATGATCCAGGTCAGGGAGAAATAGACAACCGCCACCAGCAGCAGCGGCTCGTAGACCCGGAAGGTGTCCTGGCGGATCATATTGGAGACGCCGTAGACATCCATGACCGTGATCGTGGCCGCCAGGGGCGTGGATTTGAGCTGGGAGATCACCTCGCCCATCAGCGTCGGCAGCACCAGCCGGAAGGCCCGCGGCAGCCAGACCCGGCGCAGCACCGTGAAGGGCGACATGCCGAAGGCCCGCGCCGCTTCAAGTTCGCCCTTGGGAACCCCGAGGAAAGCGCCGCGCATGACCGCACCCTCATAGCCGGCGAAACTCAGGGTGAATGCCAGCACTGCATAGAAGAAACCCTCGCGCAGCACCGGCCAGAGGAAACTCTGGCGTAATTCAGGGATCATCGGAAACAGCGAGCCGAGCCCGTAGTAGAGAAGCCATATTTGAATCAGCAACGGCGTGCCGCGGATGAAGCTGCAAAAACCCTGGGCCAGAAGGCCGAGAGGCTTTGGTCCCGTGACCTGAACCAATCCGATCGGCACCGCCATGATGGCACCGAAGAAGCAGGAAAGAAACAGCAGCACGAGGGTCAGCCACAGGCCATGCACCAGTTGCGGCATATAGTGAGGAAACCAGGACCAATCCATCTCAGTTCACCTTCGGTTGACCGCGCCGCACCCGGCGCTCAAGCACCGCGAACAACCGCAGGGAAATGACCGAGATGGTTAGATACAGGAGCGCGGCGATCACAAAGAACACAAAATAGTGCTTGGTCAGACCGGCCGCCTGCCGCGTTGTCAGCGCCAGTTCACTGTAACCGACGACCGCCACCAGCGAGGAATCCTTGGTGGCATTGAGCCAGAGGTTGGACAGTCCCGGAATGGCAAAAGGCAACATGGCGGGCAATATGATGCGGCGGAAGCGGGTCCACGGCGACATGCCATAGGCCTTGGCCGCCTCGATCTGGCCGAGTGGAATTGCCTGGATGGCGCCACGCAGCACTTCCGTCGAATAGGCGCCCTGGACGAAGCCCAAAACCGTGACCGCCGCCGCAAATCCGTTGATGCGCATGGACTCATAGCCCATCTGCAGCAAGACGCGGTTGAGCGTATCGGTTCCGAGGTAATAGAGCATGACGATGAGCAGGAGCTCGGGGACCGACCGGACAAGGGTCGTATAGGCTTCGAGTATGCCGCGCGCCACCGGACCGCCATTGAGCTTGCCCATGGCACCGAGAAGGCCCAAACCCAGGCCGAGCGCATAGGCGCAGAATGAGATTTCGAGGGTGCTTACGGCGCCGATCAGGAGATTGCCGCCCCAGCCCGGTGGCGAAAATGCCAAGAGTTCCCATACGGTCGCCTTGACGGCCACGGCTGTCCCCGAATTTCCATGACAACTGCGCCGTCCCCATGGAGGCGGCGCAGCAATCGGTCGTGACTCTTACTTCGCCGGCACCACGATCTTGCCCACGAGCTCCGGATATTTGTTGGTGATTTCGTCGAACTTGCCGGCGGCGGCAAGCGCGGCAATGGCGGCGTTCATCTTGTCCTTGATTGCCGTGTCTTCCTTGCGGAGACCGGCGCCGACGCCTTCACCCAAGATTTCCAGATCGTCCGGTACCTGGCCCTTCAGCTCGCAGCAAGCCGTACCCTGCTCGGTGGCAAGGAAAGCATCGAGGGCCGAGCCGTCGGCCTGGATATAATCAAGCCGGCCGGCAGCGAGATCCTGGTTGGCTTCGTCCTGAGTCTGGTAGGTCTTGATGGTCGATCCGGCGCCGAAATACTTCTGCACGTAGTTCTGATGCACGGTCGAAACCTGCACACCGATGGTCTTGCCCTTGAGATGCTCGGGCGTGATGTCCTTGTCGCCGGTCTTGGCGCCGATGATATTGGTTGGCGTGTTGTAGTACATGTTGGAGAAATCGATCGTCTGCTTGCGCTCGGCAGTAATCGACATGGACGAGAAGATCACGTCGATCTGCTTCGAGGTAAGCGCTGGAATGATGCCGTCCCAGGCCACTTCGACGAGTTCGCACTTTTCGTTCATCTGGGCGCACAGTACGTCCATGACGTCCATTTCCCAGCCCACCCACTTGCCCGATGCGTCTTTCGACTCGAACGGCGGATAGGGTTCGGCGGCGACGCCGAATTTTAGGTCGGCCTGAGCGGGTGCCGCCGCGGCCATCATGGCAACAGCGGCCGCAGCCAGCATTACACGACGCGATAACTTCATTTCCATCTCCCTGTTGAAGGCGGGCCCGTCCGGGCGCCGCCGTTAATAAAACTAAGCACGTCTAAAGGCCGTCACCAACCCTCAATGGATGCCGGCGACAAATTGCTTGCACCGCGCACTTTTCGGAGCTCCGAAGACTTGTTGCGGCGGGCCTTCCTCTTCGATCACTCCCTTGTGCAAATAGATCACATGGCTCGACACATCGCGAGAAAATTTCATTTCATGGGTGACCAGGATCATGGTGCGGCCCTCCTCCGCCAGATCGCGGATCACCTTGAGGACTTCGCCGACCAGTTCCGGATCGAGTGCCGAGGTGGGCTCGTCGAACAGCATGACCTTGGGCTCCATGGCGAGAGCGCGGGCGATTGCCGCGCGCTGCTGCTGACCGCCGGACAGAAAAGCGGGATACTGGTCGCGTTTCTCATAAAGCCCGACTTTTTGGAGAAGTCTTTCGCCCCGCTCCATGGCTTCCGCCTTGGGGAGCTTGAGCACATGCACCGGCGCCTCGATGACGTTCTGCATGACCGTCATATGCTGCCACAGGTTGAAACTCTGGAACACCATGCCGAGGCGGGTGCGGATGCGCTCGAGCTGGCGGCGGTCGGAGGGATGCAGATTGCCGTCGTTGCCGGCCGCCAGCGCCACCTGCTCGCCAGTGACTTCGATCCGGCCGCGGGTCGGCATTTCTAGGAAATTGATGCAGCGGAGAAAGGTGCTCTTGCCCGATCCCGAGGCGCCAATCATCGATACGACATCGCCTTCGCGGGCGGTAAGCGAAACGCCCTTCAGGACTTCCAGCTCACCGAAGCTTTTGTGCAGATCGTCGACCGCAACCGCAACCGGCCGGGCACCGTTGCCGCCACTCTTGCGTGCTGTCACGCGCTCCTCCCACTTGGGCCCTGGGCCCTTATCGTTGAGGTCAGTCTAGCAAGATTATCGGGGCTTGCAATTCGTCTGTTTGCCGGAAAGGCGGGATCAATCCGGCAATCTGACGGTTCAAACTAGAGAAACGCCCGGGCCGCCGCGCCGTGGCGGGACCGTAACTCCGGCACATCCACGCCGGACGGCATACCGTCCACAACCTTCCACTCGCCACCGATCATCACCCGGTCGGCCCGGTGGGCACCGCACAGGACCAGCGCGGCAATCGGATCGCCGGCACCGGAAAAGCGCAGTTCGTCGAGCGTGAACAAGGCGAGATCGGCTTGCTTGCCGACGGCGATTTCGCCGATGTCCTTGCGGCCCAGGCAGCGAGCCGAACCCGAAGTCGCCCAACGCAGGGCATCGAGATGGGTGACCGTCGCATCGTAGGTCAGCCGGTTGATCATCAGGGCGTGGCGCACCGCCTCCATCAGATTAGAGCTGTCGTTGGAGGCCGAGCCATCGACGCCGAGACCCACCGCGACGCCGGCGGCCTCGAGTTCACGGGTCCGGCATTGGCCCGAGGCCAGCACCATATTGGAGGCCGGACAATGGCAGATGCCGACGCCGTGGCGGCCGAGCCGGGCGATATCGGCATCGTCGAAATGGATGCCATGGGCGAGCCAGGTGCGGTCCGAAAGCCACCCCGTCTCCGCCAGGTATTCGAGCGGACTCATGCCGAATTTGGCACGGCAAAAGGTGTCCTCATCATGGGTCTCGGCCAGATGAGTGTGCAGCCGGCAATCGTGCCGGGCCGCCATTTCGCCGCAGGCCGTCATCAGCGAGCGGGTTACCGAGAACGGCGAACACGGCGCCAAGGCAATCTGGATTCGTGCACCCTCGCCCCTCTCGTAAAATTTGCCGATTATGCGCTCGCAGTCAGCAAGGATCGTATCCTCATCCTGCACCACGCTCTCGGGCGGCAGGCCGCCATTTCTGACGGATAGATTCATCGAGCCCCGCGTCACCGTCATACGCATGCCGAGGCGGCGCGCCTCGTCGACCTGGATATCCATGGCATCGTCGAGCCCGCGCGGGAACACATAGTGATGGTCGGACGTGGTGGTGACGCCCGACATCAGCAACTCCACCAAAGCCAAGCGGGTGGCCAGCCGCATCGCCTCCGGCGTCAGCCGGGCCCAGACGGGATAGAGCGCCGCCAGCCAGTTGAACAGTTCCCTGTTGATGGCCTGGGGGTGGGCGCGGGTGAGCGTTTGATAAAAGTGATGATGGGTGTTGACCAAGCCCGGCAGGACCACGTGGCGGGAGGCATCGAAAACGTCGTCATAACTCGAGACCGGCGTCTTGCCGCGCGGCACCAACTCGACGATCCGCCCGGAGGCGACGACGAAACCGGATTCGGCACCTTCGGCCAAGCACGCGAGCGGAGATTTCACATAAAGACGGCTCATTCCCTGCCCCGCTTCCCTTCGCAAATGGTTCGGGGTAGACTTTACCCGGATCGGATCGAACGGCACGCACCTCTTCGCATGAGCCTGCCCCGCGTGCCAAGACCGTTCCGTATCGCACAGGCTCACAAGGGAGGTTTACACATCATGCGTTTCAGCAAAACGGTCATCGTTTCAGTCTTCGCGGCCGCCACTCTCGGCGGCGTGGCAATGGCCCAAGAGATGAAGAAGGACATCGGGCCCGGCGAAGGCCAGGTCGATATCGTCGCCTGGCCCGGCTATATCGAGCGCGGCGAGACCGACAAGAACTACGACTGGGTGACGGGCTTCGAGGCCGCGACAAACTGCAAAGTCAACATCAAGACCGCCGGCACGTCGGACGAGATGGTGGCGCTGATGAACGAGGGTGGCTTCGATCTTGTCACCGCCTCCGGCGACGCATCCTTGCGCCTGGTCTCCGGCAAGCGCGTGCAACCGATCAACACCGATCTCATCCCGTCCTGGAAAACCGTGGACGAGCGCTTGCAGAACGCGCCCTGGCACACGGTGGGCGGCACTCATTACGGGGTGCCCTATCAGTGGGGCGCCAATGTGCTGGCCTACAACACAAAGGTTTTCCCGGAAGCGCCAAAAAGCTGGTCGGTGGTATTCGAGGAGCAGACCTTGGCCGATGGCAAATCCAACAAGGGCCGCGTCCAGGCCTTCGACGGGCCGATCTACATCGCCGATGCGGCGCTCTATCTGATGAACAAGAAGCCGGAACTCGGCATCAAGGATCCTTATGAACTGACCGAGGAACAGTACAAGGCGGCGCTCGACTTGCTGCGCGGCCAGCGCCTGCTTGTCGGCCGCTACTGGCACGACGCCTTCATCCAGATCGACGACTTCAAGAACGAGGGCGTGGTGGCGTCATCGTCATGGCCGTTCCAGGTGAATATCCTGCAGGCCGACAAGGATGCGATGGCAAAGACGCCGGTTGCTTCGACCATTCCGCAGGAAGGCGCCACCGGATGGGCCGATACGACCATGATGGCCGCCGAGGCGGCTCATCCCAACTGCGCCTATAAGTGGCTTGAGCATTCGCTCAATCCGAAGCTGCAGGGCGATCTCGCCGCCTGGTTCGGCTCGGTGCCGTCGGTTCCCGCCGCCTGCCAAGGCAATGCGCTACTGACCGATGCCGGCTGCGGCGTCAATGGTTCCGGCGATTTCGACAAGATCCACTTCTGGCGCACGCCGGTCGCCAAATGCGAGACGCAAGCCGCCGGCTGCGTGCCCTATTACCGCTGGGTCTCCGACATGATCGCGGTTCTCGGCGGACGTTAAACGGACCTACACTCAAATTGCCATCCCCGGGCTTGTCCCGGGGATGACAATTGATGGGGTATCGTATCAACCATGACTCCCGCAGTACGTTTTGAAAACGTCTCCCGCCACTTCGGCGCCGTGCGCGCCGTCGACGATGTCACGCTCGATATCGCGGCGGGCGAGTTCTTCGCCATGCTCGGACCCTCGGGCTCCGGCAAGACCACCTGCCTCAGGCTGATCGCCGGGTTCGAGCAACCCAATTCGGGACGCATCGACATTTTCGGCCAGAATGCCGTCGGCGTTCCGCCCTATCGGCGCAATGTCAACACGGTGTTTCAAGATTACGCACTGTTCCCGCATATGACGGTGCTGGAGAACATCGGTTACGGGTTGATGGTCCGGGGTATCGCCAAGGGCGAACGCGACCGCAAAGCCGAGGAGACGCTGGAACTCGTAGCCTTGCCCGGCTTCGGCGAACGCCGCCCGTCGCAGCTTTCCGGCGGCCAGCGCCAGCGCGTGGCGCTGGCCAGGGCGCTGGTCAACGAACCGAAGGTCCTGCTTCTCGACGAGCCCCTGGGCGCCCTCGATCTGAAATTGCGCGAGCAGATGCAGGTTGAACTCAAGGCGCTGCAACGAAATCTCGGCATTACGTTCGTCTTCGTCACCCACGACCAGGGCGAAGCCCTGTCGATGGCCGATCGCGTCGCCATCTTCAACAACGGTAGAATCATCCAGGTCGGCACGCCGGAAGACATCTATGAGCGGCCGGCGATGCGCTTCGTGGCCGACTTCGTGGGCTCATCCAATGTTCTCGCGCCGGACTTCACGGCCAGGACGGGCGGACCCGCCAAGTGGACCAGCCTCAGGCCGGAAAAAATTGCCATCGCGCGCGGCCGGATGAAACCGCCGGCCGGCGCCGCGCGGATGGCCGCCACCGTCACCTCGGTGCACTACCAGGGTTCGGTCACCCGTCTGCACGCCAAGACGGCGGTCGGGCAGACCCTGAATGTCCTGGTGCCCTCAAGCCAGGGCAAATTCGGACTCAATGAGAACGTCATGCTGCATTGGCCGAAGAGCGCCTTCCATATCATGCGGGGCGAGGCATGAACGGCGCGCTGACCCGGCAGCGCCGCGGCTTTTTCCGCCATGCTTCGGACGTGCTGTTCCGTCATCCGCACCTGTTGCTGCTGCTACTGCTGGTGCCGCCGCTGCTTTGGCTCGGCATCGTCTATGTCGGATCGCTGCTGACCTTGCTGTTGAACAGTTTCTTTTCGATCGATGAATTTTCCGGTTTAATTCGCTACGAATTCACCCTGGCCACCTATGCCGAACTATTCCGGCTGGCCAATCTCGACGTGATCTTCCGCTCACTGATCATGGCGACGGCTGTGAGTCTGACATCGGTGGCGATCGCGTTTCCCATCGCCTATTTCGCGGCGCGTTATGCGCGGGGGAAGTGGAAAGCCTTGTTCTATCTCTTGGTCATGCTGCCGCTATGGTCGAGTTATCTGGTGAAGATCTATGCCTGGAAACTCATTCTTGCCAAGGAAGGCATCATCAGTTGGCTGGCGGGACAATTGCACCTCACCCGGTTGCTCGACGCCGTACTGGCTATTCCGGTGGTGGGCGGCCCCTCCCTGTCGATCAGCTATATCGGCACCTTCCTGGTCTTCGTCTATGTCTGGCTGCCCTACATGATACTGCCGACCCAGGCGGCGCTCGAGCGCGTGCCGGGCAATCTGATCGAGGCGGCCGCCGATCTCGGCGCCAGCCCCCGTCAGGCGCTGCGCACGGTGATCCTGCCGCTGGCGCTACCCGGCATCATTGCCGGCTCGATCTTCACCTTCTCGCTCACGCTCGGCGACTACATCGTGCCGCAGATCGTCGGCACCTCGACCTATTTCCTCGGCCAGGCGGTCTATACGCTGCAAGGCACGGCCGGCAACATTCCGCTGGCCGCCGCCTTCACCGTGGTGCCCATCGTCATCATGGGTGTCTATCTCTGGGTAGCCAAGCGGATGGGGGCCTTCCATGCGCTCTGAAAGCGGACAGCGCGCGCCTTTGCCGCTCACTCTGGCGGCTGTTTGCGGGGTACTGTTCCTGCATGTCCCGCTGCTCATCATCTTTGTCTATGCCTTCACCACCGAAGAGAAGAGCTACCAGTTTCCGCCGCCGGGGCTGACACTGAAGTGGTTCGCGGTCGTCTGGGAGCGCCAGGACATCTGGAATGCGATCGCGCTGTCGATCAAGGTCGCCGCCATTGCAACTCTCGTTGCGCTGGTGCTCGGAACTTGCGCCGCCGCCGCCGTGGCGCGGGCCAAGTTCTTCGGCCGCGACTATATTTCGCTGCTGTTCATCCTGCCGATCGCGCTGCCCGGCATCATCACCGGCATCGCGCTGCGCTCGGCCTTTCATGTCTTCGATTTGAATTTCTCGATGTGGACCATCGTGCTGGGCCATGCAACTTTCTGTATCGTCGTCGTCTACAACAATACGCTGGCCCGCTTCCGCCGCACCTCGGCCAGCATGATCGAGGCCTCCATGGACCTCGGCGCCGACGGTTTTCAGACCTTCCGTTATGTGGTGATGCCGCAGATTGCCTCGGCGCTTTTGGCCGGTGGCATGCTGGCCTTCGCGCTGTCCTTCGACGAGGTGATCGTCACTACCTTCACCGCCGGCGCCGGCAGCGAGTCGGCGACGCTGCCGATCTGGATGCTCAACGAGTTAATAAGGCCGCGGCAGCGCCCGGTCACCAATGTGGTGGCGATCTTCGTTATCGCCGTCACCTTCCTGCCAATCCTCGGCGCCTATTACCTGACGCGCGAGGGCGAGCACACGGGCGGGACGGGGAAGTAGTCAGCGCTTCTTCTTGGCGGGTTTTTTCTTGACGGGCTTCTTGACCGCCTTCTTCAACGGTTTCTTGGCCGGTTTCTTAGGCTTCGCCGCCGCCGGTTCCATCTTGGCCGCCAGCGCCGCGAATTTCGCAAAGAATTGGCTGGCGAGCGCGCGCGACGTCGGTTCGATGAAGCGAGCACCGAGACTGGCGAGCTTGCCCGTCACCTGCGCATCGACGTCGTAGCTCAGCCGCGTGCCCCCGGGCACCGCTTCGAGCTTGACATCGGCGCCCCCGGAGGCGGAGCCAGCGAGACCGCCCTTGCCCTCACCCGAAATGCGATAACCGTTGGGAGGATCGAGATCGGTCAGGTTAACGATGCCGGTAAAACCCACCTTCAGGGGGCCGAGCTTGACCACCACGCGGGCTTCCATGTTGGTGTCCGAGTGTTTGACGATCGACTGGCAACCGGGAATGCTTTGCTTGAGGATCGCCGGATCGTTGAGCGCCTTCCAAACGGTCTGCCGCGATGCGGGGATGGTTTCTTCGCCGGACATTTTCATGGGGTCTCTCTCCTGTTTTCTTATCTAGGCGGCAATATCGCCGCGCTTCCATCGTTCCTTTGTCACGGCCCGGAATTCCTCGAAGCGCCCTATCCCGATGGCGGTCCTGATGCCCTGCATCAGCGACTGGTAATAGGCGATATTGGCCCAGGACAATAGCATCATTCCGAGCAATTCGCCGGAACGGACGAGATGGTGCAGATAGGCGCGCGAATAGCGCGACAGGGCCGGGCATGGGCTCTCGGGATCGAGGGGGCGCGCATCCGCGGCATGACGGGCATTGCGCAGGTTGATCTTGCCGAAGCGGGTGAAGGCCTGGCCGTGGCGGCCGGACCTTGTGGGCATCACGCAATCGAACATGTCGGTGCCGCGCGCCACGGACTCGAGTATGTCCTCGGGCGTGCCGACGCCCATCAGATAGCGCGGCTTGTCACCGGGCAAATGCGGCACCGTATCCTCGATGGCCTCGAGCATGAGTGCCTGTCCCTCGCCCACGGCAAGCCCACCGATGGCATACCCCTCGAAACCGATCGCCACCAGCCCTTCGGCGCTCTCCCGGCGCAGCCGCGCATCGATGCCGCCCTGGACGATACCGAAATTGCCGCGGCCCTCCTGCCGACCGAAGGCCTTGCGCGAGCGCTCGGCCCAACGCAGAGACAGTTGCATGGCGCGGGTCGCGGCTTTCTCCGTGTGCGGATATTCGATGCACTGGTCGAGCTGCATCTGGATGTCGGAGCCGAGCAGGCGCTGGATGTCCATGGCGCGTTCCGGTGACAATTCATGGCGGCGCCCGTCGATATGCGACTGGAACACCGCACCCTGCTCGGTGATCTTGCGGATTTTGGAGAGCGACATGATCTGGAAGCCGCCGGAGTCGGTCAGGATCGGCCGGTGCCAGCCGATGAATTCATGCAGGCCGCCGAGCTTGGCCACCTGTTCGGCGCCGGGGCGCAGCATCAGGTGATAGGTGTTACCGAGAATGATGTCGGCGCCGGTTTCCGCCACCTGGTCGAAATAGAGGCCCTTGACGGTGCCCACCGTGCCCACCGGCATGAAGGCCGGCGTGCGGATGGCGCCGTGGCGCGTATGCACGGTGCCGAGGCGAGCATCGCCATCCTGCTTGTGCAGGGTGAAGGAAAATTCAACCGTCATGGAGCGGGGAATAGCAGGCTGGCATCGCCATAGGAATAGAACCGATAATCATGGGCGATGGCATGGGCATAGGCCGCCTTCATGCGGTCGAGCCCGGCGAAGGCCGCCACCAGCATGAACAGGGTGGAGCGTGGCAAGTGGAAATTGGTGAGCAGCAGATCGGCGGCCCGGAAGCGATAGCCGGGGGTGATGAAAATGTCGGTCGTGCCGGAAAATGGCTCAAGGCCGGAGCTCTCCAGCAGGCGGAGCGAGGTTGTTCCCACCGCAATGATCCGCCCGCCCAAAGCCCTCGCCGCCTTGAGCCGGCGGACGGTGGCTTCATCGACGATGCCCCATTCGGGATGCATTTTGTGGCCGCTCGTATCCTCGGCCTTCACCGGCAAGAAGGTTCCGGCTCCGACATGGAGCGTCACGAATTCCCGCGTAATTCGCGCCGCTTCAAGGGCACTCATCAAATTGGAAGTGAAATGCAGCCCGGCCGTGGGCGCGGCAACCGCGCCCTCTTCCCGGGCAAACATCGTCTGGTAGTCGCCACGGTCGCGTTCGTCGGTGGCGCGCTTGCCGGCGATGTAGGGTGGCAGCGGCATGTCGCCGACAAGGGTTATTGCCTCGTCGAGCACTGGCCCCGCAAGATCGAAGGCCAAGGTGATTTCGCCCGCCTCGCCCTTGGCCTCGACGGTGGCGTCGAGTGTGCCGGTCAGGCAGACGCGGCCTTCGCCGCCGAAGCGTAGGCGGTCGCCTTCCTGCAGTTTCTTGCCGGGCTTGGCAAAGGCCTTCCAGCGCGAGGGTCCGAGGCGCATATGCAACAGGGCTTCAATCCGGGGCGTGGTTCCGCCACGCCCCACCCGATGCCCGCCCAACGCCGCCGGAATGACCTTGGTATC
Source organism: Hyphomicrobiales bacterium (assembly GCA_031370475.1). GTDB lineage: Bacteria > Pseudomonadota > Alphaproteobacteria > Rhizobiales > Aestuariivirgaceae > Aestuariivirga. Next base: position 366 of record JANMQL010000254.1, on the reverse strand, counting down.
GTTGAACACTAGCACGTCACCCGGCCGCAGCAACGCCGGCAATTCGCGCACGATGCGGTCTTCGAGTGCGTCAGGCCGCACCACCAGAAGCTTCGCCGCATCGCGCGGAATGGCCGGACGCAGCGCGATCTGCTCCGCCGGCAGCTCGAAATCGAAATCGGCGACGCGCAACGCGGCTCCCTATTTCACGTCCGCCGCCACCTGCATCTTGACGATCTTGTCGGGGTTCTGCACCGGCTCGCCGCGCTTCAGGGCATCGACGTGTTCCATGCCGGCGCTGACCTTGCCCCACACCGTATATTGGCGGTCGAGGAATTTGGCATCGCCGAAGCAGATGAAGAACTGGCTGTTGGCCGAATCCGGGCT